>NZ_CP046622.1:313437-626875 GCF_009755665.1 Variovorax paradoxus
ATTTTTCCGGGCTGGTGGGTGCTGGCCTCCCCGGTCATCGAGGCCGCGCTGTGGCCGTTGGCAACGGCGCTGCTGCTGGCGCCCCAGCGCCGCACGCCGGAACCCGACGAGAACCGCCCGCTCTAAGCCGGGCAGTCCACCTTCCTATGCATTTGCCAACGCACTTGCACGCGCCTAAGCTCACGCCGCCATGACCGAAATCCGCAACGTTGCCGCCGACCTCGCGCGCTTCAAGCGCCGCGTGATCGTGATCGGCATGGTGGTGCTCTTCGCCTTCGGGCTGCTGGGCTCGCGGCTGTTCTACCTGCAGGTGGTGCGGCATGACGACCTCGCCGAGCAGGCCGAGAGCAACCGTACGGCCATCGTGCCGGTGGTGCCGAACCGCGGGCTCATCCTCGACCGCAACGGCATCGTGCTGGCCTCCAACTACTCCGCCTACACGCTGGAGATCACGCCTTCCAAGGTGGGCGACGTCGAAGAGACCATCGACGCGCTGACCCAGGTGCTCGAGGTTTCGCCGCGCGACCGCCGCCGCTTCAAGCGCCTGCGCGAAGACTCTCGCAGCTTCGACTCCATTCCGATCCGCACCCGCCTGAACGACGAAGAAGTGGCCCGTTTCGCGGCGCAGCGCTACCGCTTCCCGGGCGTGGAAATCAAGGCGCGGCTGTTCCGCAACTATCCGCATGGCGAGGTCGCCTCGCACGTGCTCGGCTACATCGGCCGCATCAACCAGCGCGAGAAGACCGCGATGGAAGACTGGGCCGAGGAAGACCAGGCCAACTACAAGGGCACCGACTACATCGGCAAGCTCGGCATCGAGCAAAGCTACGAAAAAACACTGCACGGCCATACCGGCGTCGAGCAGATGGAAACCTCGGCCGGCGGCCGCGCGGTGCGCCGGCTTGCGAGCCATCCGGCCACGCCAGGCAACACCGTGATGCTGTCGCTCGACATCAAGCTGCAGAAGCTGGTCGAAGACATGTTCGGCGACCGCCGCGGCGCGCTGGTGGCCATCGACCCCAAGACCGGCGAGGTGCTGGCCTTCGTGAGCAAGCCGACCTTCGACCCCAACCTCTTCGTCGAAGGCATCGACACCGAAAGCTGGAAAGAGCTCAGCGAATCGCTCGACAAGCCGCTGCTCAACCGGGCGCTGCGTGGCACCTATCCGCCCGGCTCGACCTACAAGCCCTTCATGGCGCTGGCTGCATTGCAAACCGGCAAGCGCGGCCCGAACGTGGTAGTGAACGACCCCGGGTATTTCAACTTTGGCGGCCACCGCTTCGGCAGCCCCGAAGGCAACATCGGCGGCGTCGACATGCGGCGCTCGATCCAGCTGTCGAGCAACATCTATTACTACTCGCTGGCCAACGAGATGGGCGTGGACCTGATCCACGACTTCATGAAGCCGCTGGGTTTCGGCCAGATCACCGGCATCGACCTGGGCGGCGAGGTGCGCGGCGTGCTGCCCAGCACCGAGTGGAAACGCAACGCATACAAGCGGCCCGAGCAGAAGAAGTGGTACGCGGGCGAAACCATTTCGCTGGGCATTGGCCAGGGCTACAACACCTTCACCATGCTGCAGCTCGCGCAGGCCACGGCCATCGTGGCCGACGGCGGCATGAAGCGCAAGCCGCACGTTGCTCTCGCCACGCGCAACACGGTTAGCGGCGAAGTGGCCCCGCTGCCGCAACCGCCCGCGGAGAACCTCGGCTATACGCCGGCCAACATCGCGGTGATCCGCGAAGGACTGACCAGCGTGGTCACCAGCGGAACCGCGCGCGGGGTGTTCGCCGGCGCGGGCTACCAGGCGGCCGGCAAGACGGGTACGGCGCAGGCCGTGACCCAGGCGCAGAACACCAAGTACAACGCCCGCGCGCTCGAAGAGCACCAGCGCGATCACGCGCTGTTCATGGCGTTTGCGCCTGTCAACAACCCGAAGATCGCCCTGGCAGTGATCGTCGAGAACGCCGGTTGGGGCGCGGGCGCCGCGGCACCCATTGCGCGCCGCGTGTTCGACTACGTGTTGATGGACCAGTACCCGAGCGAGGCCGACATGGCTGCCATCAGGATCGGCAAGGCCGGCGCCCCGATCGGCAAGCCGCGCGTGGCGAGTGAAGTGGCTTGGCCAGTGGCTGGCACTGCTGCCACCGCGCCCTGACGGTTTTTCTCCTCTCCCAGAGGGAGAGGGGACAACACCCTAAGCCGCTGCCACCGTGCCGCTGACTTCACCCAGCCCGATTCGCACCGCACCCTCCCGCTCGCAGTAGCCGCGCATGACCAGCGTGTCGCCGTCTTCAAGGAACGTGCGTTTCTCGCCATTGGGCAGCGTGATCGGCTGCTTGCCGCCGAGCGTCAGCTCCATCAGCGAGCCGGCTTCGTCGGGCTTGGGGCCCGAGAGCGTGCCGGAGCCCAGCAGGTCGCCCGGCTGCAGGTTGCAGCCGTTCACCGTGTGGTGTGCAACGAGCTGCGCGGCCGTCCAGTAGGCGGCTTCGGTGGTGTTGCCGCGCGTGAGCCGTGTGGGCGCTTCACCTGCGGCGCGCATCTTCGCGGTCTGCAGCAGCACTTCGAGCGTGATGTCGAGCGCGCCGCTTTCGCGGTTCGAGGGCGCATCGAGGTAAGGCAGCGGTTGCGGGTCTCCCGCGGGCCGCTCGAACCTGGCGCGGAACGGCGCCAGCGCTTCCATCGTCACGATCCACGGCGATAGCGTGCTCGCGAAGTTCTTCGCGAGGAAGGGGCCGAGCGGCTGGTATTCCCAGGCCTGCAGGTCTCGCGCCGACCAGTCGTTGAGCAGCGTCACGCCGAACAGATGCTCTTCGGCCTCGCCGATGGCAATCGGCTCGCCGAGTGCGTTGCCGCGGCCGACCAGAAAACCAAGCTCCAGCTCGTAGTCGAGCCGCTTCGAAGGGCCGAAGCTCGGCTCTGCGGCGTCTGGCGCCTTGGTCTGGCCCTGCGGGCGCTTGAAGACCTGGCCGCTCACGCCGATCGACGACGCACGGCCGTGATAGCCGATGGGCACCCACTTGTAGTTGGGCATCAGCGGCTGGTCGGGGCGGAACAGCTTGCCGATGGTGGTGGCGTGGTGAATGCCGGTGTAGAAATCGGTGTAGTCGCCGATGCGGCAGGGCACGGTGAGCTCGGCCGCATCCTGAGGCAGCAGCGCCTTCGACCATGCGGCCTCTTTGCCGCTGCCTTCCGCAAGGCCCGCCGAGATGGCCGCGCGAAGCGCCTGGCGGTCTTTCACGCCCGCGTTCATCAGCGCGTTCATGTCGTCGGTATCGACCAGGCCTGCGGCCTTCAGGTCGAGCACCTGGTCGCCAATGGCCACCCCGATGCGAAAGGCCTCGCTGCTGCCCGCCGCGCGAAAGCGGCCGAAGGGCAGGTTCTGGATCGGGAAGTCGCAGCCGGCTTCATTGGCCGAGGCAACCCAGCTGCGCAGCTTCGGGTCGTGGGTGGCGTTGAGTGCGATGGTCATGGAATGTCTTTCTTTGGATGTGGCGCCTGCTCGTCGGCCGTCAGGGCTTGAACTGGTCCTTGAGGCCCGCCCAGCAATCGGCGTAGTCGGTGTCCAGCGCGGGGCTCTGCAGCGCGAAGTTCGTCGGAATTAAGCGGTACCGGCTTTCGAACATGAAGGCCAGCGTGTTGTCGAGCTTGTGCGGCTTCAGGTCGGTGTGCGTGGCTTTGTCGAAGGCTTCCTCGTCCGGCCCGTGCGGCACCATGCAGTTGTGCAGGCTCGCGCCGCCGGGCTTGAAGCCGCCCGGCTTGGCGTCGTATTCGCCGAGCACAAGCCCCATGAACTCGCTCATGAGGTTGCGGTGGAACCAGGGCGGACGGAAGGTGTTTTCCATCACCATCCAGCGCGGCGGGAAGATCACGAAGTCGCAGTTCGCGGTGCCGGGCGTGTCGCTCGGCGAGGTCAGCACCGTAAAGATGGAAGGATCGGGATGGTCGAAGCTGATGGAGCCGATCACCATGAAGTTGGCCGTGTCGTACTTCACCGGCGCCAGGTTGCCGTGCCATGCGACCACGTTGAAAGGCGACTGCCTGGTTGGTGCCTTCCAGAAGCGGCCGCCGAATTTCTTCACCAGCTCGTAGGCACCGCCGTCTTCCTCGAAAGCCGCCACAGGAGCCTGGAAGTCGCGCGCGTTGGCCAGGCCGTTCGAGCCGATGGGGCCCAACTCGGGCAGGCGGAAATGCGCACCGTAGTTCTCGCAGACATAGCCTCGGGAGATTCCGTCGGGCAATGCCACCTTGAACGCCATGCCGCGCGGCAGCACCGCGATCTCGCCGGGCTTCACGTCGAGCACGCCGAGCTCGGTGGTGATGACCAGGCGGCCCTGCTGCGGCACGACGAGCATTTCGCCGTCGGCGTTGACGAAGGCGCGTTTCTCCATCGAGCGGCCCGCAAGGTACATGAGCGAGCCGATGCCGACCTGCGATTCGGCATCGCCGTTGGCTGCGACGGTGTGCATGCCGTCGATGAAGTCCACATCGGCCGCGCCGTCGAGCGGCATCGGATGCCAGCGCAGCGGCTCGGGCGGCAATGCGATTTCGCGGTCGGCGCCGGTGGTCCAGTGCGGCTGGGCATACGGCTGGTAGCGGCCGGACACCACCGAGGGCTGGCGGCGGTACAGCCAGGTGCGGCGGTTTTCATGGCGCGGCGCGGTGAAGGCGGTGCCCGAGAGCAGCTCGGTGTAAAGGTCGAAGGGCGCGCGCTGCGGGTTGTTGCGGCCCTGGGGCAGGGCACCGGCCACGGCTTCGGAGGCGTACTCGTTGCCGAAGCCGCTCTGGTAGCGCCGCTCGGCACTGGCGGTTGGATGGGTCATGGTGTTCTCTTTCGAAAATCGGGGCGATGGCGCCGGTATGTGTTCAGCTGCCGCGTGCGGCCTCGAAAGCCTCGCGCAGCACGGCCAGCGAGCCGATGTGGTTGGCCAGCACGAGCACGAGCCGCGCGTTGAAGGCATGGCTCTCTTCGTTGGAAAGCCCCTGGTGGGCCTCGATCAGCGCCTCGTAGAAATCGTCGGGTGCTTCGAGGTTCGGCGTGGTGATCAGATGTGGTTGCATGGTGCTGCTCATCCCTTTGCCAACGCACGGTCTATGGCGGCGCGGATGTTCCCCGCCGTGGGTTGCCGCCAGCGCGCGCACACGTGATGGTCGGGCCGCAGCAGGTAGACGGTGCCGGGTTGCGCGTCATAGCGGTGCATGGCGAGTTCGCCTGCGGTCGTAGCGTCTTTCACGCGCACGATGTGCAACGGAAGGTCGCATGCCTTCAGCGCCTGCAGGCTGCGTTCGGTCGCTTCACCGGTGCCGAATACCAGCGCCGTGAACTGCGCCACATGGCATTCGCGCAGCAGCCAGCCGCTGCTGCCATCGGTGCGCACCACGGGGGCGTCGGCCGCTGCGGCGCCGGGGACCATCGCACCGGCAAAGGTGTCGGCGTCGGGCGTGTTGAGCGGCGAATCACGCAGCACCGCCGGCACCGAGAGCCGCCCGCTGTTGACCAGCGTGCGCGCAAACGCATGGCGCTTCGTCAGCTCCAGCACCGCGTCGCGGAACAGGCGGCTCACTTCGCTCTTGGGCGTGATGAAGTCGGTCGCGCGCGTGGAGTTGCGGATGTTTTCGTCGGCCGCGAATTCGCGCTCGCTCGCGTAGCTGTCGAGCAGCGCATCGGGTGCCTCGCTCCGGAGCACGGCCGCGAGCTTCCATGCGAGGTTGTCCGCGTCCTGCACGCCCGAATTGGCGCCGCGCGCACCAAAGGGCGACACGCCGTGCGCCGAGTCGCCCGCAAACAGCACGCGGCCATGGCGAAAGCGCTCCATGCGCTGGCAGGCAAAGGTGTAGACGCTCGCCCAGCCGATGGTGAATTGCACGCCTTCGAAGCCGATGCTGTCGAGCAGCGCACGCACGCGCGGCGTGATGTTTTCGTGCTTGCGCTCTTCCACCGGGTCGGCGTCCCAGCCGAGCTGGAAGTCGACGCGCCACATGCCGTCGGCCTGCTTGTGCAGCAGCACGCTCTGGCCCGGGTGGAACGACGGGTCGAACCAGAAGCGCCGCTCGGTAGGCAGCTGCGCATCCATCGTGATGTCCGCAATCAGGAAGCGGTCGCGGAAGGTGCGGCCCTTGGCTTCGAGCCCCAGCAACTGGCGCAGGTTCGAGCGCGAGCCGTCGCAGGCGGCAACATAGTCGGCTTGCAGTCGGTAGTCGCCCTCGGGCGTTTCCACAGTGAGAACGGCGCCGCCGTCGTTCTGCTCGATGCCCGTCACCTTGTTGTTCCAGCGCAGGTCGATCAGCGGCAGCGCCGCGGCGCGCTCGACGAGATAGCCCTCGACGTAGTACTGCTGCAGGTTGATGAAGGCCGGACGCTCGTGGCCGGGTTCGGGCAGCAGGTCGAAGCTGTAGACCTGCTCGTCGTGGAAGAACACCCGGCCCACATGCCACGACACGCCCTTGCCGACCATACGGTCGCCGCAGCCGAGGCGGTCGAACACCTCGAGCGTGCGCTTGGCAAAGCAGATCGCGCGCGAGCCGCTGGAAAGGGTGTTGTCGTTGTCGAGCAGCACCACCGGAATCTCGCGCAGCGCAAGGTCGATGGCCAGCGTGAGGCCCACCGGGCCGGCGCCGACGACGACCACCGGGCGGCGGGCGGGCGAGGGCGCATCCTGGTCGGCGTGGCGCTTGTAGTCGAAGCGCAGGCTTTGGTAGTCGAGCACGTTTGTCTCCGTGACTCGGGACTTCAGCCTTCGAGCGCCTTCCACATCTCGATGTCCCGCTCCGCCGTCCACACGCGCGGATCGGCATGGCCCGAGGCTTCGTCGTACGCGCGGCTCACGTCGAACGGCATGCAGTGATCGAAGATCACCCACTGGCTGTACTTGGGCTTGAGCTTGGCGTAGGTGTCCTTGTAGACAGTGTTCAGGTCGCGCCCGGCCTTCACGCCCTCCTGCACGCTCGCGTACACGTCGGAAATGAAGTTGCGCGTGCCGGTCAGGCCCTCGGCCACTTCGGCCGGCGTGGTGAGAGCGGCGCCGCGGCCCGGCACCAGCGCGGCGGGCTTGAGCGCCGCGATGTTGTCCAGCGTTTTCGGCCAGTCCTGGAAGTAGGCGTCGCCGGCGTACGGCGTGGCGCCAAACTCGACCAGGTCGCCCGACAGCAGCGTGCGCTCTTGCGGGAGCCACACGACCGTGTCGCCCTTGGTGTGGCCGCGGCCGAGCTGGATCAACTGCACCTCGAGCTTGCCGAGCCACAGCGTCATCTTGCCGGTGAAGGTCATGGTGGGCCAGGTCAGGCCTGGCGGCACTGTTTCCACGTTCTGGAACAGGCGCGGAAAGCGGCCGATTTCGCTGGCCTTGTCGGCCTCGCCGCGTTCCACGATCAGGTCGCGCGTGTCCTGGCTGGCCAGGATGTGCTCGGCCCCATAGCCGGCCGCGCCCAGCACGCGCACCGCGTGGTAGTGCGTGAGCACCACGTACTTGATGGGCTTGTCAGTCACCTCGCGGATGCGGCGCACCACGTCGGCCGCCATGGCGGGCGTGGCCTGGGTGTCGGCCACCAGCACGCAGTCGTCGCCAATGACGATGCCGGTGTTCGGATCGCCCTCGGCCGTGTAGGCCCAGGCGTGCTCCGAGATCTGGCTGAAGGTGATCTTCTTTTCTTCCATGTCGGCCTGGCTGGCGAACTTCTTGGCTTGGCTCATCGTGTGTCTCCGTCGAGTGGATCGAAATTTGATTCGTCTAAAGCAAATGAATTTGCGGTTAACGAATTTCTGAAGTGTAAGCCCGAGATCAGTTAATGTCTAATCCCTTCTTCATGAACGAACAATCAGACGCCAAGGCGGCCATGGCAGCCAACGAGACCGACCGCGCCGCCCAGCGTGGCATCCAGAGCATCGAAGTGGGCGGCCAGCTGCTGCGCGCGCTGGTGCACCACGGCCGGCCGATGGCCCTGAAAGACCTGGCGCGGGAAGCCGACATGACGGCCGCCAAGGCCCACCCGTACATGGTGAGCTTCGGACGGCTGGGCCTGATCGAGCAGGACCGCGCCAGCGGCCACTATCTGCTCGGCCCGCTGGCCTTGCAACTGGGGCTCATCAGCCTGCAGCAGGCCGACCCGGTGCACATTGCGACGCCGCTCATCGCGGGATTGGCGCAGCGCATCGGCCACACGGTGGCGCTGGCAGTGTGGGGGGCACGAGGCGCCACCATCGTGCGCACGGCCGAATCGCCGTCGCCGGTGCATGTGAACATGCGCCACGGCACGGTGTTCTCGCTCACCAACACGGCCTCTGGCCGCGTGTTCGCCGCCTACCTGGAGGCCGAAACAGTCAAGCAACTGCTCGACGCCGAGCGCCAGCGGCAAAAGCAGCGCAAGGCGGGCGAGCAGCCGCCGCTGGCCGGCATGCCGCCGCAGCCGCCGCTGCCGTCGTGGAGCGAATTCGAGCGCCAACTGCAGGAAGTGCGCGTGCACGGCGTCAGCCGCTCGGAAGGCGAGGTGATCGAGGGCGTGAGCGCCATGGCGGCGCCGGTGTTCGACCACACGGGCGCCATCGTGCTCTCGGTCACGGCCATCGGCCCGGCCGCCATCTTCGACACCGGCTGGGACGGCGAAATCGCACGCGCGCTCAAGGCCTGCGCGGGCACGGTGTCCGAGCGGCTGGGCGCAACGTCGGCCGGAAGAAACGCCTCCGCACACCTGGATCCATGAGCCCGGACATCACCGCTTCGTCTTCCACACCCCCGATCGAATCCGCCATTGCCTTGCTGAGCGCCGCCCGGCGCATCGTCGTGTTCTCCGGCGCCGGGCTGTCAAAGGCCTCCGGCATTCCGACCTACCGCGACAGCGACGGACTCTGGATGAACCAGAACGCGCTGCAGTACTCGCATGCCGAAGACCTGCAGCGCGACCCCGCGGGATTCACGCGCTTCTGGTCGCGGCGGCTTTCCGCGGTGGAGGACGCGCAGCCGAACCCGGGGCATACCGCGCTTGCGCTGCTGCAGCGGCTGCGGCCCGCCACGCGCCTCATCACGCAGAACGTCGACGGGCTGCTGACGCTGGCCGGCGGGCTCGACGTGCTCGAACTGCACGGCTCGCTGCGCCGGTGGCGCTGCGACCATTGCGGCAACCGCCAGGGCCCGTGGCCCTTTCACCGCTGCATGCGCTGCGCCTCGCGCGCCCGGCCGGACGTCGTCATGTTCGGGGAAATGCTGAACCAGGGCGTGCTGCTCGATGCGCAGGCGGCCGCGCAGGAGTCGGACGTGTTCATGGTGGTCGGCAGCACGGCCATCGTGTATCCGGCGGCCGAGCTGCCGCAGATGGCGGCGTCGCATGGCAGCCGGCTGATCACGCTCAATATGGAGCCGTTGCCGCATCTGGACGACGCGGCCGCGGTGGTCTTGCGCGGGGAATCCGAAATCCTGCTGCCGCAGTTGCTGGCGGGGCTCGGCGGCTCGCCGGCCTGAATGCCGATCAGCTCTTCTTGCCGCCGAACAGCACCAGAGCGCCGCCCACCACGATGGCGGCCACGCTCGCCCAGGCCGGGAAGTTGACCTGCTGCTTTTCCTTCACCGAAAACTCCAGCGGGCCCAACTTGGCCTGGTGCGTTTCCTTGGTAAAGCTGAAGCCGCCGAGCCCGAGGCCCGCGATGCCGGCCACGATGAGCAGGATGCCGGCGATGCGTGTTGCGTTCATGGTGAGGTCTCCTCGGGGTTATTGGTAGGGTGGCGTCGGGCCGAACCGAGCTTACTGCCGAGGCTGCTGGTCGACCCACTGCACGATGTCGGCCACGGCCGCATCGGTGGCCGCGGCCAGCGCCTTCACGCCGCCGGGCGCATCGGCGCTCGGTGCCGGCCGGCGCACGGTGAAGGTGCGCTGGCCGAGCACGCGGTCGCCGCCCGTGGTGCCGCGGATCAGCGTGGCGCGCAGGCGCACCAGGCCCACGCTGCTGCCGGCCGATTCGAAATAGTGGCTGAACTCGTCGAGCGAAATGCGCAGCGTGTCGGGCACGCGGCCCTCGGTGCGCGCGATGGTCGCGCTTTCTTCCGGGCCCAGCACCGTGCGCCGTTCGGAAAGCGCATCGCGCAGCCGCTGCCGCAGCAGCTGTGCCGGCGGCAGGCTCCAGCGCGACTGGCCGTAGGGCCGCAGTTCGTTGGCATCGGCATAGCCCAGCCGGTAAAGAATCTGCGTGCCGTCGAGCCGCGCGTTGCTCTCGATTTCGGCCAGCGCCAGCGTGGGCAATGCGGCGGCGGGTGGATTGGCGGCCGCGGCCGACGCGGCAATGCCGGGCCCGAAGTCGTACAGCGTTGCGCGCGCGGGCTTGTCGGGCAGCGCGCCGCAGCCGGCAAGCAGCAGCGCCAGGCCCAGTGTCAGGCCGGAACCCAGGCCGAGACCGAGGGATGGACGGGAGTGCATGGCGTTCTTCTTCATGGTCATCACTTCAGGGGCGTCCCAGCGAATTGGTGGTGGGCGGCGCGGAGAAGCCGGGCTCGCCCGGCCCCGCCGCGGTGCCGCCGTTGCCGAACAGCAGCGATTGCGGGTTGTCGTTGATGCCGTCGGCCGCGCGGCCCAGCCGGCGCACCGCGCGCGAAGTGTCGTCGGCCACCCGGTTCACGCGCGGCAGCGTGGCCGAGTTGAACGAGTCGACTGCCTGCGCCAGCGCCTTGGTGCCATCGCCCAGGCGTTCGATCGGGCCTTCGGGCGCATTGAGGCGGCTCACCGTGGTGTTGAAGTTGTTGGCCACGCGCGAGACATCGCCGGCCGCCGTCTTTACTGACGACAGCGTGCCGGGCAGCGCCGCGAGTGTCGGGTTGAGGCCTGTCTTCACCGTGTTATCCA
Source organism: Variovorax paradoxus (assembly GCF_009755665.1). Taxonomy (NCBI): domain Bacteria; kingdom Pseudomonadati; phylum Pseudomonadota; class Betaproteobacteria; order Burkholderiales; family Comamonadaceae; genus Variovorax; species Variovorax paradoxus. The sequence continues at coordinate 324,262 of NZ_CP046622.1, forward strand.
GCTGCTTGAGCAGCGTATTGGCGCTGGCCGATGCCGCCGCGATGTTCTCCAGCGCATCGGCCACCCGCTTCTGGTTGCCGTCGCCGAGCAGCTGGTTGGCGCGCTTCGTGGCTTCGTCGATCTGGTCGATGATGGCTTCGCCGCGGTCCTGCAGTTGCGCGAGCATCGAGGGCTTGAGCGGAATGCGCGGCGGGTCGTCGTTGTTGGGTGCAAGCACCACGTTCGATTCGCCCTTGTCGTCCAGCGCGATGAACGCCAGGCCGGTCACGCCCTGGTAGCTCAGCGTGGCAAAGCTCGACGTGGTGAGCGGCACGCGCTGGTCGACCGTGATGCGCACGCGCACGTTGCCCTTGGTCTTGGGGTCGAAGTCGATCGAGGTCACCTTGCCGACCGCAATGCCCCGGTAGCGCACCATGGCCTGCGGCTGCAGGCCGCTGACCGGGTCGCGCGTGGAGAGCTCGTAGATGTTGCGCACAGTGTCGTCGCGCGTGAACCAGACCACCAGCCCCACGAGCACGGCAATGAGGCCGAGCACGAAGGCGCCGGCGGCGAGGGCATGGGCTTTGTTTTCCATGTGTGGCTACCTTTCAGTGGGCCGCGCCGGCAGGTGGCGGCGCGGCGTTGGAGGGTTTGTCATGCAGGGCCTCCAAGGCGCGCTGGCCGCGCCCTCCCAGAAAATATTCGTGGATGAACGGATGCGGATACGCGATGACCTCGCGCGCCGAGCCGCTGACGATGACCTTGTGGTCCGCCAGCACCGCAATGCGGGTGCTCAGGTCGAACAGCGTGTCCAGGTCGTGCGTGACCATGACCACCGTCAAGCCCAGTTCGCGGTGCAGGCCGCGCAGCAGGTCGCAAAAACTGTCGGAGGCTTCGGGGTCGAGACCGGCCGTGGGCTCGTCGAGCAGCAGCAACGGCGGGTCCATGATGAGCGCGCGCGCCAGCGCCACGCGCTTGATCATGCCGCCCGACAGATCGGCCGGGCTCATGTTGGCGTGCCGGGGCTGCAGGCCCACCATCTGCAGCTTGACCAGTGCCGCGTTGCGGATCAGTTCGTCGGGCAGCAGCTTGAGCTCGCGCAGCGGAAAGGCAATGTTTTCGAGCACGCTGAACGCCGAGAACAGCGCGCCGTGCTGGAACAGCATGCCCACGTTGGCTGCGCCCTTCGCGCTGAGCTCGCCGGGCGCCTGGCCCAGCACCTCGACCGTGCCCTTCGAAGGTTTTTCAAGCCCAAGGATCTGCCGCAGCAGCACCGTCTTGCCGGTGCCCGATCCGCCCACCAGCGAGAGCACTTCGCCGCGCGCGATGTGCAGCTCGAGATCGCGGTGCACCACATGCTCGCCCTCGGCATTCTTGAACACCGTCCAGAGCTTGCTGATATCGACCACGTTGTTCGAATCGGTCATGCTCTGAATCCGATTCCCTTGAACAAAACCGCGAACAGCGCGTCGACCAGAATTACCGCGGTGATCGAGGTCACCACCGACGAGGTCGTGCCGCGCCCCAGGCTCTCGGTGTTGGGTTTCACCTTCATGCCGAAGTAGCAGCCGATCAGTGCAATCAAGATGCCGAACACCGCCGACTTCGCCAGTGCGAGCCAGAGGTTGACCATGGGCACCGCGCGCGGCAGCGCCGAAAGAAAGTAGGCGGGCGAAATGTCGAGCGCCGCATCGGCCGCGAGCATGCCGCCCGCAAGCGCCGCCATCGATGTCCAGAGGCTGATCAGCGGCATCGCGATGGCAAGCGCCATCACCCGCGGCATCACCAGCCTGAAGCCGTGCGGAATACCCATCACGCGCATGGCGTCGAGTTCTTCGGTCACGCGCATCACGCCGATCTGCGCCGTGATGGCCGATCCGGAGCGCCCCGCAATCAGCACCGCAGCCAGCACTGGCCCAAGCTCGCGGATCAGCGAAAGCCCGAGGATGTTGACCACGAAAGCCTCGGCGCCGTACTGGCGAAGCTGCTGCGAGATCAGGTACGCCAGCACCACGCCAATCAACAGGCCGACCAGCGCCGTGATGTGCAGCGCCGTGGCGCCGAACTGATACAGGTGACCTGAAAAATCGCGCCACGGCGCTCGGTGCGGCGCGCGGACGAGCGTGCAGGCATCGAGTGCGAGCTGGCCGACCAGCCCCACGAAGTCGCGCATCACCTGCAGCGCGCGCGGACCCGTGTGCGAAAAATGGCGCAGCCGCTCCGCGAGCGTGGGCGGCGGGTCTTCAGGCGTTCCGACCGTGTACTGGGCCACCTGGTCGAGCACCGCCTTGTGCTGCGGCGACATCTCGAGCGTGGCCGGCCAGTCGTGGCGCCAGTGTTCCCACAGCAGCTGCGCGCCGATGTGGTCGAGCTGCTCGATGGGGCGCAGGTCCCAAGCGCGGTCGTCCGACGGCGGTGCGCCTGCCAGGTCCTTCTCGATGGCCTGCCACGCGGCCCGCGAGGATATGGCCAGCGTGGTCCATCGTCCGCGCGCCACGGTCCAGTTGCGGCCGTCGTGCTCGCGCTGCTCGACGCGCGGCAACACGCTGTCGGCGGCGGATGCGTCGGCAGGCGAAGTTGCTATGGGCATGGTGCGGCGGAGCAGGGCGAAGTAAGAAAAAAGAAGCGGTCGGAAAGGGCGCATCGTAACCGGATGAATCGGCTTTTCCCGTACGCCACGCCGGCGCTTTGCGTAGGGCGGAACGCCGTTCGAATGGCCAAGCGCGCCCTTTTTCCGGTCAGTTCCAGGCTCGCGCCAACGCGTTCCATGCGCTCGCGATGACGGGCTCGTTGCGCCGGGCCGCCAGCGAGACGAAGCGCAGCGCGCAGTCCAGCTGCACGCGGTCGGCCATCACCAGGCCGTGCGACTGGCTCTCGCGGATTGCAATGGAGTCGCGCAAAAGGCTAAGCCCTACGCCCGACTTGAGCAGGTCGAGCATCGAGGCTTCCTGGTCCACCAGCGCCGCCCGTCGCGGCGAAAGCCCGAGCGGGCCGAACACCTTGTTGAGCAGCCGGTGATGCGCGGATTCCGGCGGCGTGCCCAGCCATGGCAAGGCGGCCAGCGCCTTCCAGTCGCGGCCCAGCACCTGCGGCCCCCAACCCGCGGGTGCGACCACCCGGTAGGTGAAGCGGGTGAGCGTGCGCGTCGCGAGCGGAGCTGGCGCGATGGTCTCGCCGTCGTCATCCGTATCGAGGTGAAAACCCACATCGAGCTCGCCGCGCAGCACCTGCGCCAGCACGTTGCCGCTCATGCCGTGGCGAAGCTCCGTCTCGATCTGCGGCGCGGATTCAACAAGCTCGCGCAGGAACACGCCAAGCCGGGTGAACTCAGGATCGAGGATGGTGCCGATGCGAAGCGCCCCGCGCACCGTGCCCTGCAGGTTGCGCGCGGCCTGCTGCAGGTCGCCCACGGCCGAAAGCACGCGCTCGGCTTGCGGCAGCAACGCGGCCCCGTCGGCAGTGAGCGCCAGCCCGTGCGGCGTGCGCGTGAAGAGCTGGAGCCCGGTTTCTTCGGCCAGGCGCTTCAATTGCAGGCTCACCGCAGGCTGCGTCAGGTGCAGCCGCTCGGCGGCGCGCGACACGCTGCCCTCGCGCGCCGCAAGCACAAAGGCACGCAAGATCTGGAGGTCCAGGGCGGCGGCAGTCATATAAGAACGATTTATAAGCTAACAACGCCGAAATCATTGGCTTTTTGTTGGTAGCTTGGGCGAAACTTGCCCAAGAGGCCTGCGAAAGGCCCATGAGCATCAAAAATATCGTTCCCCCGGAGACAAGCAGGCGCCATGAGCGACAACACATTCGACTACATCGTCATTGGAGGCGGCACGGCCGGCGCGCTGATGTGCAACCGGCTGACCCGAAAATCGCAACAGCGCACGCTGCTGATCGAGGCCGGCCGCAAGGACGACTACCACTGGATCCATATTCCAGTGGGCTATCTGTATTGCATCGGCAATCCCCGCACCGACTGGCTCTACAGCACCGAGCCCGATGCGGGGCTGAACGGGCGCACGCTGCGCTACCCGCGCGGCAAGACGCTGGGCGGCTGCTCCAGCATCAACGGCATGATCTACATGCGCGGCCAGTCGCGCGACTACGACCAGTGGGCGCAGCTCACGGGCGACGACGACTGGAAGTGGCAAAACGTGCTGCCCGACTTCAAGAAGCACGAGGACTACTACCTTGGCGCGGACGAGCTGCACGGTGCGGGTGGCGAATGGCGGGTGGAGAAGCAGCGCCTGCGCTGGGACATCCTCGACGCGTTCGCCGAAGCCGCCGTGGAGGCCGGCGTGCCGCACAGCACCGACTTCAACCGCGGCAGCAACGAAGGCGTCGGCTACTTCCAGGTCAACCAGAAGAACGGCTGGCGCTGGAACACGGCCAAGGCCTTCTTGCGGCCCGTGTGCTACGGCCGGCCCAATTTCGAGATGTGGGTCAATGCGCACGTCACCAAGCTGATCATCGAGACCCAGCCCGACGGCAGCCAGCGCTGCACCGGCGTGCAGGTGTGGGACGGCCACGAGATGATCACCGCGCATGCCACGCGCGAGGTGGTGCTGTGTGCGGGCAGCATCGGCTCGCCGCAGATCCTGCAGCTTTCGGGCATCGGCCCGGCCGAGCTGCTGCGCCAGCATGGCATCGATGTGGTGGTCGATGCACCGGGCGTCGGCGCCAACCTGCAAGACCATTTGCAGATTCGCGCGGTCTACAAGATCAACGGCGCGCCCACGCTCAACGTACTGGCGTCATCGATGTACGGCAAGGCAAAAATCGGCCTCGAATACCTGATGAAGCGCAGCGGCCCGATGAGCATGGCGCCTTCGCAACTGGGCGCATTCACGCGCAGTTCGCCCGAGCACGAGTGGCCCAACCTCGAATACCACGTGCAGCCGTTGTCGCTAGACGCATTCGGCGAGCCGCTGCACAGCTTTCCGGCCTTTACCGCGAGCGTGTGCAACCTCAACCCCACGAGCCGCGGCACCGTGCGGATCAGGAGCCCCCGCTTTCAGGACGCGCCGGCCATTGCACCCAATTACCTGAGCACGGACGAAGACCGCAAGGTGGCGGCCGATTCGCTGCGCGTGACGCGCCGCATCGCCTCGCAGCCTGCGCTTGCCAAATACAAGCCGGAGGAATGGAAGCCCGGCGTGCAGTACCAGAGCGATGAAGACCTGGCGCGCCTCGCGGGCGATATTGCAACCACGATCTTCCATCCGGTGGGCACAACCAAGATGGGCGCCGACGGCGACCCGATGGCGGTGCTCGACTCGAAGCTGCGTGTGCGCGGCGTGCAGGGATTGCGCGTGGTCGACGCGGGCGCGATGCCGACCATCACCAGTGGCAACACGAACAGCCCGACGCTGATGATGGCCGAGAAGGCCGTGGGGTGGATTCTGGAAGCGAATCGCTGAGAACTTTTGCTCGGGGCTGTTGCGGGTTCGGGGCGCTGCTGTTCAGGGTGTGTGCAAAGGCCACCGGGTACTCCCCTCCGCGAATGTCCCCCGCCTTCGGCTCCTCCTTTATTTCGCTGCGGGGAGCACCCGATGCCCTGTGCACTGGGGCACGCGGCTGGTGCAACGCTGATCAACGACTGCTCTGGATCACGCTCACGTTGATGGGGTGCCTTGCGCAGCGAAATAAAGGAGGAGGGGCGCAGCCCCGGGGGACATTCGCGGAGAAAGGTACCCCGTCGGCGGGAGCGCCGCCCTGAACACCGCCGCTCCAAAAACTCACGCAGCGATCACTTCTCAATAGTCTTGTTCCAACGCGCATTCCAAGCAGGACGATTCGCATTGATGCTGTCCCAGTCGATGGTGACCGCAGCCTTCATCCACTGGTTGATGTCGGCCACCTGCTTCACCCCATCGCCCACGGCCGGAGCCTTGGGGTTGGTGGGAATCTGCGCGCCGTACTGCAATACGTTGGCCTGAGCCAGCGGGCTCAGCAGAAACTCGGCGAGCTTTTGCGACAGCTCTGGCTCGCTGTTGTTGGCAATCACGCACTGGCCCACCATCAGCACCACCGCGCCTTCCTTCGGTGGCGCGTACTCCACCGGAATGCCCTTGGTCTTCAGCGCGGCCACGGCCGTGGGCGTCAACGGAAAGATCGCGGCTTCGCCGGTCTGCACCATTTCCGAGAGCTTGGCCGAACTGGGGATGTACTCGAGCACGTTCGGGCCGATGGTGGTGGGCCAGGCCTTGAAGCCCGGCTCCACGTTCTTGTCGTTGCCGCCCTGGATGCGGTTGAACATCAAGAAGCCGTGCAGCCCGAAGGACGATGACGACATCGACTGGAACACCACCTTGCCCTTGTACTTGGGGTCGGCCAGGTCCATCCACGAGGTGGGCGGCGCCCAGCCCTTGTCCTTGAACATCTTGGCGTTGTATGCCAGGCCCGTCATGCCCAGGCTCACGCCGCTGGCCATGTCGTCCTTGAAGCGGGCGGCCGGATAGATCTCGGCGAGCGACGGATTGGGTCGCTGCTTCTGGCACAGGCCCATGCCGATCGCGCGCACCATGATGCCGTCGTCCAGGAACATCACATGCATTTGCGGGCGGTCCTTGTTGGCCTGCGCCTTCGCAAGGATGTCGGATGAAGTGCCCGGCACCACCACCACCTTGGCGCCGTAGACCTTCTCGAAGGCGGGAAACACGTACTGCGTGTATGCCTTCTCCATGGTGCCGCCGTTCATGCCGATGTAGAGCGTCTTGGTCTGCGCGCCGGCGGTGCCGCCGGCCGCGAGCGCGGCCACTGCTGCCGCACCGAGCACGGTCCGGCGAAGAGAGAAGAAAAAGGTCTTCTGGAAACGGGACATGGTGTTTTCCTTTCAGGGTGGGCTGGTAGTGGTTTCTTCGGGAAAGAAGCGTTCGATCGAGAAGGCATCGATCGGCGTGCTGCTGCGGCCGTCGCGCACGAGCTCGGCGAGTACCTCGCCGGCGGCGGGGCCGATCTGGAAGCCCGCGCCCGAGAAGCCGAAGCCATGGAACAGGCCGGGCGTGGTGCGGCTCGGGCCGAGCACCGGCTGTCGGTCGGGCAGGTAGCCCTCGGTGCCGCTCCAGGTGCGGATGAAGTGCGCATGGCGCAGCGCGGGCAACAGCTCGATGGCCTGTACGGAGAGCGAGGCGATCGCATCGCGGTCGGAGCGCGCGCGGTCGGCATCGAGCGCAATGCCCTTGCCGCCGCCACCGAGCACGAGGTTGCCCCGTGCCACCTGCCGGCAGTAGATGCCGCCGCCCTCCACACCGAGGCTCCAGTTCATGAAGAAGGGCAGCGGCTCTGTCACTGCCATCGCGGGATGGCCCGATTGCAGCGGCACCTCTTCGCCGAACTCCGTGGCGATCGGCCCTGCCCATGCGCCCGCGCAGTTGAGCAGCGCCGGCGCATGCACTTCGAGCGCGTTGCCCGAGCGCAGTATGAACGCCTGCCCGTCGTGCGCCACTTCGTCCACCTTGTGGCGCTCGAAGATCTGCGCGCCCGCGCGCTGCGCAGCAAGCGCAAAGGCGGGCGACACCAGCCGCGGGTTGGCCTGCCCGTCTTCGGCGCACAGCGAGCCGCCCACCGCACGCGTGCCGAGCCAGGGGCAGCGCTCGCGCAGGCGGGCGTCGGAGATCAGTTCGAGCCCGAGATCGAAGTCGCGGCTCTGCGCACGGTAGCGTTCCAGCGACGCCATGTCGGCCTCGCTGCGCGCGATCTTGAAATGCCCCGAACGCAGGTACTCGCCATCGGTGCCGATGGTTTCGCGCAGGTTGCCCCAGATGCGGTGTGCGCGTTGCGCGAGCGGCAGTTGGCTCACCGGCCGGCCCTGCCGCCGCACGCCGCCGTAGTTGACGCCGCTGGAACGCGAGCCGCACAGGTCGCGCTCCAGCAGCACCACGCCGATGCCCATCCGCCGCAAGGCCAGCGCTGCGGATGCGCCGACGATGCCACCGCCGACGATGGCGACATCGGTCCGCAATGTCTTGCGTCCGCTCATGCGCCGGCTCCTTCGGTCGAAGGCGCCGTGTTGGCCAGGTGAATCGGAATCGGCTTGATCGGCGCCTGCCCGCGCAGCCGGCCGACCTGCTGCACCGGCTGGCCCGTGGCATGCGCAAGGATCTCGGCTGCCGCCACGCCGCACATGCGGCCCTGGCAGCGGCCCATGCCCACGCGCGAGAGCGCCTTGAGCCGGTTCATTTCGTCGGCGCCGTTCTCGGCAACGGTCTGGCGCAGCGTGCCCGCGGTGATGTTCTCGCAGCGGCACACCACCAGTTCGTCGGGCGCATGCGCGGCCCAATCGTGCGGCACCGGAAAGGCGCGCTCCAGCCCCTGGCGGAAGGCGCCGAGCTTGTGCAGCTTGCGTTCGAGCATTGCGGCGCGTGCGGCATCGATGGCCGCCCCGCCGTCGGCCAGCAGCGCGAGCGCGGCGCGTTCGCCGGCCCACTCGGCCGCATCCGCACCCATGATGCCGGCGCCGTCGCCCGCGAGGTACACGCCCCGCACGCTGGAGCGGCCGGCCGCGTCGCGCACCGGCAGGTGCGCACGGTGCAGCGGCGCAAACTCGAAGCGGCAGCCCAGCAGATCGGCCAGCTGGGTTTCGGAACGCAGCGCATAGCCGAAGCCGACGGCGTCGCAGGCCAGCGTGCGTTCTTCTTGCCCGTCATGCCACGCCACACCGGCCACGCGGTTTTCCGTTGCGTCGCCGAGCACGCGCAACGGCCGCACGCCGCCGTGCAGCGCCACGCCGTGCGCGCGCAACCAGGCCACGTAGTACACGCCCTTGGCGAACACCGCCGGTTGCCGCAGCATCGCGGGTGTGGCGGCAAGCTGGTCCGCGAGCCGCGACGTATCCAGAACCGCGGCCACCTTCGCTCCGGCCTTTGCGTACTGGTACGCGACCAGGTAGAGCAGCGGGCCGGTGCCCATGAACACCACGCGCTGACCGATGGCGCAGCCCTGGAACTTGAGCGCCACCTGCGCGCCGCCCAATGTGTAGACGCCGGGCAGCGTCCAGCCAGGGACTGGCAGCACGCGGTCGGTGGCGCCCGTGGCGACGATCAATTGCCCGTAGGGCACGCTGGAGGTGCTGCGCGTGGGGCCGTGCAGCACGTCGAGCCGGCCGCCTTGCGCATTCCACACCAGACTGTCGGCGCGGTAGTCGATGCGTTCGCGCAAGGCGTCGAAGGCGGTGTGCACCGCATCGGCGCGGCGGGCCTCGAAACCGTAGAGCACATTCGCGCTGCGCTCCGCCAGGCTCGAAGGCGGGCGCCGGTAGATCTGGCCGCCGGCACGCGACGCCTCGTCGATCACCACGGGCCGAAGGCCGTGTGCCACCAGCGCCTGTGCGGCGCGCACGCCCGCCGGCCCCGCGCCCACGACCACCGGCTGCAATGCGGAAAAAGAAGAAGGAGCCGTCATGCGCCGCTCCTTCCCGTGACCAGCGCCATGCCCGGCGCAATGAAGGTGGAGCAGGCGCGCAGGCGCTCGCCTTGCTCGGTGGCAATCCAGCAATCCTGGCAGGCGCCCATCATGCAGAAGCCGGCGCGCGGCTCGTCGCTGAACTCATTGCGGCGCAGCTGGGCGGCTTGCGTGAGCACGGCAGTCAGCACAGTGTCGCCCGCAAGTGCGGAGGCTGGCTCGCCGTCGAGCGTGAAGAGCACCGCGGCGCGGCCGGTCTCGGCCACGCGATGCAACAGCGGTTGAAAAACGGTCGGCAGGCTCATCGGCGCCCCACCAGCACGCGGTCCAGCCCGTAGACGCGGTCGAGCACCACCATCGCAACGGCCGTCACCGCCACCATCAGCGCCGACACCGCCGCCATCAGCGGATCGATCGACTCGGTGGCATACATGTACATGCGCACCGGCAGCGTGACCGTGCTGGGCGACGTGACAAAGATCGACATCGTCACTTCGTCGAAGCTGTTGATGAAGGACAGCAGCCAGCCGCCCGTGACGCCCGGCAGGATCATCGGCAGCGTGATGCGCCGGAACACCGTCGCCTGGCTCGCGCCAAGCGACAGCGCGGCCTGCTCGGCGCTGCGGTCGAAGCCCACGAGCGCGGCCACCACCAGGCGCAGCGTGTAGGGCGTAACGATCAGCGCATGCGCCATCACCAGCCAGCCGAAGCTGCCGGTGCCGCCCACCAGCGCAAAGAGGCGCAGCAACGCCACGCCCAGCACCAGGTGCGGAATGATCAGCGGCGAGAGGAAGAGGCCGTTCAGGAAGTCACGGCCCGGAAACGCGTAGCGCGTGATCGCCATGCCCGCGGGCACCGCGAGCAGCGTGGCAATGGTGGCCGAGGCCAGCGCAAGCCACAGGCTGTTCCAGAACGACTGCATGAAGTCCGGGTGCGCGAACACCGCCTTGAACCAGCGCAGCGAGAAGTGCGTGGTGGGAATCGTCAGCGTGTTCTCGGGCGTGAACGCGACGATGCACACCACCACGAGCGGCGCCAGCATGAAGGTGATGACAAGCGCGTTGAACGCGAGGGCGAGGGGGCCGTTCTTGCTCATCGGATTACCCCAGTGCCTTCTTGTAGCGGCCTTCGACCAGCCGGTTGTAGCTCAGCATCACGATGAGGTTGGCTGCCAGCAGAACCAGTGCAACCGCGGCGCCGAGCGGCCAGTTGAGCTCGTGCAGGTATTCGTCGTAGACAACGGTGGCAACCATCTTCAGGCGGCGTCCACCGAGCAGACCCGGAATGGCGAACGAGCTCGCGGCCAGGCCGAACACGATCAGGCTTCCCGAGAGAATGCCCGGCATCACCTGCGGCAGCACGATGCGCCGCAGCGTGGTGAAGTGCGAGGCCCTGAGCGAAAGCGCGGCGTTCTCCACGCCTGCATCGAGCTTCTGCAGCGAGGTCCACACCGGGATCACCATGAACGGCAGCATCACGTGGACCAGCGCCACGATCACCGCGATCTCGGTGTAGAGCATCTTCACCGGCCCGATGCCCACAAGGCCCAGCAGCGCGTTCACTGCGCCCTCAGGCCCCAGCAGCATGCTCCAGCCGAAAGCGCGCACCACCACCGAAACCAGCAGTGGCGCCAGCACCACCAGCAGCAGGATCGATCGCCACGGGTTGCGCATGCGGCTCAGCACATAGGCCTCGGGTGCGCCGACCAGCACGCAGATCAGCGTGACGAGGCCCGAGATCCAGAAGGTGCGCCAGAAGATGCCGTGGTAGTACGAGTCGGTGAAAACCTGCGTGTAGTGCTCGAGCGTGAACTCGCCCGTCTTCGGCCCGGTGGCCGGGTCGTACACATTGAAAGACAGCACCGCCGTGAGCGCGAGCGGCACCACCAGCAAGGCCGCGAACAGCAGAAGCGCGGGCGCCGAAAGCCACCAGGCCACAGCCTTGGGGGTCGATCCGCTCATGCCGCCACCGCCTCTTCGGCCGGCAACAGGCGCGTGCAATGCGCGGGCCAGTCGATGCCGGCGGCGCTGCCTTCATCGAGCGCTTCGCGGCCGTCGTTGGGGCTCAGCACCATCAGGTCGCCGGCGGGCGTGCCCAGGCGGTAGAGCCACTGGCTGCCCAGGAAGAAGCGCTCCCGCACCGTGCCGTCGAGGCGGCCGCGGCCGGCTTCCACCAGCTGCAGCTTTTCGGGGCGCACGCTCATCAGCACCGGGTCGCCCGGCTTGTAGCCGGTGTCTTCGACCTCGACGGTGAGCGAACCGATCTCGACACGGCAGCTGCGTGCGCCACAGGCCGTGACGCGGGCGTCCAGCAGGTTGGCCTTGCCCACGAAGGTGGAAATGAAACGCGTGCTCGGATGTTCGTACACGCGGTGCGGATGGTCGATCTGCGTGGCGCAGCCGCCTTCCATCACCACCACGCGGTCGCTGATGGACATGGCCTCGCTCTGGTCATGCGTGACCATCACCGTGGTGGTGCCGACCTTGCGCTGGATCTGGCGCAGCTCGAACTGCATTTCTTCGCGCAGCTTGGCGTCCAGGTTGGAGAGGGGTTCGTCGAGCAGCAGCACAGGCGGCTCGATGACCAGCGCGCGCGCAAGTGCCACGCGCTGGCGCTGGCCGCCCGAGAGTTCGCGCGGGTAGCGTGTGGCATGCGCTTCCAGGTGAACGAGCGCGAGGGCCTGCTTCACCCGTTCGGCGCGCTCGGCCTTGGGCATCTTGCGCATCTCGAGGCCAAAGCTCACGTTGTGGGCCACGGTCATGTGCGGAAAGAGCGCGTAGGTCTGGAACACGATGCCAAGGCCCCGCGTGTTGGCCTTGGCATGCGTGATGTCCTTGCCGGCAAGTTCGATGCGCCCGCTCGACACCGCCTCGAAGCCCGCGATCATCTGCAGCGTCGTGGTCTTGCCGCAGCCCGAAGGCCCGAGCAGCGAAACGAACTCTCCCTTTTCCACTGCAAGGTTCATGGCCGACACGGCGCGCGTCGCGCCGTAGAACTTGCTCACGTCGGTGAGCCTGAGGAATGACATGGAAGAGCCTTTCTGCGCGGTGTCGTGAACGGCGCGCCGCACCTTGGTGCGCGCCATGGACAAGAGAGAACTTTCAATTCACTCTATTGCAACGATTGCGCCAACTCGCCTCGGGTATTCCATTAATCAGAATATTTCTATTATTTATTCCATCCAACGGAATATGATGCGGACAATGGACCCAAAGAATTCCACAGGAGAAGCCATAGAAAGCCCCACGGCCGCGAGCGGCGGCGTTCCGCGCGTGTTTTCAGTGCTTCGAGCGCTGGGCGCGGTGCAGGCCGAAGGCGGCCGCGTGACGCAAATTGCACGTTCGGTCGGCCTCACGCAGGCGACCACGCACCGCCTGCTGCAGTCGCTCATGGCCGAGGGCATGGTCGAGCAGGACGAGCGCAGCAAGCTCTACCGCCTGAGCATCGATTTCTTCGCGCTCGCGGCCAGCGCCGGCAACCCGGGTGACCTGCGCTCCATTTGCCGCCCGGTGCTGCTGCGCCTGTGCGCGAGCCTGGGCGACAGCATCTTTCTATTGGCCCGCAGCGGCTTCGACGCGGTGTGCCTCGACCGCAGCGAAGGCCCGTTTCCCATTCGTTCGTTCACGGGCGACATTGGCGGTCGCATTGCGCTGGGCGTGGGGCAGGGCGCGCTCGCCATCCTGGCGTTTCTGCCGGAGGCCGAGCGCGAGGAAGTGATCCGCTTCAACCTCTCGCGCGTGCGCGAGTACGGCGTGTACGACGAGGTCTATCTGCGCACCGAGATCGAGCGCGTGCGCCAAGCCGGCTATGCGGGGCGCAACACCGGCCTGCTCGAAGGCATGGCCGGCGTGGCGGTGCCCATTCTCGACCGCGAGGGCCGCGCGGTGGCCGCGCTGAGCGTGGGCACCATCGCAGACCGGCTCAACGCCGACCGCATGCCCACCGTGGTCGAACTGCTCAAGCGCGAGGCCGCAGCCATCGGGCCGAAGATCAACCCATTCGATGCAACGCTCAGAAGGCCGGCGCAGAGCCTGGCGGGGTCGCCGGCAGGGCAGAAGATCCCCTTGCCGGACGCGCCGGAGCCCCGATAGGCGCCACGTTCATTTCAGCTTCCTGTCTTCGCTCTTGGCTTCCGCCATGGCCTCGGGCTCCAGTTCCTCGGCGGAGCGGTTCAGGCGGATGAAGATGCCCCAGCCCGCCATGAGAAGGCCGACCGAGCCCAGCATGGCGGCGGCATGCAGCATCAGCTCGGGCGCTTCGCGCGCCTTGAAGGTCGCAACCAGGCCTTCGACCGCGACGGCCACCACGATGACGACCATGAAGCGGGAGAGAAAGCGGCGCACCCGTGTCGGCGCGCCGATGTGCGCGTCGCGCACCACTTCTTCTTCCAGCACGGTCTGTGAGATCTGCAGTGCCACGACGCCGGCCGCCAGCAGGCCCACCGCCTCGATGATCGCCTCGGCCGCGGGAAGGTCGAGCCCCTGCATCACGGCACCCCAGCCGGCCCGCGCCGCGATGACGACAAGAACGAGCGATGCGGCGGCGAATGCGAGAGCCATCAGGGCATGGATTGCGGCGTACAGGGTGAGGATCGACTTCATGGCGCTATCGGTGTTGAACGTGCGGCGAGGCGAGGCCCCGGGGCAGCGCACGAGGACCGCGCCGGGGTGCGGAATCTTCGGCGCAGCCCGGCGGGTTGCGCGTAGGCGCGAAGCCCGTCCCGCACCGGGCGCATGCCGAGTTCATTCGGCAAACGCATCAAGTCCTTCCTTTTTTTCACTAGGCAAGCGCGCGGGATTGGAAGATATTGCGCCGGTCCCGTCTTGCCGTTTCCTTTCCTCTCCTCCTCCCTTCCCGGAGCGCGCCCATGTCCGAAGCCCAAGCCCCTGTCTCCCTTGCCGCCGAAATCGAACAGCTGCTGCAGCGCCTGGGCGTGCCCCGCAGCGCCTACACCGGCGGTGAACTGACGGTGCGCTCGCCGGTGACGGGCGAGGTGATTGCACAGGTGCCGCAAACCAGCCCGGCTGAAGCAACCGCCGCCATCGGCCACGCGCATGAAGCTTTCAAGGCCTGGCACAGCGTCCCGGCACCGCGCCGCGGCGAGCTGGTGCGGCTGCTGGGCGAAGAGTTGCGCGCCGCCAAGGCCGACCTCGGTCGCCTGGTCACGCTCGAGGCCGGAAAGATTCCGACCGAAGGCGCGGGCGAGGTGCAGGAAATGATCGACATCTGCGACTTCGCAGTCGGCCTCTCGCGCCAGCTCTACGGCCTGACGCTGGCCACCGAGCGCGCCGAGCACCGCATGATGGAAACCTGGCATCCGCTGGGCGTGTGCGGCGTGATCTCGGCTTTCAACTTTCCGGTGGCCGTGTGGTCGTGGAACGCGGCACTGGCGCTGGTGTGCGGCGATCCGGTGGTGTGGAAGCCGTCGGAAAAAACGCCGCTCACCGCGCTGGCTACGCACGCCATCGCGCAGCGCGCCGTTGCGCGCTTCGGCGATGCGCCTGAAGGGTTGCTCGGCCTGCTGCTGGGGCAACGAGACATCGGCGAGGTGCTGGTCGACGACCACCGCGTGCCGATTCTCTCGGCCACCGGTTCGACTGCGATGGGCCGGCAGGTGGGGCCGAAGCTGGCTGCGCGTTTTGCGCGCGCCATTCTTGAGCTCGGTGGCAACAACGCCGCCATCGTCACGCCATCGGCCGATCTGGACCTCACGTTGCGCGCCATTGCGTTCTCGGCCATGGGCACGGCCGGCCAGCGCTGCACCACGCTGCGCCGGCTCTTCGTGCACGACAGCGTGTACGACGCGCTCGTGCCCAAGCTCGCCAAGGTGTACGGCAATGTGCGGGTCGGCGATCCGCGCGAGACCGGCACGCTGGTCGGGCCGCTGATCGACCGCGCTGCATTCGACGGCATGCAGAAGGCGCTCGGCGAAAGCCGCGAGATCGGCGCCACGGTGCACGGCGGCGAGCGGGTCGAGGGGATAGGCACCAAGGACGCCTACTACGTGCGCCCCGCATTGGTGGAGCTGAAGTCGCACGACGGCCCGGTGCTGCGCGAAACCTTCGCGCCCATTCTTTACGTGGTGCGCTACAGCGAGCTCGACGATGCCATCGAATGGCACAACGCGGTGGGCGCGGGCCTGTCGTCGTCGATCTTCACGCTCAACGTGCGCGAGGCCGAGCGCTTTCTGTCGAGCGCGGGTTCCGACTGCGGCATTGCCAACGTCAACATCGGCCCGAGCGGTGCCGAGATCGGCGGTGCGTTCGGCGGCGAGAAGGAAACTGGCGGCGGCCGCGAAGCCGGCTCCGACAGCTGGAAGGCGTACATGCGCCGCGCAACGAACACCATCAATTACTCGACGGCGTTGCCTCTTGCGCAAGGCGTGACCTTCGATATCGGCGATTGATCCAACCCAGGCCTTTGTCCTTGCCGCGCAGTTCTGCTGCGCCGGCAAGGCAGAACGCTGCGCGAGCCTCAAGTAAAACCACCAGGAGACAGAGAAGATGAAGATGCGTTTCAAGACACTCACCGGCGCAGCGCTGCTTGCACTCGCATTCGGCGCTTCGGCACAGCAGGCCCCTGCCGGCGGCACGCTCGACAAGATCAAGAGCAGCGGCAAGGCCGTGCTCGGCGTGCGCGAGGCCTCGCCACCCATGGCCTACATGCTGGGCGCCAACGACAAATACGTGGGCTACCACGTCGAGCTTTGCGAGCGTGTGCTGAAGGACATCGCGCCTTCCACCAAGCTCGAATACATGGCCGTCACGGCGCAGAACACCATTCCCCTGGTGCAGAACGGCACGCTGGACATCGGCTGCGGCCCCACCACCAACAACACCGCGCGCCAGCAGCAGGTGGCCTTTGCGCTCACCACGTATGTGAGCGAAGTGCGCATGGCGACCAAGGTCGATTCGGGCATCAGCTCGCTCGACCAGCTGGCCGGCCGCACCGTGTCGGCTTCCACCGGCACCACCGCAGTGCAGCTTCTGCGCAAGCGCGAGCGCGCGCAGAACACCACCATCAACACGATGCTGGGCAAGGACCATCTCGAGAGCTTTCTGCTGATGGAGTCGGGCCGCGCCGATGCCTTTGTGCTCGACGACAACCTGCTCGCCGGGATCATCGCGAACTCGAAGAACCCCACGGCCTATCGCATCACTGGCGAGGCGCTGGGCTCGGAGCCGATTGCGCTGTTGTTCCGCAAGGACGATCCGGCTTTCAAGGCCGCGGTGGACGATTCGCTGCGCAAGCTCATGAAGAGCGGCGAGCTCGAGAAGATCTACACCAAGTGGTTCGTCGCGCCGATTCCGCCGAAGAACACGAGCCTGAACCTGCCGATGAGCACGGCGCTGAAGCAGCTGATTGCCGAGCCCAACGACAAGCCGCTCGAGGCCTACGCGAAGTGATGTCCGCAGTGCTCGATTCCGCGCTTTCGTCGGCCTGCACCTTCGAGCCCGCGCAACGCGTGCGCGCCATTGGCGTGTCGGAAATCTTGCGCATCACCGACCATGCCAATGCATTGAAACGCGCCGGCCGGCCGGTGATCGTGCTGGGCGCTGGCGAGCCTGACTTCGACACGCCCGAGCACATTCGCGCCGCCGCGGCCCGTGCCATGGAGCGCGGCGACACGCGCTACACCGTGCTCGACGGCAGCCCGGCCATGAAGACTGCGGTGCAGTTCAAGTTCAAGCGCGACAACGGGC
This sequence comes from Variovorax paradoxus, assembly GCF_009755665.1. Lineage (NCBI taxonomy): Bacteria > Pseudomonadati > Pseudomonadota > Betaproteobacteria > Burkholderiales > Comamonadaceae > Variovorax > Variovorax paradoxus. The sequence continues at coordinate 341,337 of NZ_CP046622.1, forward strand.
TGGACTTTGCGTTGAATGAAATCAGCGTGGGCGCGGGCGCCAAGCAGGTGATCTTCAACGCGCTCATGGCCAGCCTGAACCCCGGAGACGAGGTGATCCTGCCCGCGCCCTACTGGACCTCTTACGCGGACATCGTGCAGATCTGCGGCGGCGTGCCGGTGAACGTGCCCTGCGGCGAGGCCAACGGCTTCAGGCTGGATGCGGCGCAGCTCGAGGCGGCCATCACGCCGCGCACGCGCTGGCTCTTTCTGAACTCGCCGTCCAACCCGAGCGGCGCGGCCTACAGCGCGGCGCAGCTCACGCCGCTGTGCGAGGTGCTGCTGCGGCACCCGCAGGTGTGGGTGTTGGCGGACGACATCTACGAGCACATCCTCTACGACGGTCTTGCATTTGCCACCCCGGCGGCCGTGGAGCCGCGGCTGCGCGAGCGCACGCTCACCGTGAACGGCGTGTCGAAGGCCTATGCGATGACGGGCTGGCGCGTGGGCTACGGAGCGGGGCCGCGCGCGCTGATCGCCGCCATGGCGGTGGTGCAGAGCCAGTCGACCTCGTGTCCTTCGTCAGTGAGCCAGGCCGCCGCCATCGAGGCGCTCACCGGGCCGCAAGACATCGTGGCGGAGCGGCAGCGCGACTTCCAGGCACGGCGCGACTTCGTGGTGGCGGCATTGAACCGCGCGCCCGGCCTGCATTGCCGCGTGCCGGAGGGTGCCTTCTATACTTTTGCGAGCTGTGCCGGCGTGCTCGGCCGGCGCACGCGCAGCGGCACGCTGCTGCAGACCGACAGCGACTTCTGCAGCTACCTGCTGCAGGATTACGAAGTGGCGGTGGTGCCGGGCAGCGTGTTCGGGCTGGCGCCGTACTTCCGCATTTCGTATGCCACGTCGATGGCGCAGCTCGAGGAGGCGTGTGCGCGGATTGCCGCGGCATGCGAAGCTCTCATATGAATTTCTCCCTCCCCTTCCGGGGGAGGGCAGGGGTGGGGGCAAGCGGCGTATCAACTGCTGTCGGCTTGGCCAGCGCCGCCTGCCCCCATCCCAGCCTTCCCCCGGAGGGGGAAGGGGTAGATACCAAGACCTTCATTGCATTGGACCTAGCATGACTTCTTCCCGCACCGGCGGCCAGATCCTGGTCGACCAGCTCATCACCCACGGCGTCAAGCAGCTCTTCTGCGTGCCCGGCGAAAGCTTTCTGGCCGTGCTCGACGCATTGCACGATGCCTCCATCGACGTGACGGTGTGCCGCCAGGAAGGCGGCGCCGCAATGATGGCCGAGGCGCAGGGCAAGCTCACCGGCCAACCCGGCGTGTGCTTTGTCACGCGCGGGCCGGGCGCCACCAATGCGGCGGCCGGCGTGCACATCGCGCACCAGGATTCGACCCCGATGCTCCTCTTCGTGGGCCAGGTGGCGCGCGAGGCCCTGGGCCGCGAGGCGTTCCAGGAGCTGGACTACGGCGCGGTGTTCGGCACCATGGCCAAGTGGGTGGTGCAGATCGACGATCCGGCACGCGTGCCCGAGCTGGTCTCGCGCGCCTTCCACGTCGCCACCTCCGGCCGGCCCGGTCCGGTGGTGATCGCCCTGCCGGAAGACATGCTGACCGAAGCCGCCACGGTGGCCGATGCGCAGCCTTATGCGGTAACCGAAACCTATCCGGGCCCGACGCAAATCGCGCAACTGCAGCAGCGGCTCGCACAGGCACAACGGCCCGTGGTCATCCTCGGCGGCAGCCGCTGGTCCGAAGCCGCGACGCGGCAGTTCGCCGGCTTTGCGGAGGCGTTCTCGCTGCCGGTGTATTGCTCGTTCCGCCGCCAGATGCTGCTGTCGGCCGAGCATCCGTGCTATGCGGGCGACCTGGGGTTGGGGGCGAATCCGCGCATGCTGGAGCGCATTCGCAATTCAGACCTGGTGCTGCTGGTGGGCGGCCGCCTGTCCGAGGTGCCGTCGCAGGGCTATGAGCTGCTTGCCATTCCGCAGCCGAAGCAGGCGCTGGTGCATGTGCATGCCGATGCCGACGAGCTCGGCAAGCTCTACCGACCGGCGCTGGGCATCCACGCCACGCCGCAGGCCTTTGCCGAGGCGGTGGCCGGCTTGCGCCCGGCTTCGGCGCCGGCCTGGCAGGCCGAGACGAAGACCGCGCGCGAAGATTTCTTGCGCTGGAGCGATCCGGCTCCCATCCGCATTCCGGGCCCGCTGCAGATGGGCGAGGTGATGCAGCACTTGCGCGAGGTGCTGCCGGCCGACACCATCTTCTGCAACGGTGCGGGCAACTTTGCCACCTGGGTGCATCGTTTCTGGCCGTTTCGCGCGTTCGCGAGCCAGCTGGCGCCCACCAGCGGATCGATGGGCTATGGCCTGCCGGCCGGCGTGGGTGCCAAGCGGCTGTGGCCGCAGCGCGAGGTGGTGGTGTTCGCGGGCGACGGCGATTTCATGATGCACGGCCAGGAGTTCGCCACCGCCGTGCAGTACGGCCTGCCGATCATTGTGGTGCTGCTGGACAACGCCATGTACGGCACCATCCGCATGCACCAGGAAAAGCACTATCCGGGACGCGTGAGCGCCACGCAGCTGAAGAACCCCGACTTCCGGGGCTATGCCGAAGTGTTCGGCGGCCACGGCGAGCGCGTCACCCGCACGGAGGAGTTCGGCCCCGCGCTGGCGCGCGCCCGTGCGAGCGGAAAGCCCGCGGTGCTGCATTGCCTGCTCGATCCGGAAGCCATCACGCCGGCCAGCACGCTGCAGAGCATCCGCAAGGCGGCACTGGCTGCCGGCTGAGCGCCTGGCGTCAAAAAAGGATCAGCCCAAGCCGCCCGCAAACCGCGGCCGGGGCTTCGGCGGATTGCCGTCGGGCGTGCGCGCCGCCAGCCGGGCGGCGCGGGCCAACGGTTCCATGGCCTGCTCGAGGCGGGTGGCGAGCAGGTAGAGATCCTCGTCCTTGGTTTCGGCGGCATGGGCGCGCGTCATGCGCACGATCTCGGCGGCGTATTCGGCATTGGTGGCCATCCATTCGGTGTCGGTCACGCGCCCGTGCTTTCGCCGCAGTGCCACGTGCAGCCGTGCGGCAAGGGCGATGCGTTCGCTTTCGGACATGGACATGGTTCGAGGGGCTCCATGAATGGCTCGAACCGCCTGCGTGCACAAGTCGTGCCATGTCGACCCGCGCTATTAACGCCCCGAAACACTTTTGTTTGCCAAGAGCCCTTTGAACGTAAGGCAAAGCGGGTAATTCCCAATGCACTGGGCCGGTGCACCGCCTAAAGTCTGCCCACTCGCGAACGGGCCAAGCTCGTGCTGCCGAGGGTCCGAGGAGACAAAATTCGGTCTACAAGAAAAATTCTTCAAGGCTTCCGTTCGAGAAGCCGTGTTTGAACTTGAAAGGCGCCGCTGGTCGGCGCCTTTTTTATTGCCCGGCGCTGCCCCTTCGCCTGCCGATTTTTGACTGACGGAAGAGCGTTTGCAGGCCCGTCCTGCCTTTGATCGAAGCTCCTCTTTTAGTAGCGGCCTGGGTGCGACAATTCAGGCATGGAAATGCTGGTGGTCACGGGCGCTTCGCTGCTCGCAGGGTTTGTCGATTCGATCGTGGGCGGCGGCGGTTTGATCCTTGTGCCGGCGCTCTTCGCCGTGTTTCCGGGCGCACCGCCGGCCACGTTGCTGGGCACCAACAAAAGCGCTTCTATTTGGGGCACGGCGGCCGCGGCCGCCCAGTTCAGCCAGCGGGTGCAGATGCGCTGGGGTGCTTTGTGGCCGGCCGCCCTGCTCGGATTCGCTGGTTCAATGCTCGGCGCTTGGGGCGTGACCCTGTTTCCCGGTGACTTCCTGCGGCGCGCGTTGCCCATCGTGCTGCTTGGCGTGCTGCTCTACACGCTGGCGCGCAAGGACCTGGGCCGCCACCACGTACCGCGCTTCAGCGGCCGTGCCGAAACGCTGGCCGCCTGCGCCATCGGCGTGTCGATCGGGTTCTACGACGGCTTCTTCGGGCCTGGGGCGGGCAGCTTCCTCGTCTTTTTGTTCGTGCGCTGGATGGGCTACGACTTCCTGAATGCTTCTGCGTCGGCCAAGATCATCAATACGCTCACCAACGCTGCGGCCCTGCTGCTGCTCGCGCTCAAGGGGCATGTGTGGTGGCACTATGGGCTGGTGATGGCTGTTGCCAACGTGGCGGGCAGCCTGCTGGGCACGCGTGTTGCGCTGAAGCACGGGGCCGGTTTCGTGCGGGTGGTGTTCATCGTGGTGGTGAGCGCACTCATCCTGAAGACCGCCTATGACGCATTCCTGAAATAGCACAGCGAGAAAGTCTCATTCATGGCATTGCCAGAGCCTGTTGAACGCCCCGCACCCGTCAGCTTCTGGCAGGCCTTCGCCTATTGGCTCAAGCTCGGCTTCATCAGCTTTGGCGGCCCGGCGGGGCAGATTGCGCTCATGCACCAGGAACTGGTGGAGCGCCGGCGCTGGATTTCGGAAAAGCGCTTTCTGCACGCCCTCAACTACTGCATGCTGCTGCCGGGCCCTGAGGCGCAGCAACTCGCCACCTACATCGGCTGGCTCATGCACCGCACCTGGGGCGGCCTTGCGGCGGGCGTGCTCTTCGTGCTGCCTTCGCTCTTCATCCTGATCGGGCTGTCGTGGGCGTACATGGCCTATGGGCACGTGCCGGCGGTGGCGGGCCTTCTCTACGGCGTGAAGCCCGCGGTCACGGCCATCGTGCTGTTCGCGGCGTGGCGCATCGGCTCGCGGGTGCTCAAGAACGCCTGGCTCTGGGCGATTGCCGTTGCCGCCTTTGTCGCGATCTTCGCGCTGCGGCTGCCGTTTCCGCTCATCGTGCTGTCCGCCGGGGTCATCGGGTACTTCGGCAGCCGGTTCGCGCCGGCGTACTTCGCGCCTGGCGGCGGGCATGGCGCTGCGGCGGGCTCGGCCGGGCCCGCGCTGATCGACGACGACACGCCAACGCCGCGGCATGCCTTGTTCGGTTGGGGCCGCTTCGCGCGCGTGCTGGCGTTGTTCTTCCTGCTGTGGCTCGGCGCGCTGGGCGCGCTCACGGCGCTGTACGGATGGAGCGGCGCGCTCACACAGATGGGCTGGTTCTTCACCAAGGCGGCGCTGCTGACCTTCGGCGGCGCCTACGCGGTGCTGCCCTATGTGTTCCAGGGCGCGGTCGACCACCATCGCTGGCTGAGCGCCACGCAGATGATCGATGGCCTCGCGCTCGGAGAAACCACGCCTGGCCCCTTGATCATGGTGGTGTCGTTCGTGGGCTTCGTCGGCGCCTGGGGCCAGGCGCTGTTCGGCCCCCATGCGCTGTTCGCGGCGGGCGTTGCGGGCGCGACGGTGGTGACCTTCTTCACCTTCCTGCCGTCGTTCCTGTTCATCCTGCTGGGCGGCCCCTTCATCGAATCGACCCACGGCAACCTGAAATTCACCGCGCCGCTGACCGCCATTACCGCAGCCGTGGTTGGCGTGATTGTCAACCTGGCGGTCTTCTTCGCCTACCACGTGCTCTGGCCGAAGGGCCTGTCAGGGCCCTTCGAGTTTCCCTCCGCCGTCCTCGGCGCGCTCGCGTCCATCGCGCTCTTCCGCTTCAAGGCCGGCGTGATTCCGGTGGTGCTCGCTTCGGCAGTTGCCGGCATGGCCTGGCAATTACTTGCGCGTTGACCCGGAACTTGAGACTGGGTATTCCAGGAACACCGCGGAACCGGCTTTGCCGGGCCGTTGGTGTTGCCCCCTTGAGGGGGGAGTCGAGCTACACGAAGTGAGCGAGGGACGGGGGTGGGTCATTCCTCGACGAAGGCTTCTTCGCGCTTGGCCTTGATAGACGGGAGCAGCACGATGCCGAGCAAGAGAGCCGCCGCGACCAGCAGGCCCGCCGACAGCGGCCGCGTGACGAACACGCTCCATGTGCCGCGCGACAGCAGCAGGGCGCGCCGCAGGTTCTCTTCCATCATCGGCCCGAGGATGAAGCCCAGCAGCAATGGCGCCGGCTCGGTCTTCAGCTTGATGAACAGATAGCCGATGAAGCCGAAGGCCGCCACCATCCAGATGTCGAAGGTGTTGTTGTTGGTCGAGTACACGCCAATCGCGCAGAACAGCACGATGGCCGGGAACAGGAACTTGTAGGGCACCGTCAGCAGCTTGATCCACATGCCGATCAGCGGCAGGTTCAGCACGATCAGCATCGCGTTGCCGATCCACATCGAGGCGATCAGGCCCCAGAAGAGTTCCGGGTTGCTGGTCATGACCTGCGGGCCGGGCTGGATGTTGTGGATGGTCATCGCGCCCACCATCAGCGCCATCACGGCGTTGGGCGGAATGCCCAGCGTGAGCAGCGGAATGAACGAGGTCTGCGCGCCGGCGTTGTTGGCCGACTCGGGCGATGCCACGCCGCGGATGTTGCCCTTGCCGAAGGCGATTTCGCCGGGGCGCATCTTGATCTTCTTTTCGAGCGCATAGGCCGCAAAGGCCGCCAGCAGCGCGCCGCCGCCGGGCAGGATGCCGAGCGCCGAACCCAGCGCGGTGCCGCGCAGCACTGCGGGCGTCATGCGCTTGAAGTCTTCCTTGGTGGGCCACAGGCCCTTCACCTTGTGCGTGAACACCTCACGCTCGTCGTCGGGCTGCGAAAGGTTGCCGATGATTTCGCCATAGCCGAACACGCCCATCGCAATCACCACGAAGCCGATGCCGTCGGTGAGCTCTGGAATGTCGAAGCTGAAACGCGCCACGCCCGAATTGACGTCGGTGCCGACGATGCCGAGCAGCAGGCCCAGCACGATCATGGCCACTGCCTTGAGCAGCGAACCCGAGGCCAGCACCACGGCGCCGATCAGGCCCAGGGTCATCAGCGAGAAGTACTCGGCCGGGCCGAACTTGAAGGCCAACTCGGTGAGCGGCGGCGCAAAGGCAGCCAGGATCAGCGTGCCCACACAACCGGCAAAGAACGAGCCCAGGCCCGCCGCGGCGAGCGCCGGGCCTGCGCGGCCCTGCCTTGCCATCTGGTAGCCGTCGATGCAGGTGACCACGGAGGACGATTCCCCGGGCAGGTTCACCAGGATGGCGGTGGTCGAGCCGCCGTATTGCGCGCCGTAGTAGATGCCGGCCAGCATGATCAGCGCCGATACGGGCGGCAGCGCGTACGTGGCGGGCAGCAGCATCGCGATGGTGGCAACCGGGCCAATGCCCGGCAGCACGCCGATCAGCGTGCCCAGGATGCAGCCGACCAGGCAGTACAGCAGGTTGGTGAAAGTGAAGGCGACGCCGAAGCCGGTCGCGAGGTTGTGGAACAGTTCCATGGCGGTGTGCTCCTCAACCCGAAATGAAAGTAGGCCAGACCTGGATCTGCAGCTTGAGCGCCCAGATGAAGGCCACATAGCTGCCGGCCGCCAGGATGGTGGAGAGCACCAGCACGTCGCGCAGCTTGAAGTGCTCGCCCGCCATGCTCGAGATGATGGTGAGCGCGTAGATCGCGACGATCATTCCCATGGCGGGTAGGCCGATGCTCGGCAGCCCGCCGAGCAGCACGCCGAAAGCCAGGTTGGCGCCCAGCACGAAGGCCAGCGGTTTCCAGGCCCATTTGCCGATCGGGTCGCCGCCGGCGGTTTCGACCACCATGGCCTGGAACATGATCGCCCCGCCGAGCACCGCCAGCAAAATGCCCAGCATGAGCGGAAAGTAGCCGGGGCCCATGCGGGCACCGTCGCCGATGGTGTAGGTGGTGGCGCCGATGGCGAAAGCACCGCCGACACTTGTGAACATGACTCCTGAAAAGAAGTCCGCCTGACTCTTTATGCGCATTGCCTCGACCCTCTTGATTGGACGGGTGAGGGTCGTCGCCCGCGGCTGACCGTGGGCTGACCGGCGCGGTAAGGACAAATGCGTACCAGGCGGCCCAGGCCTTCGCGCGAACGATGGGCGCAGAAACGAAAAAAGCTCCCGAAGGAGCTTTTTCATTTGAGAGCGAGGTCTCGGGGGGAGGGCTTAGTAGCCGCCGCGACCACCGCCGCCGCCGCCGTAGCCACCGCCACCACCGCTGCGGCCACCGCCGCCGCCACCGTAGCCGCCGCCACCACCACCGCCGTAACCACCACCGCCGCCGCCGCCGTAGCCGCCGCCACCACCGGTACGGGGGGGACGAGCTTCCATCGGACGTGCTTCGTTCACGGTCAGGGCGCGGCCCTGGAGCGAATGGCCGTTCATGGCTTCAACGGCAGCCAGCGCTTCAGCGTCGGTGCCCATTTCCACGAAGCCGAAGCCCTTGGAGCGGCCGGTGTCGCGTTCCATCATGACCTTGGCGCTGACGATCGAGCCGAACTCGCCGAAAGCCTGTTCCAGGTCGTTGTCACGCACAGAGTAGGCGAGGTTGCCTACGTAGAGTTTCTTGCCCATTGAGGGACTCCTAATTCAAACCAACAAGACAAAGCGATGGAGTCCCAGAATCACAACAAACAAATGCGCTGTGGCGCGAAACTGACCGATCACCGAATTACGTGCACGGGAGGCAAGCTCACAGACACGTAGGCACGATTATCAATGCGATCTGGAAAAAGGGTGATGAAATTCGCGCTTCTTACGAAACATCACGCCTTGGCGGGCGGTTTCGCAACGGTTCCAGAAGGCCGGAGAGCCCGTTGTGGTCTATTTCATGCATCAAATGGAGCAGCCGGCCGATTTCACCTGCGGGAAAACCCTCGCGTGCGAACCAATTCAGATAATTGCCGGGTAAATCGGCAATCAACGTGCCCTTGTGCTTGCCGAAAGGCATTTCTAGCGTGACAAGGCGCTGAAGGTCTTCGGGTTTCATGAGATTCAGCCCCCGGCGCGCTTCACCACGTGGCCTTGCCTGGTGAGCGCCGCGATCACGAGTTCGCGATGGTCGCCCTGGATTTCGATGGTGCCGTCCTTTACCGTGCCGCCCGTGCCGCAGGCCGTCTTGAGTTGCTTGCCCACGGCCGCGAGCGCCGCCGCATCGAGCGCCAGGCCCTTGACCACCGTCACGCCCTTGCCTTTGCGGCCCTTGGTCTCGTGCGATACACGCACAATGCCGTCAGTGGCCAGAACGCGCGCCTTGAGCTCCTTGCAGCGGCACTGCGCCATCGGCGCGCGGCACTCGGGGCACATGCGGCCTCCGGCTTCGGTGGAATACACCAGGGCGGTGGACTGATTGCTCTTCATCGTCATTCGGTCGATCTCTTCTTCAACGCTTCGGTTCCTGCTGGTTCCCGGTTCATCTTTCTCTCTGTCTGCTCACATGCCATTCGACTCACTGGGCCTGGCCCCCGCGCTCGTGCAGGCTGCCGCCGAAAGCGGCTATGCCGCGCCGACCGCCATCCAGGCCGCGGCCATTCCCGCAATTCTGCAAGGCCGCGACGTGCGGGGTTCGGCGCAGACCGGCTCCGGCAAGACCGCCGCATTTTCCCTGCCGCTGCTGCAGCGCCTGGCGGCCGAGCGCGCGGCGTCGCCGCGCCGCGTGCGCGCGCTGGTGCTCGTGCCCACGCGCGAACTGGCCGCCCAAGTGGGCGAAACCATGCGCAGCCTGGCGCAGCATCTGCCCGAGCGGCTCAAGATCGCCATCGCCTTCGGCGGCGTGTCGATCAACCCGCAGATGATGAGCCTGCGCGGCGGCGCCGACATCGTGGTGGCCACGCCGGGCCGGCTACTCGACCTGGTGGACCACAACGCGCTCAAGCTCAACGCGGTTTCCATGCTCGTCCTCGACGAGGCCGACCGCCTGTTCGACCTCGGCTTTGCCGAGGAGCTGGGCCGCATTCTCGGGCTGCTGCCGGCGCAGCGCCAGAACCTGCTGTTTTCCGCCACTTTTCCGCCCGCCATCCAGGCGCTGGCCGACGGCACGCTGCGCGACCCGGCGGTGATCGACGTGCAGGGCGAGCCCGGCACCGAGCCCGCCATCGTCCAGCGCGTGATCGAGGTCGACGCCAACCGCCGCACCCAGCTGCTGCGCCATCTGCTGAAGGAAAACGAATGGGACCGCGTGCTGGTCTTCGTCGCCACCCAGCATGCGGCCCAGACCGTGGCCGAGAAGCTCTACAAGAACGGCGTCTATGCCGTGCCTTTTCACGGCGACATTGCGCAGGGCACGCGCACCGGCATCCTCGCGCAGTTCAAGGAGAGCCGATGGGACGTGGTGATTGCGACCGACCTGGCCGCACGCGGCATCGACATTGCGCAACTGCCGGTCGTCATCAACTACGACCTGCCGCGCTCGCCCACTGACTACATCCACCGCATCGGCCGTACCGGCCGTGCGGGTGAAAGCGGGCTGGCCATCAGCTTCGTGAGCGCGGCCACCGAGGCGCACTTTCGCGTGATCGAGAAGCGCCAGGGCCTCCACCTCCCGCGCGAGCGCATCGAAGGCTTCGAGCCGACCGAAACTGCGGTGCCGGCGGTCGACAGCTCGGGTACGGGTGGCATCAAGGGCAAGCGGCCGAGCAAGAAGGACAAGCTGCGTGCCGCGAACGCATTGGCAGCGGCGCGGCAGGGCGACGGCGAACAGAACGACTGAAGCCGCGTGGCTAGAGCCAGCCCATCTGCCGGGCGGCCAATTCCTTCATGATGTCCTCGGCGCCGCCGCCGATCATCATCACCTTCACTTCGCGGTAGATGCGCTCGCTCACGGTGCCGCGCATGAAGCCCATGCCGCCCAGGATCTGCACGGCCTGGTCGGCGCAGAACTGCATGGTTTGCGTCGCGTGATTCTTGAGCATGCAGACCTGCGCGACCCACTCCGGTGCATTGAAGCGGCCCGCCGCCTCATGCGCATCTCCCTGCGCCGATACGGCCTCCAGCCACGCCTCGGTGGACGCAATGCGCATCTGCATGTCCACCAGCTTGTGGCGCACCGCCTGGTGTTCGATGAGCGCGGCGCCGAAGGTCTTGCGCCCTTGTGACCAGGCCAGCGCCTCGTCGAGGCAGGCCTGCGCAAAGCCGAGTGCGCCCGCGGCCAGGCCGATGCGTTCGCCGTTGAAGTTGCCCATGACCATGCGAAAGCCCGCGCCTTCGTTCCCTAGAAGGTAGCGCGCAGGCACGCGCACGTTGTCGAAATGAAGCTGGGCGGTGTCGGAGCACAGCCAACCCATCTTGGCGAGGCGCGTGCGCGTGACGCCGGGCGCATCGCCGGGCACCAGCAGCATCGAGATGCCGCCGGCGCCGCGCTCTTCGCCGGTGCGCACCGCCACCGTGATCCAGTCGGCCCGCATGCCCGAGGTGATGAAGGTCTTTTCGCCGTTCACCACGTAGTGCTCGCCGTCGCGCCGCGCCGTGGTGCGCAGCGCCGCCACGTCGGAGCCGCCGCCGGGTTCGGTGATGGCGAGCGCCGCGATCTTCTCGCCGCGCAGCACCGGTGGCACGACCTCGCCGCGCACCGCATCGTTCGCATGCAGCACCACGGGCGGCAGGCCGATGTTGTGCGAGAACAGGCTGGCGAGCACGCCGCCGCTCTTGCCATGGCGCGCGAGCGCAATCCATGCGGGGAGCTTCAGTGAATATGAGGCCGGCGTGCCGCCCAGCGACTCGGGGTAGCCGAGGCCCAGCAAGCCCAGTTCCGCTGCGCGCGCGTACAGCGCCCGGGGAAACTCGCCCGCGTCGTCCCAGGCCTGCACATGCGGCGCGATCTCGTCCCCGGCAAAGCGCCGCACCGTGTCGGCGAGAGCCGCCCGGTCGGCCTGCAGTTCGGCGTCCATGTGCGCTTCAGCCGCGCGGCGGCCGCTTGGCGATGCCCATCGTCTTGGCGAGGATGCCGAGCATCACTTCGTCCGCGCCCCCGCCGATGGAGCCCAGGCGCCCGTCGCGATAAAGGCGAGAGACGCGGTTCTCGAGCGTAAAACCCATGCCGCCCCAGAACTGCAGGCAGGTGTCGGCCACCTGGCGCGTGAGCCGCCCGGTCTTGAGCTTGGCCATCGATGCCAGCTCGAGCACGTCCTGGCCCTGCACATGCAAGTCGCAGGCGCGGTAGGTGAGGGCGCGCAATGCCTCCACTTCGGTCTTGAGCTCGGCGAGCTTGAACTGCACCCATTGCTGGTCGGCCAGCGTGGCACCGAACAACTTGCGCTCCTGCGCCCACTCGATGGTCTGCGCAATGCAGTCTTCCATCGGTTCGAGCGAGCTTGCGGCGGCCCACAGCCGCTCCTCCTGGAACTGCTGCATCTGGTAGACGAAGCCCTGTCCTTCCTCGCCGATGCGGTAGCGTTGCGGCACGCGCACGTTGTCGAAGTAGATGAGGCCCGTGTCGCTCGAATGCATGCCGATCTTGCGGATCTTCTTCGCCTTTTCGATGCCGGGGCTGTCCATCGGCACCATCACGAGCGACTTGTTTCGGTGCACGGGACCATCGCCGGTGTTGACCAGCATGCACATCCAGTCGGCCTGCAGGCTATTGGTGATCCACATCTTCTGGCCGCTGATGAGATAGTCGCCGCCGTCCTTGCGCGCATGGCTCTTCAGGCCCGCCACGTCGCTGCCCGCGCCAGGCTCGCTCACGCCGATGCAGCCGACCATGTCGCCCGCAATGGCGGGTGCGAGGAACTCGCGCCTCAGTTCGTCGCTGCCGAAGCGCGCGAGCGCGGGCGTGCACATGTCGGTCTGCACGCCGATGGCCATCGGCACGCCGCCGCAGCTCACATGGCCCAGCGCTTCCGCCATGGCCATCGCATACGAATAGTCGAGCCCGGCGCCGCCGAAGGCTTCGGGCTTGTTCAGGCCCAGCATGCCCAGGTTGCCAAGCTTCTTGAAGACCTCGTGCGCGGGAAAGATCTCGGCTTCTTCCCATCCGTCGACATGCGGATTGATCTCTTCGTCGATGAAGCGGCGCAGGGTCTTCTGTATTTCGAGATGCTCGTGGGTGTACTGCATGCGGTTGTCTCCAATCAGTCGTTCGGTTCGTCGGCGTCCTTGAAAACTCGCGGCGTCTGCGCCCGGTGAAAGCCGTCGAACGGCCGCACGGCCCGGCGCTGCTGCACCTGCGCTTTTGGCACTGGCATCGGCCAACCCATGCGCACCTGCGGCCGCGCGCCATCCACGCGCAGCACGCTGCCGCTGATGAAGCTTGCGGCCGGGCTCAGCAGGAAGGCGATGGCGGCCGAGGTCTCGGCCTCGTTGCCGAAGCGGCCCGCGGGCACGGTGTTGCGCATGGCACGCAGCATGTCGCCGGCTTCGGGCGGATAGTGGTCCATGCCGCTCGATGCGATGTAGCCCGGCGCCACGGCATTCACGCGCACGCCGCTCGCAGCCCATTCGAGCGCGGCGGTTTCGGTGAAGCTCACCATGCCGGCGCGCGCCGCGCCGCTGTGGCCCATGTTGGGCATGGAGCCCCACATGTCGGCCACGATGTTGACGATGGCGCCGCCATGCGCCTGCATGCTCTGCAGAAAGCACTCGCGCGCCACGAGAAAGCCCCCGGTGAGATTGGTGTGAATCACCGCTTCCCAGCCCTTGGCCGAGATCGACGCGAGCGGCGTGATGTACTGGCCGCCCGCGTTGTTGACGAGGCCGTCGATGCGGCCATGCAAGGCAACGATGGCGGCTACCGCGTTGCGCACGGCTTCCTCATGCCGGATGTCGAAGGCCTGCGTGCTCGCCTTGCCGCCGTCATCGGTGATTTCGGCCTGCACAGCTTCGAGCTTTTCGAGGTTGCGGCCGACAAGCACCACCTGCGCGCCGAGCGATGCGAGTTCATGCGCCGTGCAGCGGCCGATGCCGGAGCCGCCTCCTGTGACGACGATCACCTGGCCGGCAAAGAGGCCGGGCGAAAAAACGGAACGGTACCGGGAGGGCGAGTTCATCGGACGGCTTTCAACAAATATCTGCGCGAGAGCGGCGTCGTCATGGATCGGCGATCTCCGCCACCACATGGCGCGCGGCCACTTGCGCGCCCACCGCCACATGCAGCGCGGCCAACCGGCCGGCCCGCGGCGCGCAGTGCACATGCTCCATCTTCATGGCCTCGAGCGTGACGAGCGGCTGGCCAGCGGCCACGGTGTCGCCTTCGGCTGCCAGAAGCGCGATGACGCGGCCGTTCATCGAGGCGCGCAGCAGACCGTCGGCGGCAGCGGCATCCTCGCGTGCGACCGCGACATGCGTCAGGTTGTCCAACTGAAAGGGCTGGCCGCGAAAGTGAAAGAAGAGGCCGCTCGCCGATCGACGCGACACTATCGCTTGTTCGGCCAGCCCATTGCAAGAGAAGCGCACGTGCCCATCGCCGGGCAGCGCAAGCAGGTCGACGCGCACGGGCGGTTGTTCGCCAATGGAAATGTCGAACCGGCCAGCGCGAAGAGGCTGCACGCGCGCCTGGCAATGCGTTCCATCGAGTGCGAAGCGCAATGCATTCGGCAGCCTGTGCGCGAGTGGCGAGGGCCAGCCGTGCGCTCCGAGCTGGAGCAACAGCGCAGCGAGCAACGTGGCGCGCGCTTCGGCCACGCCGTTGGGTGCGAGCAAGTCGTCGAGCTCTTCGGCGATGAAGGCGGTGGTCGCCGCGCCGCTCGCGAACACCGGGTGCGCCAGCGCGCGCTGCAGCAGCTGCTGGTTGGTGGCAACGCCCAGTGCCACCGTGTCTTGCAGGCCGGCGAGCAGCCGTTGCCGGGTTTCGTCGCGCGTGCGGCCGTGCGCCACCAATTTGGCAATCATCGAGTCGTAGAACGGCGGCACCGCAGCGCCATCGCGCAGCGCGTGCTCGGTGCGCAAGGTCGGTGAGGGGCGCCACGCGGCGAGCATGCCGCTTTGCGGCAGAAAGCCCTGTCGCGGGTCTTCGGCGCACAGGCGCACTTCGATGGCGTGGCCGCTCATGCACACATCCTGTTGCGTGAGTGGCAGCGCTTCCCCGGCCGCGATGCGCAACTGCAGCTCGACCAGGTCGAGCCCCGTCACGGCTTCAGTCACAGAATGCTCGACCTGCAGTCGCGTGTTCATTTCCATGAACCAGTAGCGGCCGTCGGCATCGAGCAAGAACTCCAGCGTGCCCGCACCTTCGTAGCCGATGGCCTTTGCGGCGGCGACGGCCGTGGCGCCCATGCGTTCGCGCAAGGCTGCGGAAACGGCCGGCGAGGGCGACTCCTCGATCACCTTCTGGTGCCGCCGCTGCACCGAACAGTCACGTTCGCCCAGGTGAATGGCGTTGCCGTGCCGGTCGGCGAAGACCTGGATCTCGATGTGGCGCGGTGCCACGATGGCGCGCTCCAGGATCACGGCCGCATCGCCGAAGGCATTGAGCGCTTCGGACTGCGCGCTCTGCAGCAGCTCGGCAAAGGCCGCGGCCGACGGCACCAGGCGCATGCCGCGTCCGCCGCCCCCGGCCGTTGCCTTGATCATCACGGGCCAGCCGATGCGCGCGGCTTCGGCGGCGAGCGTGGACTGGCTCTGGTCTTCACCCTGGTAGCCAGGAATGCACGGCACGCCGGCCGCCTGCATCAGCCGCTTCGCGCCGGCCTTGTCGCCCATCGCGCGGATGGCTTCGGGCGAAGGGCCGATGAAGACAAGGCCCGCATCGCGGCAGGCCTGCGCGAACGCGGCGTTCTCCGCCAAAAAGCCGTAGCCCGGATGCACGGCCTGCGCGCCGCTTGCAAGCGCGGCATCGACGATGGCGGAAATATTCAGGTAGCTTTGCGCGGGCAGCGATTCGCCGATCCAGACCGACTGGTCGGCCTGGCGCACATGTTCCGCGTCGGCGTCGGCTGTGGAATACACGGCCACCGTGCGGCAGCCCATGGCGCGCGCGGTGCGCATCACGCGGACTGCGATCTCGCCGCGGTTGGCGACAAGGATCTTGCTGAAGCTCATGGCCGCGCCACCGAAAACTGCATGGGCTGCGGCATGCGCGCATCGGCATCGCGGCAGACGGAGAGCACTTCGGCCAGCACCGCCCGTGTGTCGCGCGGGTCGATCACGCCGTCGTCCAGCAGCAGCGCGCTGGTGGTGAACACGCTCATCTGCCGATCGAAGCGCTCGACGATCTGCTGCTGCATCGCGTCGATCTTCGCGCGATCGACAGCACCTTTGCGCGCCATGCCCGCTTCCATCACGATGGCCATGGTTCTTGCCGCCTGCTCGCCGCCCATTACGGCAGTGCGCGCGTTGGGCCACGAAAAGCAGAAGCGCGGCGCGAAGCCGCGGCCGCACATGCCGTAGTTGCCCGCGCCGTAAGAGGCACCGCAATGCAGCGTGATCTGCGGCACGGTGGCGCTGGTCACCGCCTGGATCATCTTGGCGCCGTGCTTGATGATGCCGGCCTCCTCGTGCGCGCGGCCGACCATGTAGCCCGTGATGTTCTGCAGGTAGACGATGGGCGTGCGCGACTGGCAGCAGGCCTGGATGAAATGCGTGGCCTTGGTGGCTCCGTCTGAATCGATCGGGCCGTTGTTGGTGATGATGCCCACGGCATGGCCTTCGAGCCGCATGTGGCCGCACACCGTGGCGCTGCCGTAGTGCTCGCTGAACTCGAGAAACTCGGAGCCGTCGGCGATGCGCGCAATCACCTCGCGCATGTCGACCGGCCGCCGTCCGTCGCCGGGCATGATGCCGAGCAGCTCTTCGGCGTCGTAGAGCGGCGGTGCAAATTTGCGCGCGGCTTCGTCGCGTGCCCAGTCGAAGCCGCCCAGAATGGATCGCGCGATGCGGATGGCATCGCGATCGTCCTCCGCCAGGTAGTCGCCCAGCCCCGAGATGTGCGTGTGCATCACGGCACCGCCCAGCTCTTCTTCGGTGGCAATTTCGCCGGTGGCCGCCTTGAGCAGCGGCGGGCCGGCCAGGAACGCGCGGGTGCGGTCCCGCACCATCACGATGTAGTCTGAAAGCCCCGTCTGGTAGGCACCGCCCGCGGTCGAGGACCCGTGCGTCACCGTCACCACCGGAAGCCCCGCGGCCGAGAGCCGCGCCAGGTTGCGGAAGATGCCGCCGCCGCGCACGAAGTCCTGCACGCGGTATTGCATGAGATTGGCGCCCGCGCTTTCCACCAGCTGAACATAGGGCAGCTTGTTTTCGAGCGCGATCTCCTGCATGCGCAGCTGCTTGTCCAGGCCCATCGGCTGCAGCGCACCGGCGTCGATGCCGGAGTCGGAGGCGCTCACCATGCAGCGCACGCCCGCCACCCGGCCAATGCCCGCGATCACCCCGCCGCCGGGCACGCTCTTGCCGAGGTCTTCGTGGTCGTGGCCCAGGCCGGCCAGCGAGGCCAGCGGCAGAAAAGGCGCGCCGGTGTCGAGCAGCAGCGCCAGGCGCTCGCGCGGCAGCAACTGCCCGCGCCTGGCAAAGCGCTCGGCCGAGGCACTCGAGGCTGCCACCGAGCGTGCCTCGTGCGACCGCACTTCGGCAAGCAAAGCGAGCATGCCGGCCCGATGGGCCTGGAAGGATTCGCTGGCCGCGTGCAGCCGGGATTCGATGGCGGGCATGAAGGAGTCAGTGCAGATCGCTTTCGCTCTGCGCTGACTCTAGGGCGCCGATGCGCGCCGGGCTTGCGCCAATTAGCTGGTGCGGACCCGGCGTGCCGCAGCGGGGGCGTCCAGGCTGGTGCCTGTGATCACCCAGTAGATGAAGATCAGCACCGCGCCGGCCGTGCCGAAGACCGACAGGCCCATGTAGTTGCCGCCGATGGCCAGCGCATCGGCCGGAGCGGCCGCAATGCAGATCATGTTGGCGGCGCTCATGCCCACGTAATGCATGGTGCAGACCGCCACGCCCATCACCGCGGCGGCGGCGACCTTGTGGCTCAGCCGGCGCAGGTTGAAGGCCAGCCACAGGGCCGCGCCCGCGGCAGTGATGGCAATTGCCACGGACAGACCGACGATGTTGAGATCGAAATCCATCGAGGCGCGCATGTTCATTGCAAACATGCCCATGTAGTGCATCACGCAAACGCCCACGCCCGCCAGCAGGCTGCCGGCCAGCCAGCCCGGCTTGCTGAATTTGCTTCGCCCGCCCGCCAGGTACAGCGCAATGCCGGAGATCAGGATGGCCGCCACCAGGGACACGACGGTCAGCGGCACGTTGTAAGAAATGCCCACCGGCAGGCGGTAGGCCAGCATGCCGATGAAGTGCATCGACCAGATGCCGATGCCGCCCAGCGCCACGGCGGCGCACGCCACCACCGCAAGGTTGGGTTTGCCGTCCGCACCAACCATGCGCCCCGCGCAGATCAGCGCCACCAGGGAACCCGCGAACGAAATGAGAAACGAGAGCGCCACCAAGCCGAGCGAATACTCGGGCGACAGCAACTGGCCAACAACGAGGGGAGTCATGCTTTTGTTCTCCTAAAAAGAACGACTCACCGCCGTGGATCGGATGTAGAAAGGGTTGTAACGAGTCGTTCGTGGGCCAGTCTGTGATAGTTGTTTTTAAAAGTAAACAGAATTTGCTGCTGGTTTGTTTACCTTCTCACACCTCACCGCTGGGGTCGGATTCGATAGATCGCGTTGTTCCGGTCGGCCGCCACGTAGATGCTCCCGTCACCGCCCACGGCAACGCCTGTTACCACGTAGGGCGGCGGCAATCCGGGGCCTGCGGCCAAGCCGATCGGCAGGTTTTCGGCCACGGTGCGGCGCGAGCCGTTCGCCGGGTCGATTTCCACCAGCCGGCGCGCCGCGCTTTCGGCCACGATGAAGCTGCCCCACGGCGTTTGCGCCAGACCTTCAGGCAGCGCCAGCCCCTCCGCAATGGCACGAAGCGGCGCGCTCGCATCGAGCGGGATGCGGGTCAGCTTGCCGGCCGCCTCGGTCACGTAAAGAGCGCCGTCCTGGCCAATGATCATTTGCACAGGGCCGCTCAGCCCACTAGCGAGCACTTGCTTGTCTGCAAATTTGGCGCCCCGCGCGCGCGTGATGCTGCCGGTGGCGATCTCGGCATAGATCACGCTGCCGTCGGCCATGGGCAGGGCGTCGAAAGGCGCCTTCAGCCCGTGAATGGTCTCGACGGTCCGCAGCGTCTGGCGGTCGACCAGCTGCACCGTGCCTGTGAACCACGAGGTCAGGGCAAACAGCTTGCCCGACAGGCCGACGGCAAACGGATAGTCGAGCTCCGGGTCGCGCTGCATCCGGAACACGTCGCGGACTTCGCCGGTGCGCACATCCACCTGGCGAAAGCCGAACACATCGGCCACCCAGAGCGTGTGGCCTTCGATCTTGAGGCCCGCCGGCGCCGCGAGCTTGCCGCTGGTGAGCGTGCGCAGCGCGCCGGTGGCGGGGTTGAAGGCCTGCACCTCGTTGTTGGCCATGTTCGACACGTAGATGGTGCCGTCGGGCGTGTCGTGCGCAATGGCCAGGTTGTCGAGCGAGGGGCGCAGCTGCTTCGCGACGGTCTTGCGGCCGGTGGCCAGGTCCACGCGCACCAGTTCGCCGCTGCGCGCATCGACCACCCAGAGGTTGCCCTTGCCGTCCAGATTGGCGGCCGCGGGAATCTTGAAGCCGTCGGCAATCACAGTCATCTGGCCGTTGGCGGGGTCGATCTTCACGACTTGGCCCTTGAACCAGAGCGGTCCGTAAAGCATGCCGTCGGGGCCGACCTCGAAGCCGTTGAAGCCGCCCATGTCCTTCTTGATGAGCCGCGGTGGCTTCTGGCCTTCGCGGTCGATCTCCCAGAGCGCATCGCCCAGAAACACCTGCGAGGCATAGAGCTTGTTGTTGCGGCGGTCGAAGTCGAGCGAGTTGAGGCCGGGCAGGTCCTTGGCGAGCACGCGCATCGGCGCGCCGTCGTTCTCGCGATAGCGCAGCATGCCCATGAGGTAGTTGGTCCACGCCAGTTCGCCCTTGGGACCGACCGCAATGTCGTCGGCCTGGCCTTCGGGTGCATCGATCAGCACCTTGGCCGCGCCGGTGGTGCGGTCCACCTCCCAGAGCGTGTTGCCGAGCACCGAACCGGCGAGCAGCCGGCCTTTCTGGTCGATGGCCAGGCCGTGCACCCCCGAGAAGGAGGACGGCGGCACCAGCACCTCGGGCGCGCTCCATGACGCCGGCCGGGTGGCGGGTGGCGGTGCGACAACGGTGCTGCAGGCGCCCAGCAGGGCGAGCGTGGCGGTCAGCGCGGCGGTAGCGCGCAACAGGCGACGGGGCATGCCTTCTCCTTCTTGTGGTTGCGCGTGCAGTCTAGAAGGAGAAAGGGGATGCGGCGCAGTCACGCGCGTGACATGTGTCGAGTCGCAGCGCGGTTGGCTCCCGTGTCCATGCGGAGTCACCACTTACGCGTCAACGATCATCCAGAGGGGAATCGCTGTTTCGCTGGAGATGGAATTATTCGTGGTGTTGTCTAAATGGCTTCGGAAGTCAGCGGCTAGATCGCGGCCTCGGCGCTAGCGTCTTAGGTAAGCTGTGGCGATGTGGTGTTTGAGGCGAAGAAGGCTGCATTCGCCCAAAGCCGCCTTCGACGTCGCCCTCCAGTTCCACAGAAGCGCATGAAAATCCCGTTGATCTCAACCTGTCCTGAGCTTGCCCATGCAGGTGCGTCGGGTCGCGACGTCACGTTCAGGCGCGGATATGCAGGGGCACGAACGACTTCACCAAGTCGTCCAACGCCTTCAGCTGCGCGAGAAAAGGCTCCAACTGGTCCAGCGGCAGAGCGCTGGGTCCGTCGCATTTAGCTTGCGTTGGGTCAGGATGAGCCTCAAGAAAGAGGCCTGCCAAGCCTACGGCCAGGCCGGCGCGCGCTAGCTCAGCCACTTGCTCGCGTCGCCCGCCAGAGACGGCAGCGTTCGGGTCGCGTTGCTGGAGGGCATGGGTAACGTCGAAGATGACGGGCAGATTGCCGGTGACCTTCTTCATTGCACCGAATCCAAGCATGTCCACCACCAGGTTGTCGTAGCCGAAACAGGTTCCGCGATCGCACAGAATGACAGGGGAGTTTCCCGCTTCTCTGATTTTTTCGACGATGTTGAGTACCTGCGACGGGCTCAAGAACTGGGGCTTCTTGACATTGATGACCTTGCCCGTCCTGGCAAGCGCGACGACCAAGTCAGTCTGGCGGGCGAGAAACGCAGGTAGCTGTAGAACGTCCACAACTTCGGCGACGGGATCCGCCTGCCATGGCTCGTGCACGTCGGTGAGGATGGGCACGCCGAACTCTGCCTTGACGGCCTCGAAGATTTTCAGGCCCTCTTCCAACCCGGGCCCCCGGAACGAATGGATAGACGAGCGATTCGCCTTGTCGAAACTTGGCGTGCGGCGCCGCATACGTGATGGTCGCGATGGGCACAATTCGGCCAGGACCAGACATTCGAGCTTTAATGCGGAAAGTTGCGTGAGTATGGAATTGAGCGGCAAGAGCATCATTCAGGGCTTCTTCCTGCTCGCCTGCATGACACTACTGGCTCTGTTGTTCTTCGGCGCCTGGGTGCTGAAGAAGGTGTTGCCTGAGGAGCATCCAATGAAGAGCAGGCTGTCGCCTGAAAGGCTTCTGCATATCGCAAAGATTCTTGCAGCAACGCTGATCGCGGCTTACTTCGTGGGTGCAGTAATCTTGTACGGCTAGGCAGGACGCGGCCAAAACCGGACCTCCAGCATCGACATTCAACTAGGCACATGAAGAACTTCGCGATAGCCGCCATCGACGGATACCAGCGATTCATTTCGCCGTACAAGGGCTTCAGTTGCGCGCATCGCGTGCGCACGGGCGGAGCTTCCTGCTCGCGGTTCGCAAAGCGAGCGATTGCGCGCCTGGGCATGATTGCAGGCATGCTGGTCACCTTCCGTCGTTTCAAAGCATGCGCGGCTTCGGCACGAATGCTTTCTAACGCGGAATCCCGCCTGGCCGCAGCACCCCCGGAAACTCGGGCAGAGGCCTGCCCACTTTGGTCTCGCTGGGGCGCGAGAAAGTTTTCAGGGTGCTGCGCGTGCTGGCCGGGGTAGGTCAGAATCCGGCCAACATCGGACATTTGCCAGCACCCTTAAGCCATCGCGTTGCCGCGTTCAAGCTGACCTCGATCAAGAATCAGATGTTTCATCGAACTGCAGCTCTCATCCTGACAGCGTGCCTCGGCTTATCGGCCCACGCCGACCCGAAGCCCAGCCTTGCCTACGATGATGGATTCGTTTGGTACTTGTCCGGTCGCCTCGCGGCCGACCTCATCGGATTCCAGGCAACCGCGCGTGCCCAGCCACAACCAGAGGGAGAGGTGGCGGTTCAACGCGCCGATCTTGAGGTGCTCTATCACCGCTATCTCATCGACTGCAAAGGTCCGCTTCCAGAACTCGCCAAGGTGCTTGGGGTATCAGAACTGGAAAAGTCGGCGACGCCTATGTCCTACCTCGCTGTCGCGGGCAGTAGGGAGTACGAAATTTGGCCCATCGTCCGGCGATGGAACGACACCGTCATGCTGACCCTCGTTGACACATATGCAAAGGGCAACTACGGAATCTTGCCGGACTGCGTCCTCGAAGAGTTTCGGAGACAGAATCCGTTGGTCGTGCCGTCAACAAGATGACTTCTACAGTCGGCCACAAGCAGACATCGGGATGAGTGGAATGGTTGTTAGATACAGTCGGCCAGAATCAGACCTCCGCCCAGAAAGTTGAGCACGAAGCCTGACCCGCGTGAAGACGAATGGCAAACGCTGTATCGCTCCCTAGGCGCGACGCTATCGCGGTTTGGCGAAGAGGATGCCTACGGCAACGGTGATTACTGGATCGTCGACGACGACTATGGCGATACATCCCACAAGGTTTGTGTGTCGCGGCTCGCGTTCATTACGCCAGAGCTTGTTGCAGCAGTTCAGCGCTCGCTCTCTGACATGCCGCACTGGAGGGTGTTGCTGCAGGTTGACGAGGAGGTCAACGGCTTACCTGCCTCGTCGACTGGACTGACAGTGTGCTTTGACAGCGTTGAGCCGCACCCGAGCTCTCGAACTCGCCCGTAGTTCGGAATGCGGCCAAGACCAGACATTCCAATGAACCTTCTGATTTGCAGTTTCGATGGCGGAAAACGGGCATGAAGCCACGTCTTCGTCCGCCTACGGTCCCTTGGAAAGTCAGTCCGTCGGTCCCGCACATTGGCGTCACCCACCCAGACGTCGATGGCAGCGCATACGTGACCTTTATCGGGTTCTTCAAAACCGCTGGTCTGGATGCGGCAGCCGATTCGGTCACGGCGATAATCCCGGTCCCCGAGGACTTCGTCGAAGCGTCCGATTGGCACGGCTCTAGACACAGGCTGGTGCAGCTTGAATTCTCGAACTGCTTAAGGGTCCGACAAACACCTGCTTTCGCCGATACGGAGGTTGTCGAGGAAGAGGCGTACGACTGGTCGCTCGTACCAAGCAACATGCGAGAGGACGAAACCGCCGAAGCCTGCGTTCAACGTGTTCATGACCTTTGGTTGTCCACGGGAGCTTGTCCGGACCCGGGGATGTATGAGGTAGAGGGTTCGCTCTGGCTTGCGGCTCGAGGCCATCCTCGCGATGCTCGTCACTTTTTGCTGCTTGGGCATGACGACTATCTGGAGGTTATTGCCGACGGCTGGAAATGGAAACCCGGGCAGGCCGTGCTCTGAGCGGCAACGTTCATCGGCAGAATGCGGCCAAGACCGGACCTTCGACCCTACCCTCTGACTTCTCAAAACGATGAGCCAACTCTGCACCTTCGCGGGCGTCCGCATCGCTCTCCCCAACGGCTGGGTCGACACCAGCGACGACATGCCCAAAGGAATACCGCCCACTCTGGCAAAGCCGGAAGGGGTCGGGGCACTGCAGTTCTCTGTAGGACGGTATCTTTCGGGCGCCGACCCACAGGTCAGCCTGGACGACCTTGACGCGATCTCAAGGAGTTCGCCGACACACGTTCGCTTGGCGTGGCTGCGGACGTTGAACGAGGCAAGTCCGCAAGCCACTATGTCGGCGGGAGCTTCCTGCATGCAGGCGATGTGATTCGTGCCTGGTACTTGACCAACGGCCCCGACGTGGCACTTGTCACATACGTGGCAGCGGCTGAAAGCGGCGATGCCGCGGCCGAGCTCGCCGATGCGGGCACTATCGTCAGGTCCGTTGATTTCGGCTGAACTTCAAAGGGCAAGATGCGGCCAGAACCTGACATTGACGCGCCTCCTGATCATGTGTGGCGGCTCATTGCACTGTGTGTCGCTCTATCGAGCACTCCTGGATTCTCCTGCCGAAAGATTCGGTAGGCCTGGCTCGATCAGCGCTACTGAAGCCAATTCACGCTATCACAGGACCGGATTTTCCTTGTCACTTCCGAGGCGGAACATTGATCAATACACGCAGAAAATTCGCCCGCCCTCCCGCTTGATTCTTTGCAGGCCGGCGCACAGGCGACTCTTGCGTCGAAATTGGCGAGGATATCGGCACCCCCCTTGTTCAGCGCCTCCCACACGCCTGGGGTATTTAACTTGTCGATCACGGACTCTTTGACGCGATCTCGATCGATTTCCTTTCGTGTTTGATAGTCGAGGAGGATCTTTTTTTTCTCGTCGTCCCTTTCGCCTGCAACCCTCCGCTTTATGTCCTCCACGAACGCCCCGATGACATGAACACAATATGCGGATTGCAAATCGGCATTGCTAGCCGTGACTGTTGGATCCGAAGCTATGGCATCCGCGAACGTAGGTGCCGAAACCGAAGAGACTAAAAATGCTAGATACGTACGCAACGCGAAAACTCTCATGCTCGTATCCTCGCATATCCGACTGCTGAAGCAATCGCGATGGTTTCCCAGCCTGCGACGCTGCCGATTGGGCGTGGATCGGGCTCAGCATGCGGACGAAGCTAGGGTGCGACCGGCTACAGTCGGCCAATAGCTGACCTTCGAACGGCGAGGCCGAATGATAGTGAACATGTGTGGAGGAGCGACGTGAGCATGCTTGACGAAGGCCATCTCCGCGCGGCGCACAAGGCAGTTGTGGACACCGCTCGGGGCCTCGCGGATGGCACGGTCCCATTTGTTGAGGGTGTCAGGCAGTTGGCAGCCCTGAGATTTGAGGCGTCACGGCTTGACCATGACCCGGACTTCACGTTGTTCGTCGCTATTGCGAGTGAATCGGATCACCTGCCGCCGCACGAGCTCCGCAGTCAGTGTGCGTCGGCCTGGCTAGAACAGCGCGATCGCGAGGCGCGCGAGCTCGAGGTTCTTCACCGGCAGCAGGTTCGCGCTGCATGTGCGCGCCTTGTTGGCCGGTTTTCCTCATGAGTGCGGCGCCGTCCGACGGGCAGAATGCCGCCAGAACCAGACGTTCCTTGCATAGCTTTAGGAACGCAAAGGCGGCCTTGAATACCGAGCCAAACTGTCTTGCAGCCAGAGAGGTCGACGGAGTTAGCTTGGCGGCACCCTTCAAGATTGCGACGCACTGAGGAGGTGGTGAAATGAACGATCGATACACGAGACATCGATGGAAGTTTCTTTTGTTTGGAGCGATCACCGGCGTGTTGACGGGAATTTACTCCTCGACTGGAATCGAGCCCAGCAACTTAATTGGCGATCTCATCGGCGGCCTGATTCTCTGGTGGATTCTTTGGTGGCTATGGGCCTGGAGTAGGCGACGTGCTGACCGAAGTGAATCTAGTAGAAAAAGAGATGCATCGTGAATCAAAAGAACAATCCTCCTTGGTATCGTCTGGCCCTCATCGGTCTCTTCGTCCCGATCTTGGGAATGGCTCAAGAAAGTCCGTGTGCTTCCGCTCTGCAGGAAGCTTGTCGTACCGCTCAAAAGCTTGCCGCTGCGATCCAGCAACAACTGCCCATGAAGCCGAGCCCTCAAGTCTCTATTGAAACGGCGGTCGCCGAGAAGCACGTCGTCGTGGTGTCGGGAAGGTTTGCATTTGATGCTGAAACAGCGAATAGACATTTCAAGCAGAGCGGCGTCACTCTTGAGCAGTTCCAAGATCGCTACTCGCAATCAGTTAAACCAAGCTTGTGCCAACCAAGCTCCGAAACCTACCGGTTCTTTCGGATTGGCGGTGTTGTGGAGTACCGCTACGCTTACAGCAACAACGATCCGTTCATGAAGTTCGGCGTCGTTCGATGCGATTGAATCAGAGCACGGGCTGCAGGTCGTGCGACGCGAACACCATGTGGCCGCTCCCGACGTGTTTCTAGAGCGGCCTTGAGCCCTTTGCGCAGACATAGCGGCAGGCTACAGTCGGCCAGTACCGGACATTCGGGCGGACGTACAGTTTTTGTCTTCCAGAAGCATGTGCCTCATAGAAAGGAGCGTGGAAGAGTGGCTACCACTATGTATTGCTGGCGATGCAAGATCGATCTCCCGATTCTCACGGAGGAGGAATATGAACTGGTCTTCCCTAAGAGTTTCATAGAGCAGATACGGGAATATCGCGAGAAAACAGGGGTCGACTTACGTCAGGCACAGACGGACGTCGGAGAGCAAGCGCTAGCAATTTATGAGCGCATCACCGGCTTCAAAGAGACCAATCCTCTTGCTCTTTACCACCATCGCCTGAGCCTCTATGGGCCGCCGTCTTCTGAATGCGGGAAGCCGCTTCGCACTCCCGCCGCGAACTACTGCGCCACTTGCAGCGCGCCGCGCGCCGGTTCCGACGCTGGGCATTGACCTTGGCGACCAGCCGACCTCTGAAGCAGAATCCTGCGGGTAGTCATTCGATCCTCCGTCATATTCGTCATGCTCAAACAACCTCGGTTCGTGATCGCAGTGCGCGACCTGGCCCGGTCCGCCGATTTCTACCGCGACGTCCTGGGGTTCTCGATCGAGTGGAAGGAAGTGCCCGGCTGGCGTCTGTTCAGACGCGACGCCTGCACCATCATGGCGGGAGAGTGCCCGGACACACCTGCCGCGCGGGAACTGGGCGAGCATTCATATATGGCCTACGTTGAGGTCGACGATGTCACGGGCTTGCACAAGGATCTGGCTGCGCGGGGTGTTCAGATGGTCAAGGCTCTTCGTACAGAGCCCTGGGGCATGCGAGAGTTTGGAATCGAGACCATTGACGGTCACCGCATGATGTTTGGAGAGGATGTTTCTGGCCCTGACTGAGCCGAGGAAGCATCGGCGGTTGCCGGCCAAGACCAGTCATTCACTCGTGCCCTCAAACAATGAGCAATCGCACCTTCGCTTGCCTCTCCTGCCGAAAGCTGCAACGTCGGAGCCAGCACACTGAAGCGTTTTTTTGCCCACTGTGCGGGAAGGAGAGTATTCGGGTTCCATGGAAACTGCACGTCCCAGCACCTTCAAGGCTGAAGAAATGGAACGCTTTCTGGGAGCAGTATCTATATGAGCTGCGCCAGCTTGAGGATTTCAAGGCGAACAAGAGCAGACGAGTCCTGTACCTTCCATTGCTCAACCAAGCGTGGCGTAGGTAGAAGGCCGCACTCGGCCAACACCGGACGTTCCCGATCGCCTGCCAATTCGCCCGTCAACGCCGAAAGCATGACCATCGACTCTGACCTCAACATCGCCGAGATTCCCCACGAGTCGGGAGCCATCAGGTTCCGCTATGCCAGGGTGATGGCACCAGACAGGACACGATGGATCCGGCACGGTCTCTTCGTTGAATACCACGAGAACGGCACAGTGGTGTCCGAAGGCCAGTACGTTGATGGCAAGGAAGACGGGCTTTGGCGAGACTTCCATCCGGACGGCCGGCCTGCAGCCGAGGGATGCTATCGCGAGGGCAAGGAGGTCGGCGTGTGGCGGTTCTGGAATCCCGATGGAACCGAAGAGCCGAGCACGAATTTCAACTGACGCCAAAACCGGTCGTTCATCGTACCGCCAGTACCATCGTCGATGACTTTTTGAAGGAATGTCATGAAGCGTGCAAGCGCCTATGCAGTACTTGCAACTGAGCTAGAGGCGTTCCGCCTGCTGCCATGGCCCGTCCTTGCGATGCATGTCGGCGCCGATCCAATTTCAAAAACTGTCGACGTGGAAGGCGAGGAACTCCAGCTTGAAGTCCGGGTTTCAATGGCGGAGACGCGCCAGCAAGCAGTGAAGATTACTGCTGTTGCCTTCGGACCGAGCCACTTGCAAATGGAGCGTCTTGAGGAGAGCGTAACGGTTGCGAAGCACGATACGATCCAGTCACCTCATTGACTTCTGAGTCGGCCACGACCGGACATTCGCTCACTTCGTTCAATCGAATTTTTATGCCGTACCTTCAGTTAGACGTGACCTGCAGCTATTCCGTAGGCGACAAGAAGCGGTTGGCCGCGGCGATGAGTGAGACCTACGCGCGCATGATGTCCGTGGACATTCGGCGAATCAGTGTCGCTATCCGTGAGCTGGGCGAGGGCGGGGTGTGGCGTATTCCAGAGATGGGGGACGAGCCGACTCCCGTCTCAATGCTTATGTTGGACATCCGCAGAGGCCGGCCCGCCGAGCTGCGAATGCAAGTAGCAAAGGCCCTCTGCCAGCACTGCGTTGACATTCTCGGCCTGCAGGAAAACCAACTCAACGTCGAGTTCACTCAGCACGACGGGGACGAGATGTACCACCCGGCGCTTGGCGGTTACAGCCCAGACTGGAAGCCCGGCGAGGCGTGAAGCAGCGCAGAGAGCCTGAGGTCGCGACCGGCTACAGTCGGCCACAAGCGGACATCACTAACGGATTCCGGATGCTCCTCAGATGACGAGAAGCTACTGCCCTAAACATTGAGCGCCGAGTTGAATTCATGAACGACCGAGAGATCTACTTCAGCCACCTCACTTCCATCACAGGAAATCCGGAGCCCGAGGTTCATAGGGTCGGCTCAAGAGATGAGCCCTCAGACAGCGTGACCATCCTCGTATACCGCGACTGGCCAACGGTCGGAATGACGTCGGCGTTCACCTTCGGCTTGTCGCATGCAACCCATCCGGACTGGAAGCATGGTCGCGCCGAGTTGACCATTTCGATGGAATCGAACAACGATTCATGGTCCGAAGCGATAGGCCGCTTGGTAAGCGAACTGCGAGGGCGCTGCCCGTTCACATTCGGCGAGACCATCAATTATGGAAAGCCCATCAGTACAGAGTCGGCCATGAACGCGTTCCTCGTTTTCGCGCCCATTCATCTCACAAAGCAGGAAGCACAAGTCCGTCTCAAGGATTACAACTGCATCATCAAAGCGGTTTATCCGCTTTTCGAGGAGGAGCTAGGTCTTCTCGAGCGGCTTGGCCTCGAGGCGTTCTGGAAGCAGCCGGGGTGGGACATCTCCAGTCCGCATCGAGAAATCCTTAGCGGTGTCCACTGATGTGCGGGTTGACAGGAAATCCGGGCTCCTTTGAACATCGCCCGGGGCGGCAAGCTGCGATGCCGCAGCAGAGCTCGCCAAAGCTGGCACCATCGTCAGGTCCATCGACTTAGGAGCGTCGACGGGCAAAAATCGGCCATGAGGGGTCGTTCGCGATCCGTCCGAAAGCGGACGCTTACGCTGCGCACGCCAAGCAGCATCATCTCTCGCCACCGCGTTTGCTCATTGAACCGTAGGGCTGCGCTGGATGCTCCTAGCTGTCGACGCCGAATCGCTAGCCACTGCAACCGCCCGACAACGATAGCAACAACACAGAGAATTCGATCCCGTGCGTCGCGATTGAAGATGGCGATAGCATGTATGTCGTTTCTTAAATGACAAATTGGCATGCATGGCAGGCTTTGACGATCGGGTGACAAACGGGATCAGCGTGCTGTCCGCGATCGTCGACAGCGGCACGTTTGCGGCGGCTGGCGACATACTGAACATGTCGCAATCTGGCGTCAGCCGGTCGATTGCGCGGCTTGAGGCGCGGCTGGGTATTCGGCTGCTCGAACGCACCACGCGATCTGTCAGCCTCACCGACGAGGGCAGGCGCTTCTACGAGCAGGTGATGCCCCTTTTGGCCGGCCTGGAAGAGGCTGCGGCCTCCGCCGCCCAAGGCGCGGCCGCCGTTCGCGGGCGCCTGAGGGTCAATCTTGATCCGTATTTCTCTCGGCTCATCCTGGGGCCAAGGTTGGGCGCATTCCTCGAGAGCTATCCGCAGTTGCGCCTCGAACTGATCACAACGGATCGCCTGGGCGACCTTGTGGCCGATGGTTTCGATCTGGCCGTGCGCTTCGGAAATCCTCGCCCGTCGACACTGGTTGCACGCAAGCTGCTGGACACCCGGATGGTGACCATCGCAGCGCCCGCCTACCTCAAGCGCTACGGCCATCCCAAAGACCCACGCGAACTCGAGAAGGGTCATCACGTCTGCATTCAGTTCCGTGATCCGGAGTCCGGGCGCCCCTATCCATGGGAGTTTCACAAACGTCGCAAGAAGCTGGTGCTCGAAACCAGCGGCTCGTTGACGGTCAATGATGCCGGAACGCTGTACAGCGTGTGCCTCGCCGGTCACGGGATGGCCCAAGTCATGGACTTGGGCGTGGGGCCGATGATTGCCGATGGACGATTGGTCGAGGTGTTTCCAGACTGGCCCGATGAGCGGTTTCCGTTGTATGCGCTGCACCCGTCACGCCATCATGTGCCCGCGAAGACGCGCGCGTTTCTGGACTTCATCGTCGCGCTGCTGCATTAGCCTCCAGCTTCAATGATGATCTTGTGTCATTAATGAAATGACACCTATGTCATTGAAGTAACAGGCTCGTTCTCCGAGACTTCTTGCACCGCGGCTCAGTGCCGCCTTCCCAAGGAGTCTCGAATGTTCGCCATTACAGGAATCACAGGTCAGGTCGGGGGTACCGTCGCAAGGGCACTCATCGACAATGGACAGCGGGTACGAGCAGTCGTGCGCAATGCTGAAAAGGGCGCGGCATGGGCGCGCAAAGGATGTGAGGTCGCAGTCGCGGACCTGTACGATGCCGCCGCACTGAAGAAGGCCTTCGCCGGCGTGCAAGGGGTCTTCTTCCTGCTGCCGCCGGTGTTCGATCCGTCGCCCGACTTTAACGAAGCGCGTCGTGTGATCGCCGCCGTCCGTGAGGCGCTCGAAGTCGCGCGGCCCTCCAAGGTTGTCTCCCTGTCGACGATAGGCGCTCAAGCGCTGCAGCCAAACCTGCTGCAGCAGCACCAGTTGCAGGAGAAAAGCCTGGGAACCTTGCCGCTGCCTATCACCTTCTTGCGCGCCGCCTGGTTCATGGAGAACGCGACATGGGATGTCGCACCGGCCCGCACGACCGGCGTGATCCCGAGCTTTCTCTATCCGTTGGACAAGCCGGTGCCGATGGTCGCCACCGAGGACATCGGGCGCGTGGCGGCCGAGTTGCTCCAGGAAACCTGGCAAGGCAGGCGCGTCGTCGAATTGGAAGGCGCGCGCTTGTCACCCAATGACATCGCCGCGGCCTTTGGGCGCGTGCTCGAACGCAAGGTGCGGATGGAAGCGGTGCCGCGTGCCACCTGGGAGGCGCTGTTCAAGTCGCAGGGGATGAAGAACCCGGTGCCACGGGCCCAGATGCTGGATGGCTTCAATGAAGGGTGGATCGACTTCGAGGGCGACGCATCCAGCACGCGCAAAGGCACCGTGTCCCTGGATACGGTTCTGCAAACCCTGATCGCGCGCGCCTGACAGGAGTCATGAACATGAACGAAGACTTCAGTAGGCGCAATCTGCTCAAAGGTGCTGCCACGTTGATGACCGTCCCCGCGCTCGCCCAGTTGGCGAGCGCCCCGGCTATGGCGGCGACGGCACGTACCCCGAGCCCGGTGGCCAAATACCCTCGCAGTGGCGCCTTCAACTCGATCGATCGAATTCTTCAGCGTGCTGTTGACGCGAGGCAAGTCGCTGGCGTCGTTGCCATGAGTGCGACTGACAAAGGCATCGTCTACGAAGGGTCGTTCGGCAAGCGCGACGCGGCGCACGGTCCAGCCATGTCGCTCGACACCGTCTTCTGGCTGCTGTCAATGACGAAGGCGGCAACGGCAGTCGCCTGCATGCAACTCGTCGAACAGGGCAAGCTGCAACTTGACGATCCCGTGGGCAAACTGATGCCGGAACTGGCGTCGCCCAAGGTTCTGGAAGGCTTCGATGCGTCTGGTGCACCCACGCTGCGGCCAGCCAGGCGGCCAATCACCTTGCTCCACCTGCTGACCCACACCTCGGGCCTTACCTATAGCAACTGGAGCGACAAGCTGCCCCAGTACGAGAAGTTCACGGGTCTGCCCGATATCGCCGAAAGCAAGAACGGCGCGTTCGCCGCTCCGCTCGAGTTCGACCCGGGCGATCGCTGGCAGTACGGCACGGGCATGCATGCCGTGGGCAAGATCGTCGAGGCCGTTAGCGATCAATCTCTCGAGGTCTACTTCCGCGAGAACATCTTCGCGCCGCTCGGCATGACCGATACCGGCTTCTTGATTAGCAGTGCGCAGAAGCGTCGCGTGGCGACGACGTACATCCGCCAGTCGGACGGCTCGCTCACGTCGATGCCGTTCGAAATGCCGCAGTGCCCGGAGTTCTTCTCGGGCGGGGGTGGCCTGTTCGGCACGCCGCGCGACTACATGGCCCTTCTGCAGATGCTGCTGAGCGACGGTACTTTCCGTGGCGCCCGCATCCTGAAGCCACAGACGGTGGCCATGATGCGCCAGAACCAGATCGGCGATCTGAACGTGAACCCGCTGAAGACATCCGCGGCAGCGTGGTCGAACGACGCCGACCTGTTCCCCGGCATGCCGCAGAAGTGGGGCCTGTCGTTCGACATCAACACGCAGCCCGGGCCCAACGGTCGCAGCGCGGGCAGCTACGCGTGGGCCGG
Organism: Variovorax paradoxus; assembly: GCF_009755665.1. Taxonomy (NCBI): domain Bacteria; kingdom Pseudomonadati; phylum Pseudomonadota; class Betaproteobacteria; order Burkholderiales; family Comamonadaceae; genus Variovorax; species Variovorax paradoxus. Next base: position 373,917 of record NZ_CP046622.1, read on the forward strand.
GTTGCTCAACTGCTACTTCTGGGTCGACCCGGTCAAGAAAGTGACCGGTGCGGTATTCACGCAACTGCTGCCGTTCTACGACGCGCGCATGGTCGAACTTTTCGGTGCTTTTGAGCGCGGCATCTACACCGGCTTGGCAAGAGCCTGAGCTCCTTACATCAACGAGCAAGAATGGATGCAAGCCTTGACCATTCACGGCGTCTCCGTCCCTCGGCTGGGACTGGGCACCTTCCGGATGCGCGGCATGGCCTGCCAGCAGGCCGTCGAGAGCGATCTCGCGCGGGGATACCGGCACATAACGGTTGAGAACTAGACAGGCTGAGTCGGCCAAAAGCGGACCTACCCATGATCTATCCAAAAACGCTTGAGGAAGCTGTCTCCAAAGCCCGGGGCTTCTTTCCGCTGAGAACAAGGACGTGCTTCGGAACTGTTCACTGGTGGCGGGGAAGAATCGATCAGCAGCGGACATATGCTGCTGCGGCAGAATCCGGGATATCTCAATCCACCCGGGTCGATCTCATTTCAGCGATGCAAAAGCGCGGACCGCGGCAATCGAACGTACAGCAGCAAAACGCCCATGTCGAGCGTTCGCTGCACGCTGAAGCAAGCTATTGGAGGCAGCATGGCCTGCCTCCGATCTTGGCGCGTGTGGGAGTGGAGCGAGGTGTCCAATGGGAAAAATCGATAGTGATTGAACTTAGCGTGGACTTCCCGGGAATGCCCAGCATCTTTGGTGAGCTGGTGACACAAGACCAGCGCTTCATAGCATTTGAGATCGACACAATGGGCGAAGTACGAGTGGAGCGATGGGCGGATGTGACGAACGTCCAGAACCTCAGCGAGCAAAATCGTGGCACAGGCGTTGGACGCGGGGCGCTCGCTCTCAGGGTTCTGCGTGACCTGAATGCGTAGATGCAGCGTGCAGCTGCAGTCGGCCACAACCGGCCGTTCGCACTGTCGGACAAAATTCGGCCAAGAACGGACATCTGAGAGCCCCTTTGTAGGATCTTTAATTAATGAGGGAGAAAAACCATGAGTTACTACACCCGCTTAGAACTGCAATGGGACGATGCCGACTACGCGCATGGAAGCCTCACGCCTCAACTGATCGCTGAAGCAGCCAAGAGCTTTGTTGTCAGCAATGGTTGGTCGCTGGATGTCCTCAAAGACCTGCTGGCGTCCGCCGAGGAAAAAGGGCTTGATCGCCCGGGCTACAACTCCATCTATGCCGAGCTCTTAATAGCAATGCTTCGAGAAATCTCGCTGGCATTCCCATCGGTCACGTTCTTTGCACGCGGTGTTGGCGAAGAAATGTTCGACACATGGGCTCGTGACATTCGCGCTGGCGAAGTCCATCGAGAATTTGGTCCCTTTGAGCCTGCAGAGTAACTGCTCTCGGCCGATTGTGTTGAAAAACTCGAGTGCCGCTCTCTTGGGCACATTCGCGGGGGTACTTAAACCCTTCCCCGAGTCGCGATCGTCGATCCTGGGCCGATCTGAGAGGTCGTTTTTCGCCGCCGAGACGCGGTGAACGCTGCGGCAGAGTTTTTCAACAGAATCGGCCAGAATCAGTCATTCAGAAACTTGACTCAAATCGCCCGGGAGTGGGCGTTCAAAGCGTCCGGGCGTACGATGCGCCTCGACTACGGGGAGTGCGCATGCGAATTGGAATCCGTGGCCGGGCCGTTGTGGCGCTGAGCCTTGCTTTGGCGTGTGCAATTGGCCTGGCGCAAGCCCCTTCCGAGCGGGATGGCAAGCTATTGCCCATGAAGCTCGAACACGGCGTGACCATCAACATGCCTGTCGACTGGATACCGTCCAACTCGGCGGGACGCCAGGCAATGCTCGGAAAAATGATGTCGACCTCCGGGGACGCTGAGCGTATCGCCCGCGGAGAGTCGACGACTACTACGCTACTCGCACGTCATGTTGGGCCTCAGCCGTTCGGTACGAGCGTGCGTATCGTGAGCCAGCCTCACAACGCATCCGAAATCAACATTACAACAGTCACCGAAGACGACCTTCGCGCCTACTCAAAACAGGCCGAGACACTCATGAGCAACACGCTCCGCTCATTGAACATGGAACTTCTTAAGCTGTCACCGTTGCGGCGAGTTAAGCTTGCAGGACGCCCCGCACTGTTCAGCGAAGCGGTGGAGACGACGCCGAGAGGAAACCTCTACGTACGGCAATATATTGTGGCTACAAGTGACCACAACTTTCGTGTGACGTTCCATATGCAAGACAGCGAGCGCGCCACTTGGATGCCAATGGTGGAACTGATGGAGCGCTCGATAAAGCTAGCGGATTGAACAGCCGCCAAAGGCCGGCGGTGCAATTAGTCGGCGTTCGGCCAAGATCGGTCGTTCGGTGGTCCGGCAGAATGCGCCCTAAAGCGGTCGTTCATCGGGGGCGGCATCGCCTTCACCAAGCATTCAGGGCAGACGCAATACTTGCGGCAATTCCAAGAAATCAACGTCGGAGCTGCCGACCAAAGGAAAGTTGTATGGGCATACTTTCGGACTTTGTTATCGCTGACACGGGCTCCGGCGTCCAGATTGGTGAGAGCATCAACCCCATAGATCGTTGGCCGACTTTGCAGGCGAAGGGAGTGGAAACAATAAAGCTGGCGACGTTGTACTGCGCAATAAGTGGCAAGGACTATCACAACGACCTTCAGAAATCGTTCCAACTCGTTGGTGGCGACAAGGAAGAAGGCCCATGGGTGTTTGAGTTTCCAGGTGACATCCTCAGATGCGTCGCACGTCTAGATTCGTCGAATCTTCATGGCGTTGCACAAGCATGGCAAGCAACAGAAGAGGTACAGATGGATGGATGGTCCGTGGACGACGCGTCTGAATTTATTCGCGCGCTTTCAGTCCACGCAAGGGATGCCGTGGCCGCCGAAAAGTCCTTGTATTTGTGGCTGTCCCTATGACGCGCTACGAGGACAAGAGCTGAATCTGAGTCGCCGATTTCGGCGACCCAAGCGAAGGTTTCGTGCCTTTTGCGCCGAAAATCCTTCAGACCACAGTCGGCCAAGAGCAGACACCGAATCCATGAACTTACGCCAAGGGATCGTTTTGGGATGCTGCTATTCCGCTTTGGGCAATTCCGATCGGCAGCTTCGGGCCCGCTCACGACAGTGTCGCGACCGGCTACAGTCTGCCAACACCGGATGCTCCGACTGACTGCCGATGCAAGAATCATGAATCGCCTACTCAACTTTCTGGTAGCTGCTGCAGCAATTCTGGGCGCATCTTCTGCCTATTCGCTCAGCCCCGCTCGTGCCAGAGGGGTTGAGGTCACTTTTTTGCCGCATGCGACATCGCTGACCGAGGAGCAACGTAGTCGTATTCAATACGCCGTTGAAGAGCTTCACCAAAAAGACTGGTGTTGGTTTGGCGCAGCAGTCGTGACGGGCTTTAGCAATGCCAGTGAAGGCGAACGCAAGAGACAGGAGCATTTGGCCCTAGCACGTGCTCAATACGTCGCGGGACTTCTCGAGCTTTACGGTATACCTCACTCGCACGTGTATTCATACGTTGGCCGCAATCCAGATGGCAAGTGGTCCTACGATGCCGCGCAATCGCTCCAGTTTGTTTCCGTGGAGTTCAATGCCACAAGTCGTCTTGGGATCGTAGGTCCCTGTCCGATCCTGAACGCGCCAAGCGGCCTGCGTCTATCCCCTTTGGACGGACACCCTCACAAATAATCCACGGCGTAGAACTGTGTAAATTTTCGGAAGTTCAAGGCTGTCCGAGTCCAAATGCGGCGGTCGAACCAATCACCTACGGCACTGCCTCCCTCCGTCGCTAGGCCGCACCCCTGAGAGACCGCTTCGGAGTGACGCGAATGTCTCTCTAGGGCGGCGGATTCAACCGGTCGATGCAACACACTAAAAGCTGCGTAGGCAGTCGGAGTGTTGCAGATGAAGTATCGGACCCGAACCTTCTATACGGATTCCCAGAAGGCACTGATGTGGGAGCGTTGGAAAGCTGGCTGGACTCTCCATCAGATTGCTCAGCTGTTTGATCGATCGCACGGATCCGTGCGAGGCATCTTGGTTCAGACGGGCGGAATCCGCCCGCCCGAACGACATCGCTCGAGGCTGGCGCTGACGCTTGCTGAGCGAGAGGAAATCTCGCGCGCCTTGGTGATCGGTCACTCGATCCGTGCGATCGCGGCGCGGATCGGACGAGCACCCTCAACGGTCAGCCGCGAGATCGAGCGCAATGGTGGACGAGTTGGCTATCGAGCGAACCAGGCCGACAGCGGAGCTTGGGATCGGGCACATCGTCCCAAGCGCTGCAAACTGGCAGAGAACCGCGCTTTGGCGTGTGTCGTGACCAACAAGCTGCGCCTGCTGTGGTCGCCAGAGCAAATCGCTGGATGGCTCAAGCATACTTATCCGTGCGACGAGAGCTTCCACGTGTCACACGAGACCATCTACCGCAGTCTGTTCATTCAAGCGCGTGGCGCCTTGAAGAAGGAGTTGCTGGAGCACCTCAGACGTACCCGCGGTATGCGTCGCTCTCGTCATCACACGCAGAAGACGGCGATCCATGGTCAGATCATCGATGCCGTTTCGATCAGCGAGCGGCCCCCTTGTGTCGAAGATCGAGCGGTGCCTGGTCACTGGGAAGGAGACTTGGTGTTCGGCAGTGCCAATAGCCAGATCGCGACGCTGGTCGAGCGCCAAACGCGGTACGTCATGTTGGTGAAGCTGGAAGGCAAAGACACGCAGACGGTCGTAAAAGCGCTCATCAAGAATGCTCGCAAGTTGCCGCAGGAACTCTACAAATCTCTGACCTAGGACAGAGGCACGGAGATGCATGGGCACAAGCAGTTCACGATGGCCACAGACATTCAGGTCTATTTCTGCGACCCACGAAGTCCCTGGCAACGCGGAAGTAACGAGAACACGAACGGGCTGCTCAGGCAGTACATGCCCAAGGGCATCGACATCTCGAGCTACTCACAGGCTCAGCTCAATGCGATCGCGCGACAATTGAATGAGAGGCCGCGCAAGACGCTCGGCTTCCAAACGCCCGCTGAAATGTTCAGCGAATCTGTTGCATCGACCGGTTGAATCCGCCGCCCGAAGCCGAAGTTCAGAAAACTCTAAAGCGGTCGTTCGCCGACTTCAAATCCGCCCTCATGATTCACGAAAAGAATGAGGCTGCTGTCTTCGGAATAGACCATTGCGTCATCTCGCCCGGGGCGGAAGATGTCCTGCCAGTTGTCGACAAAGAATGCCACATCGCACTTGAAGCACGCGGTCTTGCCGAACACTACGACAAGAGATTGACCGGCCGGCAGCCGGCTCCGCAACCATGTGGTCCCCGCTTCCTCGTCGTCGCCAAACTTAAGGCGCTCTATCCCCTGGACAGATGCCTGATTGAGTCCGAATTGAGACTGGGAATCGAACCGGAGCACGAGTTCGTATGCCTTTCTCGCCTTTACCGCGTCGAGCCAACGAATGGCATCCGCATAGTGAGCAAGTTCAGCGATGCGCCAGTTCATTCGAGGTAGGCGGTACGCCTAGGTCTCAGAATTTGAACCCGGCTCTAGGCTGAATTCCGACAAACGGAACGGCTGAGTGAAGCGAACGCCGTTGAATGTGTGTGTGCAGCATTTGCATTCCGGAGCCAGGCTGGATGGTCCAAGCTTCGGATTGACCCGTTGCAGAAGGCCGCTGTCATCGACATAGAGACCACTGTAGTACGACGACTCTCCGGCGCGTACGAACTCGTCACGGTCGCATTCGGTCAACGCGACCAGCCAGAAAATCGGATCGGCGCGATCGAGCCGGCTAACTGCCTCGGAGTACACCTCGTTCCAAGGTTTGCCTACATGCGCCAGCAGGAACTTGAAAAGAGGCGTGTAGTCACGACCGCGATGCTCTTTGGCGTGCATTGAACTTCGCTTCGCATCGGAGTGGGCTCCTTTCTTTGTGTTCCGCTGGTCACGATAGTCTCCACCGACCCTGATCTGCGGCCGGTGGGCCGTTGTGTTCTCCTTACGAAAGAGGGGGGACTTGTGCATTTTGTGATAGAGCGAACGGGAGGGGCGTGGCCAACTTCAGCTTCTGGCCGCATTCTGTCCTTGCTGGCGAGGTCAGGAAAAGACGAATGTCAGAACCGCGAACATGGCCAAAATGAATATGAAAGCAAGCCCGTCGAAAAACATGACGCTACGGGCGACAAGGCGAGGCAGGCTCGCGGCGAACGTTCGCAATCGGTCTGCGGACGGATGGCCGCGAGGATACATCGCCGCTACGACCAGGCAGCCAAAGAGGACCAGTGCGCCGAGCGAAAGTGCCACGGCTGCGAAGGCCAGCAGAAACCCAAACGCAGGAAAGTTGTTCATCAGTTAGTGCAACGTGAGTGCTTGCGAAGGTCCGATCTTGGCCGAGTGCGGGCTCTGCCTTAACGGACTCGAAGTCGCCTCGAGATCGAGAGCAAGGACGCAGCTAGCGCGCTAAACATCGAGCGCTCGCTGCCTGCGAATCTGACGTTTCTCTTCAGCATTAGGCGGCTTGCAAGCGTCGGAACGACGGCGTCGGAGGGACTTTATCGCGGTAGATCTTGCGCGCATCGCCCCAGGATCGTTCACCGTCTGGGCTTCTGCCCACTCCAATGAACCTTCGATGGGCGCCCCTCTCAACGCGCACAGGCAAAGCGTCTGCTGATATGCCATCCCGGAGTTGGAGAAGGTTCTGATCACCAGCTCTTGCAGTTTTTTCTGTTGTTCTTGCGGCGGCACCAACCCGTCATCGAAGCTCGTCAATCCGTTTAATGCGCCCAGCGCTCGCCAGAACGGGTCATCTGGCTCGTCCGATAGAGCGGTGGTCGACATGCAGTAGTCCAACAACACCGTTACGCTAGATTCAGAGCGAACTTCGCTTAAAACCGCAATGGCAAATGTTGCAAGTGCTCGATCGGCGAGCAACTGCTTCAGTGAGGCGATGCCGCCGCGGCCGTAGGCAATGCAGGCTGCAGCCCACCGCGCGAGCGGCGTTACTCTTTTTCCGTCTGCCAGTACGCCGTCCTCGTGCCATCCATGCTGCTTGCAGAGCCGCTCAATCTCATCAGCACCGTCCGCGCCGTACGCGAGTGAAAACCGAATCAAGTCTTCCGGATGAACCGCGCCACCGTAGGACAATGGGCCGGAGCCCTTGGCGGCCTTGCGGGCAAGATCATTGAATTTCATCGGAGTTCGGCAGGCGTGCTTGCGGCGATTATGTTGTTCGCCAGCTGCCATCTAGGCCAACGTGGCGAAGGTCTGCTTTGGCCGGATGTTGCCACAAGCGGCGGAGCAGAGATGAGCCAGAGGTGCCTTCCCAATCCTCAATAGCGTCCTGCTCAGGCGGCCCTCTTCGCAAGAATCCTGCGAGCGATCACATCAACCCCTTCGTCGGTTTCGCCTGCGCTCGGGTTCAGGGCCATGCGCAGAAGGTGCGGCTCGACCGCCGCCGCGAGTTGAGATGACGGATCAACAAGTTTCTCGAGTACCCAGTACTTCCAGACGTAATCCTCGGATTCGAAGATCGCGTGCAAATGAGGTGCCAGCGGCTCACCAATTCCGGCCAAGAAGGGAGTGAGGACCTTTGTGACAGGCCAGTTGATGTCTTGCATCCAGGCGAGCAACGCAGGAAGCAGCGCGTCGACGGCTGGGTAGCCGAGAGCGACGATTGCTTCTGCCTTTGGGAGATCGTGTTTGTCGACTGGTAGAAGGTGCGCCGTGTTGGGCAAAAAATTCTCCTTCCTCTTCAACAGCCGCTATTGGCCGACTGTAGCCGGTCGCGCTATCGTCGCGAAGGGCCCCTACCGGCCGTCTCCGGCTCCCAAAGCAGCCCATCTAGAACATCGAATTTGTTCCGCACCGACGATAGGTGTTTTAGGCGTTCACAACGTATGTGCCTGCAGCATGGTCGCCGAGGCGTCTGTTTTCACGGCCGAGGGCAAATAGCCAATCAATGAAGCCCAGTCCATTAAACGCGTTGCGGACTAGAGAGCGAGGCAGGCTGCATGAGTCACCTGTAGCCCTCTCCAAAACCTTGATCTTGAGGAGTCGCTTCCCGAAGCTTTGACCGTTCAGGCCATCCTTGAAAAACAAGTATGTCAAGGCTACCCCGATGGATGCGTATCCAACCAAATCAGAGAAGGTCTTCGGGGTGTACAGATATATTGGGAAGTTCACACCGAACAGCACGAAGAAGAGTCCAGCATAGTCGAGTGTCGCAGCTACAAATCGCCTCCACAGCGGAGCCAGCAATGACTGGTCGAGCGGGCGCAGCGCAGAGGCGCTGGCAGGCACTGTAGAAAAAGAGTGCGCAACATCCCGCGACGCCAATTCAGCTTCGAGCACGACCTTGGCCTCAGGCGTCAGGTCAGTCGAGCGAAGACGGATCAACTCGTCGGATTCAAAGCGGTCGTAGTGTTGCCTGAGATATGCGGCGTCCATGTTTCCCTCTGTCAATTCGGATTTTTGTATGCCGACGCCAAAAGACGGCACTTAGTCGATTGTTATCTAAGACTCGGTCAGCGCGCACGCGCTTTCGAGGGCCGAGGCCGACAGGCCGCTTTTGGCCGACCATAGCCGGTCGCTTGCGAGCGGCAACTCTTGGCCATGGAGGCGAGGTGTGTCTGCACAGCAAATTCGGTCAAGACGCGAAGCCATCCCTTTGACATGATCCAGCCATGAACAGCACGGCACCACCAGTCCTCGACCCGCTCTCGAGCGTCGTTGCCTGGATAGAGCTGCAGCTCGACCAATCGTTGACTCTGGAGTTGGTCGCGGCGCAGGTTGGCCTGTCGCCATATCACTTCTCACGGCTGTTCACCGCACGCATGGGCCGCAGCGTCATGGCCTATGTGCGCGGCCGCAGACTCGTGCGCGGGGCCCGACGGCTCTGCGATGAGCCAGACCTGAAGCTCGTCGATCTTGCGTTCGACTGCGGATTCGAATCCCAGGAGGCGTTCACGCGCGCGTTCAAGCGCCTGTTCGGCGTCTCCCCGGGCCGGTTCCGCAGCGGATTTGCGGTCGAACCCATTGAAGGCCAATATCCTATGAACCTCCCTCCTGCACAGAATACATCCGTCTCTCGTTTGCCCGAGCTCGTAGCGATGCCCGCTTTCCGCGTCGCCGGCCCTTCGCGCCGCTTCGACGAGGCTACCAAGTCGGAGATCCCGCAGTTGTGGTCCGCGTTGATCGGTGCGCTGCCATTCGCAGGCCAGGTCCAGAGCTGGGCGACCTATGGTGTTGTCTCCATTGCTGACAAGGCTGAGGGCTGTTTTCAGTACATGGCAGGTGTCGGTGTCGAATCCACCTGCGTGCCGCCGTCCAATTTCTCGACGATGGAGATCCCGGCCGCAACCTACGTCGTGTTCCGAATCACCCTCAATGGCACGGCGCTGCAACCGCAGGTCAAAGAGGCTCTGGCATCCATATGGGGCGAGTTGATCCCGACCTCCGGCTTGAAGGTCGCCAACGGTCCCGACTTTGAGCTCTATGACGGCCGTTTCGATCCACAGCAGCCAGGAGCATTTATCGATTTCCACGTTCCCGTGGAGGCCTGAATTGAAGGAAGGCGGCGAATGTCCGCTGCTGGCCGACTTGTAGTTTCGCGACAGGTCAGCGCACAGCGGCGCTGCTAGGGAACAAGCGGAGAAAGGGCACAGCCGCATCGGATGGCACTTTCGCCGCGGGCCGCGACCGCCCCTTGGAGGTGAGGCTGCGCCGGGCGGGGCAGAAGACCTCAGGCAGCCGGCTCCTTTGTCACGAGCCAGATGCCGCCGCAGACTAGCACCGTGGCCGCCGCGTAGCGCCAATCCAAGAGGCTCTCATGCAGGAAGAGGCTCGACAAGGCCACACCGAAGACCGGCACCATAAAGTTGAAGGCCGTAATCATGCTCACGCGGTTGTATTTGAGCAGCAGGCTCCAGATGGAGATCGCCAGTGAGGACAGTACAGCCAATGTACACCAGTAGCGCCGTCGAGGCGGGAGTGAAGCCCGAAAGATGGCCACCGCTCGCGTATCCGCCCACCAGCAGTGCGGCACCGCCAATTGACAGCTGCAATCCCGTCATCACGATCGGATCGATGCCCTGGGAGATGCGCTTGCCGTAGATGCTCGCAGCGGCCAGAACCAAAGCCGCAATGACCACGAAGCCTTCGCCGAGCAACGTGAATTCGAAGGACGGGATGCCGCCCAAGCCTGACCCGAGGTTAACCACCATCACGCCCGCGAAACCCGCGATGCACCCCACCACCTTGTTGAAGCTCAGTCGATCGTTGTGGAAGATGAAGTGCGCCAGCAGCACGCTGAAGAAGGTGCCGGTGGCGTTCATGATCGAACTCTTCACCCCGCTGGTGTACGCCAGGCCGACGTAGAAGAACACGTATTGCAGCGTCGTCTGTGTCAGGCCCAGTAGCGAGATCTGCGTCCACTCCCGCCGCGTGAAGCCTCGCACCGCCTGGCCACTGGCCACGGCGTAGACCAGCAGGAGCAGGCCCGCGACCAGGAAACGCCAGCCTGCGAAGACGAGCTTGGAGGGCACGTCGGCAGGGGCAATGCCGAACAACGCATATCCGCCCTTGATGGCCGGATACGAACTGCCCCAGAGCACGCAGCACAGAAGGGCGAGAAAAAAAACGACTCTGCGGTTCGTCAAAAAGGGATGGGCGGGGTTGGCAGGGTGCATGAACAGGCAAAAGAGATCACGGAGTGCGAGCGGTGCGTAGCCGTAGTAGTCAGCGGACGCCAGACCGCGCGTCGAAACGCGTCTGCTAAAGATGGAGCGCTTGCGTAAAAGCCCTCGATTGTCTCCGGGGGCAATGCTACGGCGCATGGGCGGTCAAGAACAAAGGGTCCGCGAGGCAGGGTAAAAATTCGATAGTCAGTGAGAACCGACTCATGCGGACTTTTGCCTGCCGTCGATTACCCGCGCAGCAGTTGCGTCGCCGTGTGGATCAACAGCCCCACCAGCCCGCCCACCAGCGTGCCGTTGATGCGGATGAACTGCAGGTCGCGGCCTATGTTGCGTTCGAGTTCCACGGTCATCTCCTCCGCGTTCCATTCGGCCACCCGCTCCTCGATGTAGCGGCGGATGTCCTCGCGGTAGCGTTCGATGGCCAGCGGCGCGGCGGCCTCGATCTGCTCGTTGATCCAGCGGCGGATCGCTTCGTCGGCCTGCAGGCGCGCGCCCAGCGCTCCGGCCATCGACGCGATGCGCCGGCGGATCGTCGAGTCGCCCCGGCCCAGGTCGTCATGCAGCCAGGCCAGCAGCTCGCCCCACAACCCATGCAGGTAGTCGCCCAGCGCGGGATGGGCCATGAGCTCGGCGCGGATCTGTTCGCCGCGCTGCTGGAACTCGGGGTCGAGCTTGAGCCGCACCACGAAGTCGTCGACAAAGTGGTCGAAGCGCTTGCGCATCGGGTGGCCGGGCTCGGCCGCCAGCTCGGCAATGGTGCGCGCTACGGCCGCGACGATCTTGCGCGTGGCGAGCTTGGCCGCGACCTGGTCCAGCCCCACGTAGCGCAGCGTCTTTATCTCGCGTGCAATGGCTTCGGTGATGTGCGCCTGAATCTCTTCGCCTTCGAGCAGGCCGGCCACCTGCTGCAGCACATCGTCGAGCAGGGCCTGGTGGCGCCCGCCCGCGGTGAGTGCGTCCAGCGCCTGGCCAGTCAGGCGCGAGAGGTCGATCTTCTCCAGGCCCGCGGCCGCGGCACGCCCCATGAAGGCGCGAACCCGCTCGTCATCGAATGCCGAGAGGCCGTAGCGCGCGGCGGCCACGCCCCATTCGCCCAGCTTCTCGCCGCTGGCGGGGCGGGCCAGCCACTCGGCGATGCGGCCGGCTGCGTCGAACTCCCGCAGCTTGGCCAGCACCTGCTCGGTGCCGAGAAAGTTGTTGCAGATGAAGCCGGCCAGCTTGGCGCCGATGCGGTCCTTGTTGCTCGGGATGATGGCCGTGTGCGGAATCGGCAAACCCAGCGGGTGGCGGAAGAGCGCCACCACCGCGAACCAGTCGGCAATGGCGCCGACCATCGCAGCTTCTGCAAAGGCAGCCACGTAGCCCCAGGCCGGGTGCTGGCCGTGCAGCGCACTGGCCAGCGCATACAGCAGCGCCGCGGCGCACAGCAAGCCCAGCGCCACGCGCTTCATGCGTTGCAGCGCGCCGCTGCCGTGGTGGTCTTCAGCCAATGGTGGGCGTGGCCGCAAGGCGTTCCATGAACAGTTCGCAGCGCGCCAGTTGCTCCAGGCTCACAAACTCGTCGGGCTGGTGCGCCTGGTTGATGCTGCCCGGGCCGCACACCACGGTGGGGATGCCGGCGTTCTTGAAAAGGCCTGCTTCGGTGCCGAAGGCCACCAGCGTGGTGCGCTCTTCGCCCGCCAGGCGCTGGGCCAGCAGCGTGATGGGATCGTCCGCTGACCCAAGAAAGCTCGGAATCTCGCAGATGGTTTCGAACTTGAAGCCCGCATCCGGCGCCACCTTTTTCATCGCGGGCTCGATGCTCGCGGCATAGGCCAGCACGTCGGCCTGCATGCGCTTCGCATCGGCCGTGGGAAGGTCCCGGAACTCGTAGCGGAACTCGGCGTCGCGCGGCACCACGTTGTCGGCAATGCCGCCGTGGAACTGGCCCACGCTCGCGGTGCTGAAGGGCACGTCGAAGCCTTCGTAGCGCGGCTCGCTGCGCTCGAAGCCCTCGGCCATGTCGCGCACCTTGCCGACCACGCGGGCCGCCATTTCGATGGCGTTGACCGAATGCGGCGTGAGCGACGAATGCGCCTCCTTGCCACGCACGCAGCACTTGTAGCGGTACACGCCCTTGTGCGCGATGGCCGGCACCATGCTGGTGGGCTCGCCCACGATGCAGGCAAGCGGCTTGATGTTGGCGTCGCGCATGTCGGCGATGAGTTCCTTCACCCCGAAGCAGCCGATTTCTTCTTCATAGCTGAAGGCGAAGTGCACCGCGTAAGGCGAGTCGCTTTCCAGGAAGCGCTTGGCGTTGGCAAGGGCGATGGCAATGAAGCTCTTCATGTCCGCCGAGCCGCGGCCGTAGAGCCGATCGTTCTGCACCACGGCCGAGAGCGGGTCTACGCTCCACTCCTGCCCGTCCCAGGGCACCGTGTCGGTGTGGCCCGAAACGATGACGCCGGCCGGCTTGCCTTCGCCGAGCGTGGCGAACAGGTTGGCCTTGGTGCGTTCGGCGTTGTAGGTGATGCGGCTTTTGACGCCGAGCGCGGCCAGGTGGCTCTGGGCGAGGTCGATCAGTTCGAGGTTGCTGTTTGCGCTGATGGTGTTCATGCGCACGAGCGCCTGGGCCAGCGCGAGGCTTTGAGGGGAAAGCGTATGGAGCATGCAACAGATTGTCCAAGAAGTCGGCGCTGCGCGCCGCGATTGCCGGCGCTGTCATGCGAAGCGGGTACCCTGCGCCTCTTTTGGATGGAGAAAAAGACGATGCGCACCCTTCAGCTGGCTCTCTCTGCAACCGCAGCCCTCTGCCTTGCCGCCTGCGGCATCACCGGCCCCGCCGGCTCGTCCGGAAAGCTGCTGACGCTCGACGGCCAGCCGCCGCTGGTCATTGCGCACCGCGGTGCCTCGGGGTACCTGCCCGAGCAGACGCTCGAAGCCTATGCGCGCGCCATCGAACTTGGCGCCGACGTGATCGAGATGGACCTGGTCTCCACCAAGGACGGCGTGCTCATTGCCCGCCACGACCCCAACCTGGCCATCAGCACCGACGTGGCCAGGCACCCGCGCTTCGCCTCGCGCAAGAAGACCATCAAGGTCGACGGCGAAACCCAAACCGGCTGGTTCAGCAACGACTTCACGCTGGCCGAGATCAAGACGCTGGGCGGTATTTCGACCGACGCCGAGCGGCCGCAGGAATTCAACGGCAAGTTCAAGATTGCCACCTTCCAGGAGATCATCGACTTTGCCAAGGCGAAGTCGAAGGAAACCGGCCGAACCATCGCGATCTACCCCGAGACCAAGAACCCGACCTACTTCCGCGACCTGGGCCTGCCGATGGAAGACAAGGTTGTTGCCGCCATCAATGCGGCCGGCTGGAACAGCAAGACCGCGCCCATCTTCGTGCAGTCGTTTGAGCCCGGCAGCCTCAAGTACATGAAGAGCAAGGGCCTGAACACCCGGCTCATCCAGCTGATCGATGGTGACGGCATCGACATGAAGACCGGCGCCATGACCTACGCCGTGCCGGTCGACCGCCCCTACGAATGGACCAAGGCGGGCGACAAGCGCAACTTCGATGTCATGGTCACGCCCGCCGGGCTGGCCGAAATCAAGACCTATGCCGACGGCATCGGCCCGTGGAAGCGCTACATCGTGAGCATCAAGGGCAGCGTCGGCGCCGACGGCAAGCCGATCGACGTCAACAAGGACGGCAAGATCAACGATGCCGATGCCACCTCGATTTCGCCCACCACGCTGGTGGCCGACGCCCACAAGGCGGGCCTGTTCGTGCATCCGTTCACCTTCCGCAACGAGTCGCGCCGCCTGGCGGCCGACTACAACAAGGACGGCAAGAACGAGTACGCCATCTACTACAAGCTCGGCGTGGACGGCGTGTTCACCGACTTCACCGACACGGCGGTTGCCGCGCGCGCCGACTACCTCAAGAGCATCGGCCGCTGAGTTTTCGCGGGGAACACCGCGGAACCGGCTTTGCCGGGCCGCTGGTGTTGCCCCCGGCGAGGGGGAGGGAGAAGCGACACGAAGTGCGCGAAGCCTGGGGGAGTGCGTAATTCGCCGGCACGGTCTTTGCGGTGGTGAGCCGCAAAGTCTAGACTGTGCCCCATGAAACTCATCGATTCGCTTGTCACGCAGGCGGCGGGTATCGCCGCCGTGCGGCGTGACCTCCACGCCCACCCCGAACTCTGCTTCCAGGAAGTCCGCACCGCCGACGTGGTGGCAGGCAAGCTCACGGAATGGGGCATTCCCATCCACCGCGGCCTGGGCACCACCGGCGTGGTGGGCATTGTCAAGAACGGCACCAGCAACCGCGCCGTCGGCCTGCGCGCCGACATGGACGCGCTGCCGGTAACGGAGCTCAACACCTTCGCCCATGCCAGCAAGCACCACGGCAAGATGCACGCCTGCGGGCACGACGGCCACACCGCCATGCTGCTGGCCGCAGCGCAGCACCTGGCCAAGCACCGCAACTTCGACGGCACGGTGTACCTGATCTTTCAGCCGGCCGAAGAGGGCGGCGGCGGCGCGCGCGAAATGATCAAGGAAGGGCTCTTCGAGCAGTTCCCCATGGACGCCGTGTTCGGCATGCACAACTGGCCCGGCATGAAGGCCGGCCAGTTCGCGGTGAGTCCGGGGCCGGTGATGGCGTCGGGCAACAAGTTCTATGTCAACGTGATCGGCAAGGGCGGCCATGCCGCGCTGCCGCAGACCGGCATCGACCCGGTGCCGATCGCCTGCGAGATCGTGCAGGCCTTCCAGACCATTCTCACGCGCAAGATGAAGCCGACCGATTCGGCCGTGATCTCGGTCACCACCATTCACGCGGGCGAGGCCAACAACGTGATTCCCGACAACTGCGAGTTGACGGGCACCGTGCGCACCTTCTCCATCGAGGTGCTCGACCTGATCGAGGCGCGCATGAAGAAGATTGCCGAGAACATCTGTGCGGCGCACGACGCCACCTGCGACTTCCGCTTCGAGCGCTACTACCCGCCCACCATCAACACCGAGGCCGAGGCCCACTTTGCCCGCCGCGTGATGGGCGAGATCGTGGGCGCAGAGAACGTGCTGCGTCAGGAACCCGCCATGACCTCGGAAGACTTCGCCTTCATGCTGCAGGCCAAGCCGGGCGCCTATGCCTTCATCGGCAACGGCGACGGCTCGCACCGCGACGTGCACCACGGCGAAGGGCCGTGCACGCTGCACAACGCGAGCTACGACTTCAACGACGACCTCATTCCCCTGGGCGCCACCTGCTGGGTGCAGTTGGCCGAGCAGTTCCTGAAGCCCGGAGGAAGCGCATCTTGATCGGCATCGGCGAGGCGTTTTCGCCGCGCTACGCCCAGGCGCGCCAGAAATTCCTGCAGGCTTGCGTGAGCGCGGGCCTCACGGTCGAGCCGCATGCGCATCCGGGCAAGGGGCAGGGCGGCGAAGAGCTTTCGATGGACGTGGCGCTCGACGGCGATGCCAACGCCGAGCGCCTGCTGATCGTCTCCAGTGCCTGCCATGGCGTGGAGGGCCATTGCGGCAGCGGCGTGCAGGTGTTCGCGCTGCACGACGCCGAATGGCGCGAGAAGGCCAAGGCGCAGGGTGTTGCGGTGCTGTACGTGCACGCGCTCAACCCGCACGGCTTTTCATATGGCCGGCGTGTCACGCAGGAAAACGTCGACCTGAACCGCAACTTTCTCGATTTCTCGAAGCCGCTGCCGGTCAACCAGGCCTACGCCAAGCTGCATCCGCTGCTGTTGCCCGACGCCTGGCCGCCCACGCCCGAGAACCAGGCCGCGGTTGATCAATGGATCGAAAAGCACGGCGCCGCTGCTTTCCAAGCGGCTGTCACCGGCGGGCAATACCAGTTCGACGACGGGCTGTTCTTCGGCGGCAAGGCGCAAACCTGGAGCAACAAGACACTGCGCAACGTGCTGCGCCGCCATGCGGCCGGCGCGCGCCGGCTGGGCTGGATCGACCTGCACACCGGGCTCGGGCCGAACGGCATCGGCGAACGTATCTTCGCTGGCAGGGACGACAAGGCGGCCTACGCGCGCGCCAACGCCTGGTGGGGCGCGCCCGCGGCGCCGGTGACGTCGGTCTATGACGGCTCGTCCACCTCGGCGCTGTTGAGCGGCCTCGTCAGCGAAGCGGTTTACCAGGAATGTCCGCAGGCCGAATACACCGGCATTGCGCTCGAATACGGCACGCTGCCCATGCTCGACGTTCTGGGTGCGCTACGCGCCGACCACTGGCTGCACAAGCATCCCGACGCACCGGCCGAACTGGCCGACGGCATTCGCGCGCGAATGCGCGATGCCTTCTATACCGACACCGATGCCTGGCGCGGCCAGGTCGTCAGCCAAGCCCGCCAGGCCATGTTCCAGGCCGTGGACGGCTTGAGCGGCTGACGCAAGAAACGGGGCGCGAAGCCCCGGTGGTCAGGTCCGGATCTTGCCGTCCGCGGTGATCATCGACAGCTCGACGAACTTCGAGCCGACGTGGTTCTTGGGCGAGAACGACACCTCGAAGCCGCCGAACTGCTGGCGGTCGATGCTCTCCAGGCCCGCAATGAGGCCCTCGCGCGAAGCCTTGCCCGGCGCGCGGCGCAGGCCCTCGGTCAGCACCTTGGCGGCAAGGTAGCCTTCCATGCTCGAGAAATTGGCGCTCGCCGCGGCGCCGGCCTTCTTGACTGCGTCGCTGAACTCGCGCGTGATCGCGTTGGCGGGGTTGTAGGGCGAGGGCACCACCTGCGTCACCATCACGCCCGCGCCGCCCTTGCCCAGCTCGTCGGCCAGCGCCTGGGTACCCACGAAAGACACATTGAAGAAAGTGCCGCCGTAGCCTGCCTTGCGGGCCTCGCGGATGAAGGCGGCGCACGCCTTGTAGGCGCCCACCTGAACCACCGCGTCGGGGCGCGCCGCCACGATGCTCTTCACGGCCGAGGCCACGTCGACCGAGTTGCGCTCCACCGTGGCCAGCGCCACCGGCTTGAGATCTTGCTGCGAAAGCGCCAGCGTCACGCCGTCGAGTCCGGCCTTCCCATAGGCGTCGTTCTGATAGAAGACCGCGATCTTCTTCAGGTGCAGGTGGGTGAGCTGCTTCACGATCAGCGCGGTCTCGTCGTTGTACGAAGCGCGCAGGTGGAACACATTCTTATGGAACGGCTCGCGCAGCGACATGGCACCGGTGAACGGCGCCACGAAGGGCACCTTGTCCTTCACGGCAAGCGGCAGCGCCGCCATGCTGGTGGGCGTGCCGATGTAGCCGAACAGCGCGAACACATCCTCCTCGATCAGCTTTTGCGTGTTGGCCGCGCAGCGGTCGGGCTCGTAGCCGTCGTCCAGGTTCTTGATCACCACCTGGCGGCGGCCGGGCTGGGCGTTGTATTGGTCCAGGAACAGCTTGGCGCCCTGGTGAAACTGGATGCCGAGCTGAGCGGCCGGGCCGGTGAAGGGAGCCGATTGGCCCAGAACCAGCGGCGTGTCGCCCTGCGCCCTGGCCAGCTGGAAACCACCCAGCGCGGCCGCACCCGTGGCCAGTGAAAAATGTCTGCGATTCATCATGGTGAAAACCTCTTCCGCGTTGCCGCGCACTATCTGGAAAACTTTAGACTTGCCGGATGGACGATGCCCCGGTCTCTACAACTGCTGTTCTCCCCACCGAAACTTCCACGGTCCTGGGCGCTTGCCCGCACGACTGTCCGGACACCTGCGCCCTGGTCACCACCGTCAAAGACGGCGTGGCCATAAAGCTGCAGGGCAATCCGGCCCATTCGCACACCGGCGGCGTCCTTTGCACCAAGGTTTCACGCTACATCGAGCGCAACAGCCATGCCGAGCGCCTCGTGCAGCCCATGAAACGCATCGGTCCCAAAGGCAGCGGCCAGTTCGAACCCGTAAGCTGGGACGCCGCTCTTGACGACATCGCCGCGCATCTCCGTGCATTGCAGACAGATCCGGAAACAATTGTGCCTTATAGTTACGCAGGCACCATGGGTCTTGTGCAGGGCGAGTCCATGGATCGGCGTTTTTTCCACAAATTGGGCGCCACGCTGCTCGACCGCACCATTTGTTCCATGGCCGGCGGCGAGGCCATGGTCTACACGCTGGGCGCCAAGATCGGCATGCGGGTCGAGTTTTTCGCCGAAGCCAGGCTGATCCTGATCTGGGGCAGCAACTCCATTGCCAGCAACCTGCATTTCTGGCGCCATGCGCAGGCCGCCCGGCGCGCCGGGGCGCGGCTGGTGTGCATCGACCCGCGCAAGACCGAGACCGCCGACAAGTGCGACGAGCACATCGCCTTGCTGCCCGGCACCGATGCGGCGCTGGCCCTGGCGCTGATGCACGAACTCATCGTGCACGACTGGCTCGACCGCGACTACATTGAAAACCACACCCTCGGCTGGGAGCAGCTGCGCGAGCGTGCCTTGCAATGGCCGCCGTCGCGCGCCGCTGCCGTGTGCGGCGTGCCCGAGGCGCAGATCGTGGCGCTGGCGCAGGCCTACGGCACCACCAAACCCGCCGCCATTCGCCTGAACTACGGCATGCAGCGCGTGCGCGGCGGCGGCAACGCGGCGCGCGCGATTGCCTGCCTGCCCGCGCTGGTGGGCGCCTGGCGCGACCGCGCGGGCGGGCTTCTGTTGAGCAGTTCGGGCCACTATCCGGCCGACCGCGCCGCGCTGCAGCGCCCCGACCTGCTCGCGGGGCGCCAGCCGCGCACCATCAACATGAGCACCATCGGCGACGCGCTGCTCGACCAGGCAAAGCCGGTAAAGGCCATCGTGGTCTACAACAGCAACCCGGTCGCGGTGGCACCCGAGTCGGGCAAGGTGGTGGCGGGTTTTGCGCGCGAAGACCTCTTTACCGTGGTGCTGGAGCAGTTCCAGACCGACACGGCCGACTACGCCGACTACCTGCTGCCGGCCACCACCCAGCTCGAGCATTGGGACATCCACTGCAGCTATGGCCACACCGACGTGCTGTTGAACCGCCCCGTGGTTGCGCCGCGCGGCGAGGCGCGCAGCAACGCATGGATCTTCCGCGAGCTGGCGCGCCGCATGGGCTTCGACGAGCCCTGTTTCTCCGAGGGCGACGAGACGCTGTGCCGCACCGCTTTTGCGCCCGGTGCCATCGATTACGAAGAGCTGCTCTCGCAAGGCTTCACCAGCCTGCCGCTGCCCGAGGCGCCTTTTGCAGACGGCAAGTTTCCGACACCTTCGGGCCGCTGCGAATTCTTCAGCGCACGGCTCCAGGCGCAGGGCATGGACGGGCTGCCCGACCATGTGCCCAACTACGAGCCGGCGGGCGGTTCCGCTGAATTTCCGCTCGCGATGATTTCGCCGCCGGCGCGCAATTTTCTCAATTCGACCTTCGTCAACGTGACGAGCCTGCGCGCGATCGAAGGCGAGCCGCTGCTCGAGATTCACGAGGCGGACGCCGCCGCGCGAGGCATCGAGAACGGCGCCACGGTGCGCGTGTTCAACAGCCGCGGCGAGCACCGCTGCCGCGCCGAAGTCTCGCGCCGCGCGCGGCCGGGCGTGGTGCACGGCATGGGCATCTGGTGGCGCAAGCTCGGCATGGACGGTACCAACGTCAACCAGCTCACCAGCCAGCGCCTGACCGACATCGGCCGCGGCCCGACCTTCTACGACTGCCTGGTCGAAGTGGAGCGTATTGCTCCCTTTCCCCCTGGGAGAGAGTTGGGGTGAGGGCTGCCTCCGTATCCGCCCTGGCCGGCGCGCTGCTGCTGCTCAGCGGTTGCGCCGACCTCGGCTACTACTGGCAATCGGCCAGCGGCCACATCGGCATCATGCGGGCCGCCAAGCCGGTGCCCGAGTGGCTGGCCGACCCTGCGGTTTCCGAGCCGCTGAAAGCCAAGCTCGAACTCGCGCAGCGCATCCGCCGCTTTGCCGTGACCGAACTGGCCCTGCCCGACAACCCGAGCTACACCTCGTACGCCGACCTGCGCCGCCGCGCCGCGGTGTGGAACGTGGTGGCCGCGCCGCCGTATTCGCTCACGCTCAAGAACTGGTGCTTTCCGGTGGCCGGCTGCGTGGGCTATCGCGGCTACTACGACGAGGCTGCGGCCAAGGCCGAAGCCGAGGCACAAAGCGGCAAGGGCCTGGAAACCGCCGTGTACCCCGTGCCGGCGTATTCCACGCTGGGCTGGATGAACTGGGCCGGCGGCGACCCGCTGCTTTCCACCTTCATCGGCTACCCCGAAGGCGAGCTGGCGCGCATCGTGTTCCACGAGCTCGCGCACCAGGTGCTCTACGTGCCCGGCGACACGGTCTTCAACGAGTCGTACGCCACGGCGGTGGAGCGCATCGGCGGCGCCATGTGGCTGCAGCGCGAGGCCAGCGAAACCGCGCGAAGCGAATACGCGCGCTTCGATGCGCAGCGCCAGCAGTTCCGCGCGCTGGCCCTCAACACGCGCCGAGCGCTCAACCAGGTGTACGAATCCGCGCAGGCCGAGGCGGGCGACTGGACGGCGGTCGACGCAATGAAGAAGGCTGCGATGGACGACTTTCGCGAGCGCTACGCCCGGCTGCGCGCAGAATGGCAGGGCCCGCGCCAGGGCGCCTACGACCTCTGGGTGGCACGCGCCAACAACGCGAGCTTCGCAGCCCAGGGAGCCTACGATGACCTGGTGCCCGGCTTCGAGGCGCTGTTCGAGCGCGAAGGGCGCAACTGGCCGCGCTTCTACAAGGAGGTGCGCCGCATTGCCGCGCTACCCTCGATGGAGGAGCGGCGCCATGCATTGCAGACGGCCACCGGCATCCTGCAGACGAACAATTCCATCCGCAAGAACCAAGACAACCACGGAGATCACGGTGCCTGACATCCATATCGAACGAAACCACGCGCTGGGCATTGCCGGCGCACGCGAAGTCGCACGCCAATGGATGCAGCAGGTCGAGCAGGACTACGGCCTGGAATGCACCTACACAGAAGGCGAGACCAGCGACATTGCGCAGTTCAGCCGCGCAGGCATCGACGGCACCGTGGAGGTCACGGCCAATACGTTGACGCTGGAGGCCACGCTGGGTTTTCTGTTCAGCAGCTTCAGCGACCAGATCGAGCAGAAGATTGCGAAGAACCTTGACGCACTGCTCGATGCGCCGGGCGGCAAAAGCCGCTTTGCCTGACGGTCCTTCGCCGGGGCGGCTTCAGACGATGGTGTAGCCGCCGTCCACCGGCAGCGCCGCACCGCTGATCATCGATGCGCCGCCCGAGAGCAGAAACAAGATCGGCGCCACCACTTCGTCGACCTGCGCAAACCGCCCGAGCGGAATATTCCTGAGTGCAGCCGCGCTCTTTGCCGGATCGGCCCAGGCCTGTTCGGCCATGGGCGTGAGCGTGACGGTGGGGTTCACGCTGTTCACGCGAATGCCGTAGGGTCCGAATTCAAGGCACAGCGAACGCGTGATCGCATCCATGGCCGCCTTCGACGCGCAGTAGCAAAGATGCGCATCGAGCGCGACCAGCGAGGCTTGGCTCGACACGTTGACAATGCTGCCGCGCACGCCGGCCGAGACCATCGCCTTGCCGCAGCGCGAGGCCACCAGCGCCGCGGCGCGCGCGTTGACGGCCATCACGGCATCGAAGTTCTTGGGCTGGAAGTCGAACGCCGATTCGAGCAGTGCGATGCCGGCGCAGTTCACCACGAGGTCGAAGGCTGGCAAGTCTGCGAGCTCTCGTTCCAGTGCGGCCGCATCTTCGACGTCGATCACCAGTGGGGTGCAGCCGGCTTCCTTTTGCAGAGCGTCGAGTGCTGCGGCGTTGCGGCCCACGGCCGTTACCGATGCGCCCGATTGCACGAGCCGTACTGCTACTGCGCGGCCGATGCCGCTGCTGGCGCCGGTCACCAGGGCGCGTTTGGCGGAGAAGTCGAAGGAGGTTTTCATATCAGTTGTTTACTGTGTTGGCATGGCATGGCATGCGCTGGAATGCATTCTGGGCGCGTGCAAAGGCCACCGGGTACTCCCCTCCGCGAATGTCCCCCGCCTTCGGCTCCTCCTTTATTTCGCTGCGGGGAGCACCCGATGCCCTGTGCACCTGGACGCGCTGCTGGTGTACCGCTGATCAGCGACCGCTCTGTGCAACGCTCACGTCGATGGGGTGCCTTGCGCAGCGAAATAAAGGAGGAGGCCGCAGGCCGGGGGACATTCGCGGAGCAAGGTACCCCGTCGGCGGGTGCGCGCCCTGAATGACGGACAACGCAACAAACCGAAGAGCAAGACTTCACGTCAGCCTATGCATCGCATCACGCAATGCGGGATAAAGAGATTTGTAGATATCGAAGCGTTTGCGGTAGATCGCCTGCGCTTCAGGTTGTGGCTGCGCGCGTCCCACCAGCGTGACCCAGCCGCGCTCCGCCGCCGCCGCATTCACCAGGCCCGCACCAAGCGCCGCAAGCATTGCAGCGCCGAGGGCCGCTTCGACTTCTTCCTCGATGGTGAACACCGGGTAGCCCGTGATGTCCGCCACGATCTGCATCCACAGATCCGAATGCGCCGCACCGCCGACGACGATCAGGCGGTCGTCCAGCGGTTGTCCGCTTTGTCGTCCAGCCTCGATGTTGTGCTGCAGCGCGAAGCTCACGCCTTCGAGCACCGCGCGGTACAGGTGCGCGCGGCTGTGTGCGAGCGAAAGGCCGATGAACGCGCCCTTGGCTTGTGCATCCCAGATGGGGCTGCGCTCGCCCATCATGTAGGGCAGGAAGACCAAGCCTTCCGCACCGGGCGGCACGTCGACGGCCTTGCGTTCGATCAGCGCATGCGCGTCTTCCCCGGTGCGTGCGGCCTCGGCCAATTCGGCCTGGCAGAAGCTTTCGCGAAACCACGTGACCGCCGCGCCCGCGGTGATGGCGCCGCCGAACACATAGCTGCGGTCGGCGCCCCGGTACACGTGAGGCATGGTGATGAGCTTGTGGCGGGCATCGACCGTGGGGCTCACGAAGCCCCAGCACATGCTGGTGCCGATCATCGCAACGTGGTCGCCGCTGCCGGTGACACCGGCGCAAAAGGTGGCCACGGCCGCATCCACGCCGCCGGCCATGAGAGGCATGCCTTGGGCGAGACCCAGCTTGGCGGCCCATTCGGCGCTCAGCCCGCCGACCGCGTCGCTCGATTCGACCAGGCGCGTCGGCATCATGCGCGCCGGAATGCCGAGCATGCCGAGCGCTTCTTCAGACCAGCCGCGCTGCGCCGCGTCGTACACGCCGCCGATATTGCCGGCCGAGCTGTGGTCGACCGCGAGTTCGCCCGTCAGACGCCAGTTGACATAGCTGTTGGGCGGCAGGAAGTAGCGTGTTTTCGCCCAAACCTCAGGCAGGTGCTCGCGAATCCACAGCATCTTGGTGAAGCCGTAGTAGCTGTCGATGCCGTTGCCGGTAATCGCTTGCAGCCGCGCCACATCGACGGTTGCGTTCACCGCATCGACCTCTGCCGTGGCGCGCCGGTCCATCCAGATCAGGCACGGATGCAGCGGCCGCATCGCCTCGTCGACGGGGATGCCCGCGCCGCCATACAGGCTGCTCACGCACATCGCGGCAATATCGGTCGTTGCGATGCCGCTCTTCGCGACGCAGGCGCGCACGCTCTCACACACTGCGTCGAACCACACTTCGCAGTCTTGCTGCGCCCACAACGGCTTCGGCGTCTCGGGCTGGTAGGCCACGCTGCTTTGGGAAAGCACCTTGCCGTCGATTCCCACCAGCAGGCACTTGGTGCTCTGCGTGCCGATGTCGACGCCGATCACGTACTTCATGGCAACACCGTCTTTCAGGACCTGGGCTGCGGCTTGAGCAGCACCTTGATCGAATCGAGGGAGTTGGCCAGTGTGAAGGCGCGCTCCCACTCGGTCAACGGAAAGTCGTGCGTCACGATGCCCTTGGATGTGACGAGTCCGCGCGCCAGCAGGTCGATGGCGATCGGGTAGCAGTAGGGGCCCAGGTGCGCGCCGCGCACGTCGAGCTCCTTGCGGTCGCCGATGATCGACCAGTCGGCGCTCGTCTCCGAGCCGAACACGCTGAACTCGACGAAGCGGCCGAGCTTGCGGATCATGTCCAGACCCTGCGTCACGCCGATGGGCGCACCCGTGGTCTCGATGTAGACATCGCAGCCGTAGCCCTCGGTCATTCCCTTGACGATCGCATCGGCGTTCTCGGTCTTTGGGTTGATCGTCACGTCGGCGCCGAACTGCTTCGCGAGCGCGAGCCGTTCGGGCACAAGGTCGATCACGATCAGCTTCTTCGGCGTCTTGAGCGCCGCCGCCTGCACCATCATCAGCCCGAGCGGGCCGGCCCCCGCGATCACCACCACGTCGTCGAGCTGGATGTCGCCGCGGTTCACCGTGTGGATCGCGCACGAGAGCGGCTCGATGATGGCCGCGTCCTCCAGCGAAATGCCGTCGGGAATCTTGTGCACGCGCGAGGTCGGCGGCAGGCGCATGTAGTCGGCCATGCCGCCGTCGGCCACGATGCGCTGGAAGCCGAAGATGTTGTGCACTTCGCACATCCAGTATTTGCCCGATGTGCAGAAGCGGCACTTGTCGCAGGGCACGATCTGCTCGGCGATCACACGGTCGCCTTTCTCCACGCCAAAGTGCTCGGCTGCGCCTTCGCCGAGTGCTTCCACGTAGCCGAAGAATTCATGGCCGGGGACCACGGGTGCCTTGACCCATGAGGGCTGGCCGTCGCCGCCCCAGAACATCTTTGCGCCCGAATGGCATTTGCAGTCGGAGGCGCAGATGCCGCAGGCCGCGATGGAGATCAGCAGCTCGTTCGGGCCGATGGCGGGCACGTCGACGGTTTCGAGCCGGTAGTCCTTCGGGCCATGGCACACGACGGCCTGCATGGCGGCGAGCTTTCCGATGGCGCCCGATGCGCCGGGCTGGAGTTTTTGGTACGACATGGGTTCCTTGTGGTCGGAGGTTGTGTTGGGTTTGGTTTTTCTCCCTCCCCTTCCGGGGGAGGGCCGGGGTGGGGGCAAGCGGCGTTACTACCGGGCACGCCCAGCCTGCCCCTATCCCAGCCTTCCCCCAAAGGGGGAAGGAGCAAGGCAGGGAAGTCAGCGCTTGGCTTCTCGGCTGATGAAGATCGCAAGCAGCACGATCCCGCCCTTGATGATCAATTGCAGGTACGGCGACACGCCGATCATGTTGAGCCCGTTGTTCAGCACGCCCAGCAGCAGCGCACCCACGAGCGTGCCCACGATGGCGCCGCGCCCGCCGGCGATGGACGTGCCGCCCATCACCACCGCCGCGATGGCGTCGAGCTCGAAGCCCACGCCCACGCCCGGCTGCCCGCTCGTGACGCGCGCCGCCTGCACGATGCCGGCCACGGCTGCGGTAAAACCGCTCAGCGCATACACCAGCAGCTTGTAGCGAGACACGCGCACGCCCGAGAGCCGCGTCGCCTCCTCATTGCCGCCGATGGCATACACATAGCGGCCGAACGGCGCCATGTTGAGCAGCACATAGGCGACCAGGTAGGTGGCCAGCATGATGAGGATCGGCACCTTGATGCCCGCCAGCACGCCGCCACCGAGAAAGGCGAACGACTCGGGCAACCCGTCGATCGGGTAGCCGCCGGTGTAGATGAGCGCGATACCGCGTGCAATGCCCATGGTGGCCAGCGTCACGATGATCGGCGGCATGCGAAGGTAGGCCACGCAATAGCCGTTGAACAGGCCGATCACCACGCCCACGGCCAGCCCGAGCGGCACCGCAAGCATCGGCGGCAGACCGAACTGCACCATCATTCCCGAGGCCAGCGTGCCCGACAGCGCCACAACCGCGCCTACCGAAAGATCGATGCCGCCGGTGAGGATGGCGGCTGTCATGCCCACGGCGATGATTGCGTTGATCGACGATTGCAGCGCGATGTTCTGCAGGTTGCCCCACGACAGAAAGTTGTCGGTCGCAACGATCATGAAGACCGAGATCGCAACCAGGCCGACCAGCGGCAGAAAGGCCGTGGAGCGGCGCAGCTGCGTGAACAATCCGCTGTCGGGCGTGGGTGGTGTGGGGTGGATGGCGGTTGCATTCATTGCGAGCCCCCTGTCGTTGCGTGGCGCATGATGCCGCCGGAGTTGATGGAGTCGCCCTCGAGCGTGGCCACGATGGACCCGTTCGAAAACACGGCGACGCGGTCGCACATGCCCACGATCTCGGGCAGCTCGCTCGAAATCATGATGATGGCCTTGCCCTGCTGCGTGAGGTCGCGCATCAGGCTGTAGATCTCCGCCTTGGCGCCCACGTCGATGCCGCGCGTGGGCTCGTCGAAGATCAGCACCTCGCAACCGTGGTCGAGCCACCGCGCAATCACCACCTTCTGCTGGTTGCCGCCCGACAGCGTGGCCACGCGTGTCTCGATGCCTGGCGCCTTCACGCCCACGCGCCTGGAGAGTTCATCGGCCGACTGCTTCTCCGACTTCTGGCTCACGAGCCCGGCGCTCCTGTGCTTGCCGAGGTTGTTCATCGAAATGTTGAAGCGGATCGTGAAGTCGGTAATCAGCCCTTCGACCTTTCGGCTCTCGGGCAACAGGCCAATGCCGTTCTCCAACGCCTGCGTCGGGTCGTTCAGCCGCACCGGCTTTCCGTTGCGCAGCACTGTCTTGCGGTGCACGCGGTCGGCGCCCATCATTCCCAGCGCGAGTTCGGTGCGCCCCGAGCCCACGAGCCCCGCAAAGCCGAGGATCTCGCCCTCGTGCAAGTCGAAGCTGTTCACCGGCCCGCCCTTGGCAAGCTGGATCTCCGGCACTTCGAGCACCTTGCGCCCGCGCGGCGCGGGCACTGGCTTGGGCGGAAAGTTGTGCTCGATCTTGCGGCCGACCATCATTTCGACCAGCGCGTTCACATCGGTCGCGCCCACCTCTGCATGCCCGGCATTGGCGCCGTCGCGCAGCACGCTGATGCGGTCGCACACCTCGAAGATCTCATCCAGGTGATGCGAGATGAAGATCATTGCCACGCCCTTGGCGCGCAGCTCCCGCATGATCTTGAACAGGTGCCCGGCCTCGTTGGGCGTGAGCGTGGCGGTCGGCTCGTCGAGCACCAGCAGCCGCGCCTTAAGCGACAGCGCCTTGCCGATTTCGACAAACTGCTGCTGCGCCACCGAAAGCCGGCAGATCGGCACGTCGAGGTCGATCTGCACGCCCAGTTCCTCGAAGATCGCCTGCGCGGAGCGTTTCATGGCGGCCCTGTCGAGCAGCCCGAACCGGTTCTTCAGATAGCGGCCGAGAAAGATGTTCTCCACCGCGTTCAAGTACGGAATGAGGCTGAACTCCTGGAAGATGATGCCGACACCCGCCGCGATTGCGTCGCCGTAGCCCGCGAACTGCCGCTCGCGGCCGTCGATGAAGATGCGGCCCTCGTCGGCCTGGTAGATGCCGCCGAGGATCTTCATCAGCGTCGACTTGCCCGCGCCGTTCTCGCCGAGCAGCGCATGCACCTCGCCCTTGCGGATCGACAGGTCAATGCCCGACAGCGCCTTCACACCCGGAAAGCGCTTGGACACGCCTTCCAGCCGGAGCATCTCGGGGCTTTCTTCTGCGGGGGAGCTCATGGCCGGCGCGGGTTACCAGCTGAACGTCTTCGCGCCCTCGGCGTCGATCAGCTTCACATCGACCGGCACCGCGGCCGGCACGTTGGCGCCCCACTTCTTGGCCAGCGCAATGCCGATGGCCAGGCGAATCTGGTCGCGCGGGTATTGCGCGGTGGTGGCAATGAACTTCGAGTTGGGCTTCTGCATGGCCTTGATGGCTTCGGGCGCGCCGTCCACGCTCGCGAGCTTCACGTCCTTGCCGCTGGCATCGATGGCGGCCAGCGCACCCATCGAGCCGCCGTCGTTCACGCTGAAGATGCCTTTCAGGTCCTTGTTGGCCTGCAGGATGTTCTCGGTCACGGTGAGGGCGGTGGCGCGCTCCTGCTTGCCGTTCTGCGTGCTCACCACCTTGATGCCCGGGTACTTGGCGAGGGCCCCGCGGCAGCCCTTCACGCGCTCCAGGATCGGCACGACCGGGATGCCGTCGAGAATGGCCACGTCGCCTTTCTCGCCGATGTTCTTCGCCAGGTATTCGCAGGCCAAGCGGCCCGCATCGAGGTTCTTCGAGCCCACGAACGAATCGACCGGCCCCTGCGCATTGGCATCCACCGCCACCACGATCAGCCCCGCCTTCTTGGCCGAGCGCACCGCCGACTGCACGCCGGTGGAGTCGGTCGGGTTGAGCAGCAGGATGTCGATCTTCTTCTGGATCATGTCTTCCACGTCGCCGATCTGCTTGGACACGTCATGCCGCGCGTCGGTGGTGACCACGGTCGCGCCGATGCTGGCCGCGGCTTCCTCGAGCGCCTGCTTCATCGTCACGAAGTACGGATTGTTCAGTTCCTGGAAAGTCATGCCGATGCGCAGCGGCTGCTTGGGGGCTTGCGCCTGCGCGGCGGAGGCGCCGCAGACCAGCGCGGCAAGGATGGCGGTGGCTTTGAGAAGGTTCTTCATGATGGCTGTGTCTCCTGGTTTGTGATGGCTGTCGAAAAACTCGGGCAAAGGCGCCCCCACGCGGCGCTCGGAGCACCGCGCCGATGAGGACACGGGAACAGGGAAGAAAGCCGGCTACGGCGGATTTGCGGTACGCGAGGCCGCGGCCTGCATGCGATGGAAACTGCGGAACTTCGTCGGCGGCATGCGCTTGTGCAGCAGGAACTGGCGGTTGAAGTTCGACACGTTGTTGAACCCCACGTCCATGCAGACGTCGAGCACCGGTTTTTCGCTGCTGGTGAGCAGTTCGCATGCGCGGCTGATGCGCAGGCGATTCACATAGCGCACGAACGACTGGCCCGTGTGCTTGCGGAACGAGCGCGAGAAGGCGCTCGGGCTCTGGCCCACCAGCTCGGCCAGCATCGGTTCGCGCAGGTCGTCGCCCAGGTTGGCCGCAATGTGCGCCAGCACGTTGTTG
Source organism: Variovorax paradoxus (assembly GCF_009755665.1). Taxonomy (NCBI): domain Bacteria; kingdom Pseudomonadati; phylum Pseudomonadota; class Betaproteobacteria; order Burkholderiales; family Comamonadaceae; genus Variovorax; species Variovorax paradoxus. The sequence goes on from NZ_CP046622.1 coordinate 403,587, forward strand.
ATGGCGTGCGACATGAAGGCCTTGGGATCGGGCTTGAACGCCGGGCTCGCGAGCCTTTGGCGGTCGTTGCTGGCTTCCAGCAGTTCAAGCAGCGACAGCAGCAGGATCACGCGGCGCAGTCCGCGTGCTTCGAGCAGCGCCTCCATGATCGGCTTGGCCGTGACCGCTGTTTCCGCCGAAAAGAGAAGGCCCGAGCCGGCCTCGGCCAGCAGCGGGCCGATGCGGGCGAACTCCGGAAAAGTGCCCGCCATCCGGTCGACCAGCCCGGCCGGAAACTGGATCACGATGCCGCGCCGCTCGACGCTCTGGCCCGCGGGCACGTCGCTGATCCAGTTGTGCGGCAGGTCGGGGCCCATCAGCACCAGGTTGCCCGGCTCGAAGTGCCCGACGTGGTCGCCCACGAAGTACACGCCGCGCGTTTCCACGATCAGCTGGATTTCGTACTCGGGATGGAAATGCCAGCGCACCGTGCGATACGGATAGCCGTGCGCCCAGGCGGTGAACGATTCGTCTCCGCGGACTTCGACGATTTCCAGATCGGGTTGCATGGCGTTTTCTCGTCTCCTTGTTGTGGTTTGCAGCGTATGACAGTGGGCGGACTGTACGAATCGCCCCGGACCCCCACAACCAGAGTTAGAGGCCGAAACTGATACTTTTTTGACGTTCAGATGAGCTGCAACGCGCAGGCATTGCGGTGCAGCAAGCCGCTTTCTCCTCGGGGGAAAGCCCTTCTTGCAAGGCGATTGCTGCACTGCGGAAAAGCCGGGAGAGGCTGTGTCAAGAATTCATAGGTGTTTTCCCGCCCCATGAGCGCCGACTGGCGCCGCGGCACACTCTGGCGTCATGACCCACACCTCTTCTTCGCCCGCCAAGTCAGCAGCCGCCGGTCCCCTGGCCGGCCTCAAGGTCGTCGAGCTCGGGCAGCTCATCGCCGGGCCTTTCGCGGCACGCACGTTGGCCGATTTCGGCGCCGAGGTCATCAAGATCGAGCCGCCCGGCGCGGGCGATCCGCTGCGCACGTGGCGGTTGCTGAAAGACGGCACCTCGGTCTGGTGGCAGGTCCAGTCGCGCAACAAGCGCTCGCTGGCGCTCGACTTGCGTCAGGACGAAGCACAGGCCATCGTGCGGCAGCTTGCGGCCGAAGCCGACGTGCTGATCGAGAACTTTCGCCCCGGCGCAATGGAGGGCTGGGGCCTGGGGCCCGATGAGCTCCTGGCCGCGAACCCCGCGCTGGTGATGCTGCGCATCAGCGGCTACGGCCAGACCGGCCCCTACCGCGACCGCCCCGGCTTTGGCGTGGTGGCCGAGGCCATGGGCGGGCTGCGCCATCTCACGGGCGAGCCAGGTCGCGTGCCGGTGCGGGTGGGTGTTTCCATCGGCGACACGCTGGCTTCGCTGCACGGCGTGATCGGCGTGCTCATGGCCATGCAGCACCGCCACGCCACGGTGAGCGCCGAATATCCGAAGGGCAGGGGGCAAGTGGTGGACGTGGCGCTCTACGAGGCCGTTTTCAACTGCATGGAAAGCCTGCTGCCCGAGTACAGCGCGTTCGGTGCGGTGCGCGAGGCAGCCGGCAGCGCGCTGCCCGGCATTGCGCCCACCAATGCCTACCGCTGCGCCGACGGCGGCTATGCCATCGTGGCAGGCAACGGCGACAGTATCTTTCGGCGGTTGATGGAATGCATCGGCAGGCCCGACCTTGCCGCCGATCCGGCGCTGGCCGGCAACACCGGCAGGGTGGCGCAAGTGGAAATGCTCGATGCCGCCATCGGCGAATGGACCGCGCAACGAACGGTGGACGAAGTGCTTGCCGCGCTCGATGCCGCGCACGTGCCGGCCGGCCGCATCTACACCATTGCCGACATTGCGGCCGACCCGCACTATGCCGCGCGCGGCATGCTGCAACAGGTGCACATGGCGGACGGCAGCACGCTGGCCGTGCCGGGCTTCGTGCCCAAGCTGTCGCTCACGCCGGCCGGCCACCGGCACAACGCGCCTGCACTCGGCGCGGACACCGACGCGGTGCTGAAGGAGATCGGCCTTACCGCAGAGCAGATTGCCGCGCTGCACGAACGCGGGATCGTCGGCTGAAGGGGGAGGTCAGCCGCGCAGCGACTCGATCAGGTCGATGTACTTCTGCTTGGCCGCGTCCGCACTCAATCCCTTTTGCGCGGTCCACGCGTCCCACTTGGCGCGCGCGACGATGTCGCTGAAGCTCGGCTTCTTGGCGGTGTTGTCGCCCTCGGTGGCCTGCTTGAAGAGGCCGTAGATCTTGAGCAGCGTCGGGTTGTCGGGGCGCTCGGCCAGCAGCTTGGAGTTGGCTTGGGCGGCTTCGAATTGGGCGTTGAGGTCGGACATGCGTGGTCTGTTGAAAAGCGAAGAGTACGCATCTTAAGTGGCGCGGTACCTGCGGGTACCAGCCGCCGGCCGTCTCAGTCCGACAGCCCCGCCCGCGCCAGTTCCACGTCCAGCCGTTCCTTCGCATCCACCGGCTCCAGGGCCGCGGCCTTTTCGTACAGCTGCGTGGCTTCGCCCATGCGCGCGTCGCCGTGCAGCATGAGCAGCGCGCGGCCGTATTCCATCAGCGCGCTGGCCGAATGGGGGTTCAGCGCAAGGCCGCGCTTGAACAGCTCGACCGAAACGTCGGCCCGCACGCCGTAGGTCATGCGCCCGACCAGCGCGCCCACCTTGTCGATCACCTCGGCATGGAAGGCGGCCAGTGCAATGTGCGCGTCGGCATGGTCCGGCTGCAGCTCGATCACGCGTTCGAGCGCACCCTTGAGCTTGCTGCCCAGGCCCTGCGCCAGCGCGCGCGCCACGCTGATGCCCTGGCTGTAGCGGCCGAGGGCGTAGGCCTGCCAGTAGAGCGCCTGGCAGTTGTCGGGCTCGGCGGTGGCCTGTGCGCCGGCGCGTTCGATGACCTGCCGGAACATCGAAAGCCGCACCGATTCGCGGGGCTCGAGATAGTTGGCGTAAATGGCGGTGGCCTGATTGGCCAGCACCAGGCCCTCGGGTCCGTGCAGCAGGCCAAGCGCGGCGGCGCGCTCGAACTCCCCGCTGTGATACAGCGCCCAGCCGTCCGCCAGCGGATGCTCCTTCTCCGGCGGCGGCAAGGGGTGGCCGGCATGAAGGCGCAGCCACTGCGACAGCAACGTGTTCGCGTCGTAGCGCGGCACGTCGGCGTAGGGCAGCGGCGTCCAGGGTTCCGCCGGTGCCGCCGCGGCAACATGGCCGGCGGACATCAGCGAAAGCGGTTTGAAGTCTGGATGGGGCATGGTCATCTAGGCCGCCAGATCGATGGGCGCAACCGACGGCGCGTCGCTTGCCGGATCTTCGCCGCTGTAGGCGTTGCTGAGTGTCAGCAAATGCCTCCGCTGGTCTCGCCCGAGATAGGGCGCGAGCAGGTGGAGCGTGTGCTGGCCACCGCGCATCAGCGCGCCTTGCGCGTGCGCGGGTTCGAGCGCTTCGCGCGGGTTGCGCACGTATTCGTAGCTCAGCCAATAGGTCAGCACCACCACCATGCTTTGCGCCAGGGTATCGACCTCGTGGGCGTCGATGTCGAGATGCCCGGACCGGCTCAGCCCTGCAATCAGCACGCGGATGGCGCGCGCCTTGTTCTTCAGCACCAGCTGGAACTGCGTCTCCAGGTGCCGGTTCTTGCTGAGCAGGTCGTTCAGGTCGCGGTAGAGAAAGCGGTAGCGCCAGATCAACTCGAACAGGCTGTGCATGAAAAACCAGGCGTCTTCCACGTCGTGCACGCCCTCGCTGGCATGCAGGAGCTCATTGAGCTCGGCCTCGTAGCTCTCGTAGAGCTTGTTGATCAGCTCTTCCTTGGCGGGGTAGTGGTAGTAGAGATTGCCGGGACTGATATTGAGCTCGCCCGCCACCAGCGTGGTGGAGACGTTCGGCTCCCCGAAGCGGTTGAACAGCTCCAGTGCGGCTTCGAGAATGCGTTGCGCTGTGCGGCGTGGCGCCTTCTTGGCCATGTCAGTCCCCGTTTTGTCTCTTGTGGGGACACTCTAGCGTATGTACACAGCGCCTTGAACAACGCGGGGCAATGTTTTGCGGCAGCACGCGTTGTGCAGTGCCGCAAAAGAAGGGGTGGCTACCCCTCTCTGCCAGGCAGGCGGTCTAGCCGGCCTTGGTGCTGCGCCGCACGGTCTTCTTGGGAGCGGCAGCGGGCGCCGCACTGCGGCCTGCTGTCTTGCGGCTTGCCCGAGCGGGGGCGGCGGCCGGTTTTTTCTCGCTGCGCTGCAGCTCGGCTTCGAGCGCCGCCACGCGGGCCTGCAGCGCGGCATAGTCGGCGGCCGAAGGCAGGCCGAGCTTTTCGAGGGCGCGCGCCACGCGCTCTTCGAAGATGTTCTCGAGCTTGCCCCACTGGCCGGCAGCCTTGGTACCGAATTCGCTCGCAAAGCCGGCCATGCGCGTTTGCGCCTGCGCAAGTGTTTCCTCGGCGGCGGCCTGGGTTTTCTTCTGCATGCCGGCGCCGTCCTTCACCAGCGCCTCGAAAGCCTTGCTGCCCTCCTGCTGCATCTTGGCAAAGGCACCGAGCCCCGCCAGCCAGATCTGCTGGGCGGAATCCTTGATGCGGTCGGCACCTTTGTTGTTGCCGTTCTCGTCGTCCTGCGTAGCCATGCGGAATGTTCCTGTGAAAACAATCGGGCTACTCTAGCCGCAAGACGCCTCTGCCTTTAGAGCTTCACGTCTATGAGTGAAGCCTGAGGCTAGGCCTTCCCCGCCGCCCGGCTCGCGTCCAAGTGGGTCTTGGCCCGTTCGGCCAGCGCCATTTCGCCCGGGGTGCCCGGCACATACGCCTGCACCGGGAGCGGGCGGCCGTGCGAATCGACCGAGACGAAGACGATCAGGCATTCGGTGGTCTTGTCCATGGTGCCGCCCTTCATGTCGCCGCTGCGCACCTCGACCGAGATGTTCATGCTGGTGGAGCCGGTGTAGGCCAGCCGGGCCTCCACCTCGACCAGGTCGCCGATCATGATCGGGTGGTGAAAGCGGATGCTGCCGATGAACGCCGTCACGCAGTAGCGCTTGGCCCAGCTGGTGGCGCAGGCGTAGCCGGCTTCGTCGATCCACTTCATGACGGTGCCGCCATGAACCTTGCCGCCGAAGTTGACGGTGCTGGGCTCGGCCAGAAATCGAAGTGTGATGGAGGACATGCGCCGCCTTTTTGTGGGCTGTGTTGGTGGGAGCCCCGATTATGCGAGCGCCCGCCCCCGCAAATGCGCGCCGCCGGTCGGCGCCGCGCACGCTCAGCCCCCGCCGAACAGCTCTGCCAGGGTGCGCCGGAGCCATGCGTTGCCGGCGTCCGCATGGAACCGCTCGTGCCAGTGCTGCTTCACGGCATAGGCGGGCAGCTCGAAGGGCGGCTCCAGCAGCTTCACCGGCTCCTGCGTGGCGAGCACCTTTCCAAGGATGCTGGGCACGATCACGATGAGCTCGGTGTGCGCCACGATGCGCGCCACGCTCAGGAAGCTCGAAAGGCTGGTCACCACATTTCGCTTCAGCCCAAGCCGCGCGATGGTCTTGTCGACAATGGCGTGGCCGGTGCCTGAGGAGGCCACCACCGCGTGCGCCTCGGTCTCGAAGCGCTTGCGCGTGAGCCGGTCGCCGATGCGCGGATGGTTGCGCGCCGCCAGGCAGACGAAGTTCTGCATGAAGAGCGTCTGCTGGTAGAAGCCCGCATCGAGCTGCGGCATGAAGCCCACCGCCAGGTCGACCGCGCCGTCTTCCAGCCGCCTGCCGCTGTCGGTGGAAATGATTTCTGTCTCGATGCGCACCCCCGGGGCCGCATGCCGCAGGTGGTCGAGCAGGCCGGGCAGCAGCACCACCTCGCTGATGTCGGTCATGCAGATGCGAAAGCTGCGCGCTGCGGTGGCCGGGTCGAAGCTGGCGCGCCCGCCCTTGGCCCGGTTCAGGCGGTCGAGGATGTCCAGCACCAGCGGCTGGATCTGGCGCGCGTAGGGTGTGGGCTCCATGCCGCGCGAAGTGCGTACGAACAGCTTGTCGCCGAAATGCGTTCGCAGCCGCGCCAGCGCCGTGCTGGCCGCCGATTGGGAAATGCCCAGCCGCTCGGCCGCGCTCGACACGTTCGCCGTCTTGTAGACCTCGTCGAAAACCAGCAGCCATTCGAGATCGAGCTGGGCCATCAAGCATCTCCTCGGCGGCCAAATGAAGCCACCACTATCGAAAAACAGGATCGCAGCTATCGGCATGGCTGCATTGCGCCAATAGTAGTACCGGCGGAAGATAGCCGCTCCCCCGGAGACAAAAGGCCGCGCCAAGGGCCCAACCGCCATGAATCCATCAGCCCAGAAACCAGCCGCCCCGGCCCATGCCAACGCCGCCGAGCGGCGCGACTACTACGAGCGCATCCGCCCGCTGAACCTCACGCCGCTGTGGGAGTTGCTGCACGCCCTGGTGCCGCGCGAGCCCACCACCCCGTGCGTGCCGGCGCTCTGGCGCTACGACGAGATCCGCCCGCTGCTGATGGAATCGGCCGACCTCATCACCGCCGAAGAAGCGGTGCGCCGCGTGCTCGTGCTCGAAAACCCGGCGTTGCCCGGCAACTCGTCCATCACCCAATCGATCTACGCCGGCCTGCAGCTCATCATGCCGGGCGAGGTGGCGCCTTCGCACCGCCACGTGCAGTCGGCGCTGCGCTTCATCGTCGACGGCAAGGGCGCCTACACCACGGTAGGCGGCGAGCGCACCACCATGTACCCGGGCGACTTCATCATCACGCCGTCGTGGGCCTGGCACGACCACGGCAACGAGGGCGTCGGCGGTACCGTGGAACCGGTGGTCTGGCTCGACGGACTCGACATTCCGATGCTGCGCTTCTTCGACGCCGGCTTTGCAGAGAACGACGACGCCAAGGTGCAGCACGTGGCGCGCCCCGAGGGCAACAGCCTCGCGCGCTTCGGCCACAACATGGTGCCGGTGCGCCACGACCACGTGTCGCCCACCTCGCCGATCTTCAACTACCCCTACGCCCGCAGCCGCGAGGCGCTGGCCCTGCTGCAGAAGCAGGAAGCGCCCGATGCCTGGCTGGGCCACAAGCTGCGCTACGTCAACCCGCTGACCGGCGGCGCACCGATGCCCACCATCGGCACCCACCTGCAGCTGCTGCCCAAGGGCTTTGCAGGCAAAACGCACCGCGCCACCGACGGCGCCGTCTACAGCGTGGTCGAAGGCCGCGGCACGGCACACATCGCCGGCCAGCGCTTCGAATTCGGCCCGCGCGACACCTTCGTCGTTCCGTCGTGGGCGCCGCTGCGCCTTTCGGCAACGGGCGAAGACGTGGTGCTGTTCAGCTTCTCCGACCGTCCGGTGCAGCAGGCCATGGGCGTGCTGCGCGAAGCCTTTCTCGAAGACGCCTGAAAGCCGGCCTCACTTCTTCCTTCTCTTTTCTTTTGTCTCGACCACGTGCCGCCCCGCGCGGCAGGAGCCCTCATGTCCTTCCTCTTCACGCCTCCTTCCATCGTCGGCCTGCCCATCGTGGGTTCGGGCGACCTGTTTCCCGTGCGCCGCGTCTACTGCGTCGGCCGCAACTACGCGGCGCACGCACGCGAGATGGGCTTCGACCCCGACCGCGAGCCGCCGTTCTTCTTCTGCAAGCCCAATGACGACGCCTCGGTGGTGCCTGTGGCCGAAGGCGAAACCGGCGCCATTCCGTATCCGCCGCTCACCAGCAACTACCACTACGAAGCCGAACTCGTCGTGGCCATCGGCAAGGGCGGCAGGAACATCGCTGTGGAACAGGCGGCCGGCCACATCCACAGCTACGCCGTGGGCCTGGACATGACTCGCCGCGACCTGCAGATGAAGATGCGCGAAGCCGGCCGGCCGTGGGAGATCGGCAAGGCGTTCGACTTCTCGGCGCCCATTGCGCCGCTGCGCACGCTGGCCGACGTGGGCGAGATCAATGCCGGCGCCATCACGCTCGAAGTCGACGGCCAGGTGCGGCAGAACAGCGACATCACGCACCTGATCTGGTCGGTGAACGAAGTGATTGCCAATCTGTCGACGCTTTTCGCGCTGCAGCCTGGCGACCTGATCTTCACGGGCACGCCCGAAGGCGTGGGCGCGGTCAAGCCGGGCCAGACGATCAAGGTGAGCATCGACAAGCTCCCCTCGCTCACCGTGCGCATCGATTGACGGAACGCTGCGCAGAAGAGGCCTCGCAATGAGCACATCTCCCACGAAGAACCCGCCTCGCGTGCTGCTCGTCGGCGGTGGCATCGGCGGCATGGCGGCCGCGCTGGCGCTGGCGCGCCTTGGTGTTTCCATCGACCTGCTCGAGCAGAGCGCCACCATCGGCGAAATCGGCGCCGGCCTGCAGCTCGGCCCCAACGCTTTTGCAGCGCTCGACGCACTGGGCGTGGGCGAGGCGGTGCGCCGCAACTCGGTGTTCACCGACCGGCTGGTGATGATGGACGCCGTCGATTGCGGCGAAGTCGCATCGGTGCCCGTGGGCGAGGCCTTCCGCGCACGCTTCAAGAATCCGTATGCGGTGAGCCACCGCGCCGACCTGCACGGCGCCATCCATGAGGCGGTGAAGCAGCACCCGCTCATCCGCTTTCACACGTCGGCGCAGGTCGAGTCGATCGACATCGGCGGCGGCAAGGCGCGGGGCGTGGTTGCCGTCACGCGCGACGGCCGGCGCTTCACGGCCGACGCCATCGTGGGCTGCGACGGCGTGAAATCGGTGGTGCGCGCCCAGCTCGTCGGCGACGAGCCGCGCGTTTCGGGCCATGTGGTGTACCGCGCGGTGGTGCCGGTGGCCGACATGCCGGCCGACCTGCGCTGGAATGCGCCCGTGGTCTGGGCCGGGCCCAACTGCCATCTGGTGCACTATCCGCTGCGCCATGGCGAGCAATACAACCTGGTCGTCACCTTCCACAGCCGCGAGCAGGAAGAGTGGGGCGTTTCCGACGGCAGCAAGGAAGAAGTGCTGTCGTACTTCGAGGGCGTGCATGCGCGACCGCGCCAGCTGCTCGACCGGCCGACCTCGTGGCGCCGCTGGAGCACGGCCGACCGCGATCCGGTGGAGCGCTGGAGCGAGGGCCCGGCCACGCTGCTCGGCGACGCCGCGCATCCCATGATGCAGTACCTCGCGCAGGGCGCCTGCATGGCGATCGAAGACGCCGTCACGCTCGGCGCCGCGGTGCAGGCCTGCAATTTCGACATGCCCGCCGCCTTCAAGCTCTACGAGGCCGCGCGCATTCCGCGCACCGCGCGCGTGGTGCTGTCGGTGCGCGAAATGGGGCGCCTGTATCACGCCAAGGGCGTGGAGCGGCTGGTGCGCAACAGCCTTTGGGTAGGCCGCACGCCCGAACGCTTCTACGATGCGGTCGAATGGCTCTATGCCTGGCGGCCCGAGCATTGCCTGGACGATGCGCCGGAGCGGCTGCGACCACTCGCGGCGGCGGGTGCCGACGCCGCGGCCGTGCTTTCCCCGCACTGACCGGCACCGACGACCAACCATTTTTTTTCCCGTCATCACTATTCGAGGCCGCAGGCCCAGGAGACAACAACCATGAACTTCTCTTCACGCGCATTGCTGGCAGGCGTGCTTGCCGCGGCCACCGCCGTCCTCGGCACCAACGCCTTGGCGCAGGCCAGCGACTATCCGAGCAAGCCGGTGACGCTGGTCACGCCCTTTGCCGCCGGCAGCGGGCCCGACGCGGTGCTGCGCCTGGTTTCGGACAAGCTCTCGCGCCTGTGGAACCAGCGCGTGGTGGTCGACAACCGGCCGGGCGGCGGCGGCTTCATCGCCATCGACCAGGCACGCCGCGCCGCGCCCGATGGCTACACGCTGCTGCAGCTCGACAGCGAGCACGTGGCCGCGCTGCCGCACCTGTACAAGTCGCGCAACTTCGTCACCCTGCAGCATTTCGACCCGGTGGCCTCGCTGTTCCGCACGCCGTTTTTCGTCGCGGTTTCCAGCGAATCGAAGCTGAAGAACATGGGCGACCTGATCGCCGAAGCCAAAGCCAACCCCGAGGCGATGGTCTATGGATCGTGGGGCGTGGGTAGCCCGGGCCACCTGGGTGCGCAGCAGCTCGAGGCGCTCACGGGCATTCGCATGCGGCATGCACCGTATCGCGAGGTGTCGCAGCTGTATTCGAACGTGGGCACCGGCGAAGTGCCGTGGGCCTTCGCGAGCATTCCGTCGAGCCAGGGCATCTACAAGGCTGGCAAGCTGCGCTACATCGCCGTGGCGGCGCCCAAGCGCATTCCCCAGATGCCCGACGTGCCCACCATGGCGGAGGCGGGCGGGCCGGCGTCGCTCGAGGTCAACTCTTTTGTCTCGCTGCTCGCGCCCAAGGGCGTGCCGGCGGCGGTCAAGGCGAAAATCAACGCCGACGTGGCCAAGGTGATTGCCGACCCCGAGATCCGCGCCCGCTTCGACACCTTCGCCTTCGAGCCGTTGGCTTGGTCGCCAGAAGAAATCGAGCGCAACGCCGAGGCCAAGTCCAAGGTGTACGGCGACCTGGTCCGCCGGGGCAACATCAGCCTTGAGTAGCTGTCATCATTACGTTTTTTCACATTTCCCTTTTTTCACCTTCCATGCAAGCAACCAAGAGAGCCCTCCTGATCGCCTGCGGCCTGGCTGCCGCCGCCGCGCTGCCGCTGGCGGCCCATGCACAGAACAACGCCTGGCCGACCAAGCCGATTCGCCTGCTCGTGGGTTTTCCGGGCGGCTCCACACCCGACATCGCCGCCCGCACCATCGCCGAGCCGCTGGCCAAGGCGCTCGGCCAGCCCGTGGTGGTGGACAACAAGCCCGGCGCCTCGGGCAACATCGCGGCCGACATCGTGGCCAAGGCCAATGACGACCACACCCTCGGCATCGTCATCAACGGCAACCTCACCTCGTCGAAGATGCTGTACCCACGGCTGCCCTACGACCCGGCAAAAGACTTCACCTACCTGTCGCTGATTGCCACCGCGCCCCTGGTTCTGGTGGCGCAGAACAGCCTGCCTTCGGGCACCGCCTTCTTCGATGCGGCCCGCAAGGGCGGCGACAAGTGGAACTACGGCTCGGTAGGCGTCGGCTCGGTCGGCCACCTGGGCATGGAACTGCTCAAGAGCCGCGTGCCCGGCTTCAACGCCGAACACGTGCCTTACCAGGGCAACCCGCAGGTCGTGACCGCCATGCTGGGCGGCCAGGTGCAGATGGCCCTCATTCCCCCGGGCGTGGCCATGCCGCAGGTGCGCGCCGGCAAGCTCAAGGCCGTCGGCCTCACCGGCGGCCGCAGCACGCTGGTGCCCGAGCTCCCGCCGCTGGCCGATGCCGGCGTGCGCGACTTTTCACTCGAGGTGTGGGTGGCGCTGCTCGGCCCCGCCAACCTCTCCAAGACCGCGCAGGCCCGCCTCAGCCGAGAAGTCGAAACCATCATGAAGCAGCCCGAAGTGCGCCAGAAGCTCTTCGAGCAGGGCTGGCAGGCAGTCGGCACCTCGCCGGACGGCATGCGCCTGCGCGTGAAGGAAGAGGCCGCGATCATGACCAAGATCATTTCGGCCCGCGGCATCAAGATCCAGTGATGACAACAGCCAGGCAGAACACCCTGACCGAACCGGCACGCGAACTGCCGGTCTTCGGCGAGTACGACGTGGTGGTGGTCGGCGGCGGCCCCGCCGGCATTGCGGCGGCCGTGAGCGCGGCGCGCCACGGTGCCAATACGCTGCTGGTGGAGCGCTACGGCTTTCTGGGAGGCATGGGCACCGCGGGCGGCGTGACCAACTTCGCGGGCCTGTACGGCAAGCGCAACGGCGAAATGACGCTGCTGGTGCGCGGCGTGGTCGACGACCTGCTCGCGCGCATCGACGCGCTGGGCGGCCTCAACAAGCCGCAGGACGGCATGCAAGGCCGCATCCGCGTGCGCTCCTACGACACCTCTGCCTACAAGATCGCGGCCGACCAGTTGCTGGCGGACGCCGGCGTGAACCTGCTGTTCCACGCGTGGGCGGCCGCGGTGGTGCGCGACGGCGACCGCATCGCGGCGCTCGTGGTCGAAACCAAGTCCGGCAGGCAGGCCATTCGCGCCAATGCATTCATCGACGCGAGCGGCGACGCCGACGTGGCCGCCTTTGCGGGCGTGCCCTTCGAAGTGGGCGACGGCCACGGCAGCGGCCTGTTCCCCACCACGATGTTCCGCGTCGGCCAGGTCGATGCCGAGCCGGCCCTTGCGGCCGTCGGCGAGTTCAAGGCCATCAACGACCTGATGGCCGCGGTGCAGCAGCAGAAGCCCGGCAAGTACAAGTTTCCGCGCGAAGGCGCGATCCTTCGGCCCAACATCGACCCGCGCGAATGGCGCGCCAACGTCACGCAGATCCGCAATGCGGCCGGCCGCGCGATGAACGGCGTGGACGCTCGCGAACTCACCGAAGGCGAGCTCGAAGGCCGGCGCCAGATTGCCGAGTACTTCAAGTTCATGAAGGCCGAGGTGCCGGGCTTCGCAAAGTCGGCCATCGTCGAGATCGCGCCGCAGGTCGGCATCCGCGAAACGCGCCGCATCGAAGGCCTCTATGCGCTCACCGGCGAGGACATCCTCTCGTCGGCCAGGTTCGACGACAACATCGGCATCAATGCCTGGCCGATGGAAATGCACGCCGACGGCCGCATCGAATGGGCCTTTCCGCGCGACGAGAGCCGCACCTACAACCAGCTGCCCTGGCGCATGCTGGTGCCTCGCACTGTGGACAACCTGCTGGTGGCCGGCCGTTGCGCCGCCATGACGCACGAGGGCCAGTCGGCCGCGCGCGCGAGCGGCGGCTGCTTTGTGATGGGGCAGGCCGCGGGAACGGCGGCGGCTTCGCTGGGCAGCGGCGCCCGGTTTGCCGACGTTGATGTGCCGGCGTTGCAAGAGAAGCTCGCGGCCGACGGCGTCGACCTCGACCGCTGAGCCTGCAGGCCGGGGCCGGGCCGGTGCTGACCGGCCCGCGACAGCCCGCGGGCCCGGCCTTTGCTATGGTTGCGGGTTGATTCTTTTTGCTGACGCCTGCAGCCCTTTCTTCCGATGACCACCGATCCCGCCACCGCCTCCCGCCTTGTCGACGAACTCGTCGCGCTCATGCAACTCGAGCCGCTGGGGGGCGACAAATTCCTGGCCCAGAGCGAAGACATCGGCACGCCCGCGGTTTTCGGCGGCCAGGTGCTCGGCCAGTCGCTGGCGGCTGCAAGCCTCACCGTCGGCGCCGACCGGCCGGTGCACTCGATGCACGCCTACTTTCTGCTGCCCGGCGAGCACGCGCCTATCGAATACAGCGTAGACCGCGTGCGCGACGGCCGCAGCTTCACCACGCGGCACGTGGTGGCGCGACAGCAGGAACGCATCATCTTCGAGATGTCCGCGTCATTCCAGACGGTGGACGAGGGCGTCGAACACCAGTTCGAGATGCCAACGGTGCAAGGCCCCGAAGGCCTGGTGAGCGAACTCGACCAGCGCATCGCGCTCGGCGACCGCCTGCCCGAGCGCTGGCGCATCAAGGGACTGGAGCCGCACGGCATCGAATACCGCCGCGTGGAGGCCGACGACCTGCTGACGCCGGAGGTGCGCCCGTCTGAAAGCGCGATCTGGATGCGTGCCATTGCGCCGCTGCCCGACAACCCGGTGGTGCACCGCGCGCTGCTCGCCTATGCCTCCGACCACGGCCTGCTGCGTGCCGCCATGCTGCCGCACGGCCTGAGCTTCATGAGCGGCCAGGTGCGCCCCGCAAGCCTCGACCACGCCATGTGGTTCCACCGCGATTTCCGCATGGACGACTGGCTGCTGTACGTACTCGACTCACCAAGCGCAAGCGGCGCGCGCGGCTTATGCCGTGGCAGCCTGTATTCGCGTGACGGGCGGCTCGTGGCTTCTACGGCGCAAGAGGGGATGCTGCGGGTCAAGCGCTGAGGCGGTGTTGTGTGCTGCTGTTCGGGGCGGCGCACACGCCGACGGGGTACCTTACTCCGCGAATGTCCCCCGGCCTGCGGCCTCCTCCTTTATTTCGCTGCGCAAGGCACCCCGCCAGCGGGTGCGTTATACGGGGCGGTCGTTGATCGGCGGTACACCACGAGCGTGCCCCAGTGCACAGGGCATCGGGTGCTCCCCGCAGCGAAATAAAGGAGGAGGGGCGCAGCCCCGGGGGACATTCGCGGAGGGGAGTACCCGGTGGCCTTTGCACGCGCCCTGAACAAGAGTCCCAGCCCGTGCAAACGCCCCGAATCCTTGGCTAAATGCAGCCTTCGCACGAACCAAGGAACCTTGCATGTCTCCCGAAGCCCCCCAAAAAGTAGCAATCGTCACCGCCGGCGGCAGCGGCATGGGCGCCGCCGCAGCACGCAGACTTGCGGACGACGGCTTTCGCGTAGCCATCCTCTCGTCATCGGGAAAGGGCGAAGCGCTCGCTGCCGAACTTGGTGGCATTGGCGTGACCGGCTCCAACCAGTCGAACGACGACCTGAAGCGATTGGTCGACAAGGTCACTGAAGAATGGGGCCGCGTCGACGTGCTGGTCAACAGCGCGGGCCACGGTCCACGGGCACCCATTCTCGACATTACCGATGAAGACTGGCACCGCGGAATGGATGTCTACCTGCTGAGCGCCGTGCGCCCGAGCCGCCTTGTGGCACCCCTCATGGTCAAGCAGGGCGGCGGGACCATCATCAACATCTCGACCTTCGCCGCCTTCGAGCCCGACCCTGTGTTTCCGACCTCGGGCGTGTTCCGCGCCGGCCTCGCGGCGTTTACCAAGCTCTTTGCCGACAAGTACGCCGCACAGAACGTGCGCATGAACAATGTGCTGCCAGGCTTCATCGACAGCTTGCCCGAGAAGCCCGAGTTCCGCTCGCGCATTCCGATGGGCCGCTACGGCAAGAGCAGCGAGATTGCGGCCGTCATCGGCTTTCTCGCCTCGGAAGGCGCCGGCTACATCACCGGCCAGAACCTGCGCGTGGACGGCGGCATCACCCGCTCGGTGTGAGCGCCCTGGGGGCACCCAAGGCGCTACCTACAATCGAGAGCATCTGCCCGTGAGGCGTGGCGCGGCCTTTCTTGTCGCCGCGCGCGGGCCTCTCCATCCATGTCTTCTCCACACAGCCGCTTGCGAGCCGAATGGTTTCCGAGCATTCCGCGCGAACTGATGGCCGGCGCCGTCGCCACCTTCGCCCTCATTCCCGAAGTCATCGCCTTCTCTTTCGTGGCCGGTGTCGATCCGGCCGTCGGGCTCTTTGCTTCGTTCATCATCAGCATCGTCATTGCCTTTACCGGAGGCCGGCCGGCCATGGTTTCGGCCGCGGCGGGGTCGGTGGCGCTCGTGGCCGCACCGCTGGTGCATGCCCACGGCCTGCCGTACCTGCTGGCAGCCGGCGTGCTGGCGGGGGTCATGCAGATCGTGTTCGGCCTGCTGCGCCTCGGCGTGCTGATGCGCTTCGTTTCCACGTCGGTGCGCACGGGCTTCGTCAATGCGCTGGCCATTCTGATCTTTGCGGCGCAAATGCCGCACTTCATCGGCGCCAACACGGCCACCTGGGCCATGGTGGGGCTGGGGCTTGCCATCATCTACCTGCTGCCGCGCATCACCACGGCCGTGCCTTCGCCGCTGGTGTGCATCGTGGTGGTCACGCTCGTGGGCCATTGGCTGGGCCTGCCGCTCAAGACCGTGGCGGACCTTGGCCAGTTGCCCGACGCGCTGCCCGCCTTTGCGTTGCTGTCGGTGCCCATGTCGCTCGATACGCTGCGCATCATCGCGCTGCCGGCTTTTGCCATTGCGATGGTCGGCCTGCTCGAATCGATGATGACCGCCAGCGTGGTGGACGACCTGACCGACACGCCGAGCTCCAAGAACCGCGAATGCAGCGGCCTGGGCATTGCCAATGTCGCGGCCAGCTTCTTCGGCGGCATCGCAGGCTGCGGAATGATCGGCCAGACCGTGAGCAACGTGCGCTACGGCGGGCGCGGCCGGTTGTCCACGCTGTTCGCGGGCGTCTTCCTGCTCATACTCATGGTGCTGCTCAAGCCCTGGGTGTCGCAGGTGCCGGTGGCGGCGCTGGTCGCCATCATGGTCATGGTGTCGGCTTCCACCTTCGACTGGGGTTCTCTGCGCACGCTGGTGCGCCACCCGCGCATGTCCAGTGCCGTGATGCTCGCGACGGTGGCCGTCACGGTCGCCACCGACAACCTGGCTGCAGGCGTGGCCACCGGCGTGATGCTCAGCGGCGTGTTCTTCACGTTCAAGGTCGCGCGTCTGCTGCACGTGCATGCGGAAGCCGCCGATGAAAGCGGCGTGCGCGTCTATCGCGTGAGCGGCCAGGTGTTCTTCGCCTCGGCCGACATGCTGGTCGATGCCTTCGACGTGCGCGAGATCGACGGCGCACCCGTGCACATCGATGTGTCGCAAGCGCACTTCTGGGACGTGACCGCGGTGGCGGCGCTCAACAAGGTGGTCGAGCGGCTGCGCAAGCACAGCAGCGTGGTAAACGTCGCCGGGCTCAACCAGGCCAGCCGAGACCTTATCCTGAGGCTCGACGCGGCGCCCGAGTAGGCCGCTGACGCGGCACGTGGCGCCGGCCGGGTGCGCCGCACCGAACGAGCCGAGCTACACGCCCAGGTAGCGCGTCCAGAGCGAACGGTCGGCATCGAGCGCGGCCGAGTCGCCCTGCCACACCACGCGTCCGCGCTCCAGGATCACATGGCGGTCGGCCAGTGGCAGCAGGCGCTGCACGTACTTGTCCACCACCAGAATCGCTTCGCCTTCGGCCTTGAGCGTGGCGATGCAGTGCCAGATCTCCTCGCGGATCACCGGCGCCAGGCCCTCGGTGGCCTCGTCGAGTATCAACAGGCGCGGATGCGTGGAGAGCGCGCGGGCAATTGCCAGCATCTGCTGCTCGCCGCCCGAAAGCTGGTTGCCCGCGTTGGCCTTGCGCTCCGCGAGCCGCGGAAACAGGGCGTACAGCGCATCGACCGTCCAGCGCGGTGCGCTGCCCGGCCGGGGGCGTGCGAAGGCGCGCAGGTGCTCGTCGACGCTGAGGTTCGGAAACACATGCCGCCCCTCGGGCACGATGGCGACGCCGCGCCGCGCGATCGCATCCGGCTTGTGGCCGCCGATGGCATCGCCGCCGAAATGCACGCTGCCGCGAATCGGCGCGAGCGTGCCCGTCAGCACCTTCAGCAGCGTGCTCTTGCCCATGCCGTTGCGGCCGAGCAGCGCGAGCACTTCGCCCGCGCCGATCTTCAGGTCGATGCCGAACAGCACCTGGCTGGCGCCGTAGCCGGCCTCGACGGATTTCGCGTCGAGCAATGTGGTGGCGGCGTTCATGCGTGTCCCTCTGCTTCCGTACCGAGGTACACCGCCTGCACGTCCGGGTGTCCGCGCACTTCGTCGGCGGTGCCGCTCATCAGCACGCGGCCCTGCACGAGCACCGTGAGCCGGTCGGCCAGGCGGAACACCGCGTCCATGTCGTGCTCGATCAACAGGATGGCCATCGACTCGCGCAGCGATTCGATCAGCTCCACCATGCGCGCCGATTCGTCAGGCCCCATGCCCGCCATCGGTTCGTCGAGCAGCAGCAGCTTGGGCTCGGCCGCAAGCGCCAGCGCCACGTCGAGCGCCCGCTGGGCACCGTGCGGCAAGGTGCCCGCAATGCGATGGCGTTCGGCGCCCAGGCCGACGCGTTCGGCCAGCGCCACGGCACGCTCCACCAGGGCGCTCTCGTTCGCACGCGGTGCCATGAAGCGCAGGCTGCTGCCCGCATGGGCCTGCGCCGCGAGCATGAGGTTGTCGTGCACAGTTTCCTTGGCAAACACGCGCGTGACCTGAAAGCAGCGCGACATCCCTGCCGCCACGCGCTGATGGTCCTTGAAGCCGGTGATGTCCTTCTCGTCCAGCAGGATGCGCCCGGCATCGGCCTTGAGCAGCCCGGTGATCAGGTTCACCAGCGTGGTCTTGCCCGCGCCGTTCGGCCCGATGAGCGCATGCACTTCGCCGCGCTCCACGGTCAGATTCACATGGTCGGTTGCGAGCAAGCCGCCAAAGCGCTTGACCAACCCTTCGATTCTGAAAAGGCTCATGCTTTACTCCCTCGCCCCTCTGGGGAGAGGGCCGGGGTGAGGGGCAAGCGGCGCTTGTAGAGTGCAGCAAGCCCTTTGGGTGCCCACAACGCAACAGCAATCAACAGCAACCCGAGCGGCATGTGCCAGTGCTCCGTGTGCTGCTTCAAGAATTCTTCAAGCAGCAGCCACACGATGGCGCCCACAGGCCCGCCCCAGCTGCGCCCCAACCCGCCGATCACCACCATCACGAGCAGCGTGGCCGATTGCGTCCAATGCATCGTCGCCGGGCTCACGAACCCATTGCCGCCCGCGAGCAGTGCGCCCGCCAGTCCCGCAATGGCGCCGGCAATCGTGAAGGCCACGAGCTGCAGACGGAACACCGGGTAGCCCAGCGCACGCATCCGCGTCTCGTTGTCGCGAATGCCCATGAGCGCATGGCCGAAGCGCGACTGCGTTGCGCGCTGCAGCCACCAGAGCGCAAGCGCCACGACGACCAGCACCACCCAATAGAAGTTCGACTCGTTGCCCAGGTCGATTCCGGGCAGCAGCGTGGGCCGGCTCATGAGCGTGTAGCCGTCGTCGCCGCCATAGCGCCGCAGCGACACCACCACGAAGTACAGCATCTGCGCAAAGGCCAGCGTCGTCATGATGAAGTACACGCCGCGCGTGCGCAGCGCCACCGTGCCGATGAGCGCCGCAACCCCGCCGGCGACCAGCGCGGCCAGCGGCCACATCACCCAGGCCGACATCACGCCCGCATCGCTGAGCGCCACCACCGTGTACGCGCCCATGCCGATGAAGCCCGCATGCCCGAGCGCCACCATGCCGCCGAAACCGAGGATGAAATTGAGGCTCGCGGCCGCCAGTGCCACCACGAGCACGCGCCGCACGAAGCCGATGTAGAAGTCGAGCCCGAGCAGCGGCGCGACCAGCGGAAACGCCGCGAGCAGCACGAAGAGCAGCCCGAGTCCGATATAGCGTGAGGAAGACTTCATGTCACGACCGCGCCGAAAAGAGGCCGGAGGGCCGGAAGATGAGGACGACCACCATCAGCGCATACATCGCCACTTCGGCGAACAGCGGACCCAGGTCGGCGGCCGTGGCCGGCGGCAGCGTGGCGCGCAGCAGCATCGGCACGAAGGCGCGGCCGATGGTGTCGACCACGCCCACCAGCAGGGCGGCCACGAAGGCGCCGCGCACCGAGCCGATGCCGCCGATCACCAGCACCACCAGCGCCGGAATCAGGATGGCTTCGCCCATGCCCACCTGCACCGCGACGATGGGCCCCATCAGCGCGCCGGCCAGTGCAGCCAGCGCCGCGCCGAGCAGGAACACGCCGTTGAAGATGCGGCCCACGCGCACACCCATCAGCTCGGCCATCGGCCGGTCTGAAGCGCCGGCGCGCACCCGCATGCCGATGCGCGTGTGATTGACCAACAGGTACAGCGCGAGCGCCACCAGCAGACCGCCGGCAAGGATCACGAGGCGATACGCCGGGTAGGGCAGGCCGTCGACCAGATTGATTGGCCCGGACAGCGCGGCCGGTGTCGGTGCCATCACCGGCGACGGCCCCCAGGTCATCTTGACGATGTCGTCCGCCACCAGGATGACGCCGAAGGTGGCGAGCACCTGCGCGAGGTGGTCGCGTGTGTACAGGCGCCGCATCAGCAGCACTTCGAGCAGCAGCGCCACCACCACCGTCACCGCCACCGCGATGACGATGGCTGCGGTGAACGAACCGGTGCGCGTGTGCGCCTCGGCGGCCACGTAGGCGCCCGACATGAAGAGCGAGCCATGCGCCAGGTTCAGCACGTCCATGATGCCGAACACCAGCGTGAGCCCCGCCGCCAGCAGGAACAGCATCAGCCCATAGCCGAGGCCGTTGAGCAGTTGCTCGAGAACGAGGATGCCGCTCACTTGAGGGGGCACTTTGCGGCGTACGAGTCGCCGTAGTTCGTGAGAACGGTATTGATCAGCTTGTTCGTGACCTTGCCCTGCGCATCCTTGCCGATCACGCGCAGGTAGAAGTTCTCGATCGGAAAGTGATTGTTCGCATACTTGAAGGTGCCGCGCGTCGAAGCGTAGTTGGCCTTCTTCAGTGCGGCCACCACGGCTTCGCGGTTCTGCGCGTTGCCGCCGGCCTGCTTCACGGCGGCGTCCATTGCAAGAATGGCGTCATAGGCCTGCGCTGCGTATACCGATGGATAGCGGCCGTTGTATTCCTTTCGGAAGGCGGCCACGAAGGCCTTGTTGGCGGCGTTGTCCAGGTCGTGCGCCCAGTGCGAGGTGTTGAACAGGCCGAGCATCGGTTCGCCCACGGCGCCGATCACGTCCTCGTCGGCCGAGAAGCCGCTGGTCACGAGCGTGATGTCCTTCGAGAGGCCGGCGCCGACGAACTGCTTGATGAAGTTGATGCCCATTGCGCCGGGCAGGAAGAAGTAGATCGAGTCGGGCTTGGCCGCGCGCAACTGCGCGAGCTCGGCCGCGTAGTCGATCTGGCCGAGCTTGGTGTAGAGCTCGTCGGCCACCTGGCCCTTGAACTGGCGCTTGAAGCCGCCCAGAGCGTCCTTGCCGGCGGGATAGTTCGGCGCAATGAGCACGGTCTTCTTGAAGCCGCGGTCCTGCGCGAACTTGCCGGCGGCCTCATGGAACTGGTCGTTCTGGTAGGCGGTGCCGAAGAAGAACGCATTGCACTGTGCGCCCGCAAACTGGCTGGGGCCGGCGTTGGCCGAAAGATAGGGCACCTTGGCGTTGAACAGCGTCGGGCCGACGGCCAGCGCCACGTTGGAGCCGATGGGACCGCTGAAAATATCGATCTTGTCGCGCTGGATCATGCGGTCGACCAGCTGCTTGGCCTGGTCGGGGCTGCCGGCCATGTCGGCCTGCACAAACTCCACGTCCTGCCCGCCGAGCTTGCCGCCCAGCTGCTTGATGCCAAGCGCAAAGCCGTCGCGCGCCTCGGCGCCCAACGCCGCGAACGGACCCGAAATGTCGAGTGCCAGGCCCACCTTGACCGGCGCGGCCATGGCGGAGACCGCACCGCCAAGGGCTGCACCGCAGAGCAGCAGCGAAAGCAGGGTGCGCGGCAGCGCGGGCAACTTCGGGGACGGGTGGCTCATGGGTTCTCCAGGGCAAAGAAAGGGTGAAACGATGTCCTTGGCACCGCGCCATGCGGTGCCAAGGACATCGAACAGTTGATAGCTAAATACTTTAACCATAAACAATTCGGTGTCAACGGTGCTAGCACGAATGGTGCCAGTGAATCGTGTCACTTCCTGGTGCGCGGATCGCCTCAGCCGAAGGGGCTGGCCGTGGCAAACCACAGGCCGATGCCGGTGGCGATGATGAACGCGCCGTCGGTCACGCCCGCCACCAGAAAGAACTTGGTCTGCAGCGCGTCGATCATCTCGGGTTGGCGCGCGCTGCTTTCGAGAAACTTCTGCCCGACGAGCGCAATACCCAGGCAGGAACCAAGCGCCGCGATGCCGATCAGCAGGGCCACTGCAAGCGGAAGGATGTTGAAGCCGGTCATGGTGTTTTCTCCTGGTTGGTTGATCGATGGAGGTACTTTCTCAAAGCGGGTGCGTGCGGTCCATGACGCCGGAGGTCATCGGCAGGACGAAAAAAAGCCGGCCGCGAGAGGCGGCCGGCTTTCAAGGAACGTCAGCGCGTCAGGGCAGCTGGGTCCAGTTCTGGTTCGTGCCGCCGTTGCAGGTCCAGGTGATGAGCGCGGTGTCCTGCGCCGTCGCGCCGCCAGGCACGTCCAGGCACGAGCCCGAGGCGCGGTTGCGGATGCTTCCGCCCACCAGGCTCCACTGCGCCGTGTTGCCGGCCGAGCAGGCCACCTGCACCACGGGCGCATTGGTGGTCGCCGTGCCGTTCTGCGCCAGGCACAGCCCGCTGTGCTCGGCCACGAACTGCACGTAGCCGCCGGTGATGCTGTTCACCGTGAACTTCTCGTTGCCCGCGTTGCCGCAGGGCCACTGCACAGCCGTGGTGCCGCTGGTGGTGAGCGCGCCCTTGATGTTCACGCACATCGTGGGGTTCAGGTCGGAGCGCAGGCGCGTGACCACGGCCGGGGCCGTGTCCAGCGATCGCACGTACTCGCGCAGCGCCACCACGTCCGTTGCCGGCAAGCTCGATGCGTTGCCGTGGCCGCCGCTCAGTACATCCTGCAAGGTGGCGGCCTGTCCGTTGTGGAAGAAGGCCGTGGTGTTCCAGGTGCCCGAGAGCGTAGGCGTGTCGAAACCCAGGCCCGCCAGCGGCTGGTTGATGCCCTTGCCGGAGGAAAGCTGGATCGTGCCCACGTCGTGCCTGAGGCCGTCGCGGAAGGTGCCACCGGTGTGGCAGGTGGCGCACTGCGCCGTGTTGAACACGGTCTGGCCCCGCACCGCCTCCACGCTCAGGCTGCCGTCCGCCGCACGCGCCGGGCTGCGCATGTACTTGTTCAGCGAACTCAGGTAGGCCGCAAGGTCGTCCAGCTGCGCATTCTTGCCGGCCTTGGGCGCGCCCAGCGGATCGGACGTGGCCGCGAAGTCGGCATTGCTCAAGAAGCCCGTTCCGCCGAACTCGTTGCGGATGTCGTTCTCGAAGTCCTGCACCTCGTCGAAGTTGGCGGTCCAGTGCATCTTGCCGTGGCCCGCGCCGCGCTTGCCCATGAGGCTGATGGTGCGTCGGAGGCCTTCGCCGCGCTGGGTGAAGTCCCACACCATGCCGTCGTCGCCGCCGTCGGCATGGCAGCTTGCGCACGAGATGTAGTTGTCCTTGCTCATGCGCCGGTCGGAGGCGTTGTAGAACACCTGCTTGCCGCGCAAGGCCGCGGCCGCCATCGGCTCCTGCGCCACCGTCGGCACGTTCTGCAGGAAGGTTGCGGCATTGGTCTCCGAGCTCAGCACCAGGGCCACGTCGTGCACCGATACCGAGCGCGCCAGGAAGTTGTTGACGAACAGCCGCTTGCGTGCCGCGTCCAGGTACAGGCCGTGCGGCGCGCTGCTGGCGTTGATCTCGCCGCGCACCGCGCGGCTGTAGGGGTCGACGATGGCCACGCGGTTGCCTTCCATCTGCGCCACGAACAGGTAGTCTCCCGATGGAGAGAACAGCGCGGCGCGCGCGGGTGCGCGGTCGTCGAAGTCGATCTGCTCGTCGAACACTTCAGCGGCGGTCTGCAGGTTGACCTGCGAGAGGATGGAGCGCACCGTCTGGTCGTGCAGCAGGTTGTTGCCGTCCCTGAACTTGCCGCGCACGATGTTGTCCTTCTTCGAAGGCAGTACAGCGCGCCTGCCGTCGGGCGAGATCACGACCTGGCTCAGGTAGTTGGCCACGCCGCGCGCGCGGCTCTCGGTGTCGACCGTGGTGGTGTCCACCGGCAGCGCGATGGCGGTCATCGCGCTCATGCTCTGCAGGTTCACCTTGTGCAACTGGCCGCCGGTCATCTTCGACTTGAAGCGGGTGACATACGCCACCTGTGCGTCCGAGCTCACCGCAATGCCGCGCAGGCTGCCTTCGAGCGCGACCGCGCCGGTGGTGGCGCCGTTGCTCGGGTCGAAGCTCATCAGCACCGACTTGCTCTCCAGCGTCAGCAGGCCCTTCGTACCGTCGGGCGTGAAGGCCACGCCGTAGGGGCCGCTGCCGTAGGCCAGCGGCACCGTGGCCGAGAGGCTGCCGTCGGCCGCGCTGAGCGCCACCAGCTTGTCTTCGCCCTGCACCGTGACCCAGATGCGTCCATCGGGGCCCACCGCCAGCGTCTTCGGCTCGTCGCCCACGCGCACTTCCCAGCGCTTGGCCAGGGTTTGTGCGTCGATGGCGGCGACCGTGCCGCTGTCGGGGTTGACCGAGTAGACCGAATTCGCATCGCCCGCGATGTTGGTGGTGTGCGTGGGCGCCCGCGGCGTGGTTGGGGCGATCACCGTGAGGTTGTAGGTGTAGAAGGTCTCGCGCCCGCTCGCGTCGCGCACCGTGAGCGTCACGGTGTAGTGGCCCGGCCGCGTGTAGGTGTAGGTATAGCGCGGCTGGGTGGAGTAGGCCGTCTGCGTGCCGTCGCCGAAGTTCCAGCGGAACTGCGCGCCGCCGCTGCCGAGCGTGGCCGGGTCGAACACCAGCTGGCCGTTGACGATCTTCGGCCCGCCGCCGATGCCGGGGTCCCCGATGACGGCTTGCCCGCGCAGCGTGGCCACCTGGCCGTCGGTAAGCACGCGGCTGTACACGCGCACTTCCGCCAGCGTGCCCTTGAACAGATCGGTGTTGCCCTGGATCTGGCCCATGACCTGGAACTTGTTCGCCAGCCCCTTGGTGCCGGTGAGACCCGTGGAGCTGGTCTTCACGCCGTCCACGTACATGGTCTGCGCGCCCGAGGCCGCGTCGCGGGTCATTACGACGTGGTGCCAGTTGCCGTCGTTCACGGCCGCCTGCGAACGGGTGCCCGGGTTGTTGGTGGCCTTGTTGGCCACCGAGAGATTCATGAAGCCGCTGCCGTCGATCCAGCCCCAGAACACATCGTCCGCGCCGTTGGCCTGGTCGCGCCCGAAGATCCCGGGCGCGGTCCACGGGTTGGCGCTGCCGGCCTGCGTGGTCTTCATGTAGAAGCTCAGCGAGGCGGTGCCGCCGAGCACCGTGGCGACGGTGTCGTTCTTCAGCGGCACGCCGGCGGTGCGCGCCGCGAAGTTCATGCCGATGCTCTCGAACGCATCGCCCGACGCCGGCGTGCCGTTGTTGCTGCCGATCTGGTCGGAGAGGTTGCCCGCCAGCGTCCAGTAGTGCTGCAGGTTGATGTCGGTCGCGTTGCCGGTGTTGAAGACCGACTTGAAGTCGGCGCCGATGGCATTGCCCGCATAGTCCTTCACGCCGTTGGCGGGCAGGAACACCTCGTAGCTGGTGCCCGGCTGCAGAGGCTGCTCGGGGTGGAAGTTGATGATGCCCAGCTGCACGCTGTAGGTGCCCGCGAGCGTGTTGCCGCCCACCGCGCGCACGACGAAGGTGTTGGCGTTGACGCTCTCGGGGCGGATGTTGTCGGTCATGCCGATGCCGATGCGCGAGGTGAGCGCCTGCTGCTTCGCGCCGTTGGCCGGCGAAACCTGTTTCACTTCAGGCTTGGTGATGTCGGGGTCTACCGCATGCACGACGAAGCCGCTGCCTGAGCCGTGGTCGTTGCCCACGAAGACGAGGTTGCCGAACATCGCAACCTGGCCGTTGTCCGAATGCGAGAAGTTCGGGTCGTCCTCGCGCAAGATGCTGCCGCGGCCCACCTCCACATGGTTCAGCGGATTGCTCACGTCGACCTTGTGGATGCGCGTTTGCGCGCCCTGGATGACGTAGTTGTCCTGCGTGGCGCAGTACAGCTGCTCGTCGATGACCAGCCGGTTGTCCTCGGCCACGAAGCGCGAGCGGTCGCCCAGGTCGTAGCTGTACATCTTGGCGCCGCCGCCGCGCGTCGAGACGTGCAGGCTCTTGCCGTCGAAGCAGGTGGCGTAGTAGAACGGCGTGGTGCCCACAATGGAATCGAGCACCTTGGGGTTGAGCGGGTCGGAGATGTCGAGGCTCGCGAACCCGCCGTTGCTTTCCATCGCGGTCAGCACCATGTGGTTGCCCATGGTGAAGATCGGGCCGATCCGGAAGTTGCCGAGCTCACCCGTGGGCACCGGGTTGGGCTTGCCCGCGCCGCGGTTCGCAACCACGGCGTTTGCCGGGTCCGTCGCGTCGACAATGAACATGCCGCGCCCCGCCGAGGCCACGTACAGGTAGGGCGCCTGCCACCAGAGCTGCCAGGCGACATTCTCGTAGTCGCCGGAGTTGACGCCAGGCAGCGCCAGCTTCTTCACCTGCTTGATGTCGTTGATGTCGGTGAAGTCCCAGAACTCCACTCCGTTGATGCTGGGCAGCACCACGTACGTCTTGCCGCCGATCTTGGCCGTGCCGAAGGAGTGCGTTTCGCGGAACTCCTTGGTGCGGGCCTCGGGTTCGTAGATCTTCTTGACCAGCTGGATCTGGCGCGGGTTCGACACGTCGTACAGCAGGAAGCCGCCCGGGCCCAGGCCGCTGTCAGGCGCGAACGAGGTGAGGAAGTAGCCGTTGATCATGATGCCCGCGTTCATGCCGTAGTCCTTGCGGCCGGGGTACGTGGCGGGCACCTCGCGCGACTCGTAGGCGCTGCTGTGCGCCGGATCGAGCGGGTGGTTGGGGCTGGTGATCATCGACACGGGCTTGAACAGCTCGGCCGATGTGTAGGTGAGGTTGCCGAGGCCCGGCCCCTGCAGCGGGAGCGGGTCGGCCATGGCTTCGGCAACCGCCGTCGCCATGTTGTCGAGGGTGGTCATCGGGCTGACCCCGGTGACGGCCGCATGCGTCAGCAATGTGACGAGCGGGGCCAGGAACGCCATCAAGAAATACCGGATCTTCATCGTCGCCTCCAGATTGTTAGAAGTTCGCAGGGCAACCCGTTGCTCGACCCCTCTCCAGTGCGCGCGCAGGACGCACCCCGGCAGGCGACGGGTGCATCGCCTGCCGTGCTGATTTCTTCTTGGTTCTTGCGCCGGCGCTCGCTCTTTGTCTTACTTGGCGCCGCCCGATTCGTAGAGGGCCCAGGCCTCCCTGGCACTCGCGCCGCGGTGGATCATGGCCATCAGCGCGTTCACCACCGCGGAGGGGTTGGCGTGCTGGTACACGTTGCGCCCGTACACCATGCCGACGGCACCCTGGTCCAGCAGTGCGCGCGAGCGCGCGAACACCTGCTGCAGGTCTTCGCGCCCGCCGCCGCGCACGAGCACCGGGCAACGCGCCGCCTGCACCACGCGGTGGAAGTCGGCAGGGTCGCTGGTCGGGTCGGCCTTGACGATGTCGGCGCCCATTTCGCGCGCAAGGCGCACCAGCGTGACGATTTTTTCGGCGTCGCCGTCGACCTGGTAGCGGCTGCCCGGCGTGGGCGACTGCATCACCAGCGGCTCGATCATCAGCGGCATGCCGTAGCGGTCGCAGTCGGCACGCACGCGCGCGATGTTCTGCACGCACTGGCGAAACAGGTCGGGCTCGTTCGGCAGCATGAAGAGGTTGACCACCACGCAGGCCGCGTCGCGCTGCACGGCCGGCAGCACCGGGTCATGCTCGTTCTGCAGCTGCGCCCACATCACGCGGTGCAGCGTGGCGTTGTAGGGGTTGCCCATGTCGATGCGCATCACCAGTGCGGGCTTGTCGCGGCCGGGGCGGTCCTGCAGCAGGTCGGACTGTCCGTAGTTGAGCTGGATCGCATCGGGCCCGGCGGCCAGGAGCTTGTCCATGACCTGGGGCATGTCCTCCAGGCCGTCGAGGAACGAGGGCTCGTTGCACACGCCGTGGTCCAGGGCAATGTCCAGGCAGCGGCCGTTGGTCAGCAGCCGGTTGAGCCGCGCTGTCTTGTCTTTCGACATGGAAAGAACTCCTTGTTGGGGTCGGAAAAAGAAGGGAAAGGTCAGGCGAGCGCGCCCAGGTGTCGCTTGGCCGCGGCGTCGATCTGCCGCAGGGCGTCGTCGCCCAGCTCGACGGCGCCAGCGCCCGCGTTCTCGATGGCCTGCTGGCGCACGCGTGCGCCGCACAGCGCCAGGGAGACGGTGCCACGTGCAATGGTCCAGGCAATCATCAACTGGGCGAACGAACAGCCCAGTTGCGTGCGCAGCGGATCGAGCTCTTCGAAGAAGGCCTTGAGCTTGGAGCGGTTGGCTTCGCTGAAGCGCGGATTGCTCGCACGCTGGTCGTCGCCCTTGAACTCGCGTGCCGGATCGATCGGGCCGGCAAGCAGGCCGAGCGCGAGCGAGGAGTAGCCCAGCACCGCCACATTGTGCTCGCTGCACAAGGGCGCGAGCGTGGTCTCGATCTCGCGGTCGATCAGGCTGTAGCGCTCCTGCGCCGCATCGACCGGGCCATGGCGCAGGTACTCGGCAAGCGTCTCGGGGCTCACGTTGCTCACGCCGATGGCGCGGATCTTTCCCTGCTTCTTCAGCTCCAGCAGCGCATCCATGGTCTCGGCCACCGGCGTAGTGCTGTCCTGCCAGTGCGTGATGTAGAGGTCGATGTAGTCTGTCTGCAGGCGCTTCAGGCTCTCTTCGCATTCATGGAAGATCGAGTCGCGGCCGAGATAGCGGTACACCGGGTGCCCGTCTTCCTCGAAGAAATGCGTGCCCTTTTGCGTGTGCCACACCAGGCCGCACTTGGTGGCGATCACGGCCTCGTGGCGCCACCCCTTGAGCGCCGTGCCCACGATGCTCTCCGAGCGCCCCAGGCCGTAGGCCGGCGCGGTGTCGATCAGGTTCACGCCCGCGTCCAGGGAGGCCTGGATGGCGACGACGGCCGCCGCGTTGTCCCCGCCGCCCCACATCCACCCGCCCATGGCCCAGGTGCCCAGGCCGATGGCCGAGCATTCGATGCCCGACGGGCCCAGCGTGGTCTTCTTCATCTCGCTCTTCATCTGGTCTTCTTTCTCGTGTTCAGGAGGTGGTCGATGGTCACGGCCGCGAGCAGGATCAGGCCCTTGATCACGTCCTGCCAGTAAGGCGACACATCCAGCAGGATCAGCGAGCTGGTCACCACCGACAGCAGCGCCAGGCCGAGCACCGCGCCCAGCACCGTGCCGGAGCCGCCCTTGAGGCTGGCCCCGCCGATCACCGCGGCTGCGATCACGTTGAGCTCCATGCCCACGCCGAAGGTGGGCGTGGCCGCGCCGAAGCGCGCCGTGTAGATCACGCCCGCAAGGCCGGCCGATGCAGCGCACAGCACCGTGACCCAGAATTTCACGCGGCCCACGCGAATGCCCGAATACAGCGCCGCCTTTTCGTTGCTGCCGGTGTAGAACACGCGCCGCAGCAAGGTGGAGCGACGCAGCACGAAGTCGCTCACGACGACGATGGCAATGAAGATCAGGATGACCGCGGGAACGCCGAACAGCGTGCCCTGCCCGATGAACTTGAACTCGGCCGGCAGCGAGAACAGCGACTGCGGCGTGCCCTGCGTGAGCGCGAGGCACAGCCCGCGCACGATCACCATGAAGGCCAGCGATGCAATGAAGTGGTTGAGCCCGATGCGGGTGACGCAGCCGCCGATCATTGCGCCGATGAGCCCGCTTGCGCCAATGGCCACCAGGCTCGCGAGCCACGGGTCCACGCCCATCAAGAAGAGCTTGCCCGTGACCACCATCGCAAAGCAGACCACCGAGCCCACCGAAAGATCGATGCCCCCGACGATCAGCAGGATGGTCATGCCGACCACCACGATGCCTTCGATGGAGAACGACAGCAGCATCGCGCGCACGTTCTCCCAGGTCAGGAAGTAGGGCGACGCAAAGCTCATCGCCACGCACAGCACCGCAATGATCAGCAGCAGGCCCATCTCGCGCATGCTGGTGAGCTTGTTGGTGGGTTTTGCGGGGCCGCCTCCTGACTGCCTGGGTGCGAGGCCCGCATCGAGTTGTGCCGGGTAGTTCATGCCATCTCCTGTTCGCAGAGTCCGGAGGCGAGCCGCAGCAGGGCTTCCTCCGTCATTTCGTTGGAATTCAATTCGCCGGCCAGCCGTCCGTCGCGGATCACCAGCGCCCGGTCGCACAGGCCGATGATCTCGGGCAGCTCCGAAGAGATCACGATCACGCCCACGCCCTGGTTCGCGAGCTCGCGAAGGATGTGGTGGATCTCGGACTTCGCGCCCACGTCCACGCCGCGCGTGGGCTCGTCCATCAGCAGCACCGATGGGTTGGTGGCCAGCAGCTTGGCAATGGCCACCTTCTGCTGGTTGCCGCCCGAAAGGCTCGACACCTCGATGGCCACGCCGTCCGACTTGAGGTTGAGCTTGGCGCCCAGCTCGCGTGCCAGGCGGTGTTCGGCCGAGCGCTGCAGCAGGCCCCAGGCGGAGCTCACGCGCCGCAGCGCCATCGAAGAGATGTTCTGCGCAATCGGCAGGTCGAGGTACACGCCCGCGGCCTTGCGGTCTTCGCTGAGGTAGGCGATGCCTTCGCGCAGCGCGTCGCTGTACTTGCGGATGGAAAGCGTCTTGCCGTTCAGGCGCACCGTGCCTTGCGTGGCGGTGCGCAGGCCGCACAGCGTTTCGGCCAGTTCGCTGCGGCCGGCGCCCATCAGGCCTGCAATGCCGAGGATCTCGCCGCGCTTCAGTGCAAACGAGATGCCGTGTACGCGCTCGCCGTCGGCAATGCCGGTCACTTCGAGCACCGGCCCGGACGGCTCGGCGCCCTGCTGCTTGGGCGGGTAGTAGTTGCCGAGCTCGCGGCCCACCATGCGGCGCACCAGCTCGTCGGCCGTCAGCCCGGCCAGCGGCCCGCAATGCACGTTGCGCCCGTCGCGCAGCACCGTGACGCGGTCGCAGTGCGTGAATATTTCAGCCATGCGGTGGCTGATGTAGATGATGCCGATGCCCTGCGCCTTCAGGTCGTGCAGCACGCGGAAGAGCGCGGCCGATTCGTTGTCGGTGAGCGCGGCCGTGGGCTCGTCGAGGATCAGCACCTTGCAGTCGAGTGTGAGCGCCTTGGCAATCTCCACCAGCTGCTGGCTTGAAATGCTGAGTTCGCTCACGGGCGCGGCAGGGTCTATGTCCTGCCCGAGCCGCGCCAGCACTTCGGCCGCGCGCGCATTCAGGCTGGCGTAGTTCATCCAGGCCTGCTTGCCCGCGTTGATCTCGGGCATGAAGATGTTTTCGGCCACGGTGGCGTCGGCGCACAGCGCGATCTCCTGGTGCACCAGGCCGATGCCCAGGCGCATGGCGTGCGCCGGGCCGTCGATGACCGCCTTCTTGCCGTTGAGAACGATGTCGCCTTCGTCGGGCCGGTGGATGCCGTCGATGATGTTCATCAGCGTCGACTTGCCCGCGCCGTTTTCGCCGCACAGGGCGTGGATCTCGCCCGCGCGCAGCGAGAAGTCCACGCCCGAGAGCGCGCGCGAAGCGCCGAAGCGCTTGCTGATGCCGCGCAGTTCGAGCAATTCGCTCACTCCCCGATTCCCTTGGTGCCGCGGCGCGCGAGGTACTTGTCCCAGTAGAAGTCGTCGGCATTGGCCTTGCTGACCACCGACAGGCCGTTGTCCAGGAACGGCACCGACATGGGATTGGTGCCGTTGCGCTTGGCGTCGTTCATCGGGTCGATGAGCGAAGGGTTCTTGGCCAGGAACAGCATCATCATGCCCATGTAGCCCTGCATGCCCTGGTTGGGGTTGATGGCGCCGAACACGTCGCCGGCCTTGATCATGTCGAGGATCTTGGCGTTCACGTCGCAGCACATCACGCGGATGTTCTTCTTCGATTCGATCTTGGCCTGCGCCGCACCCAAAGCCGAGTTGGCTTCGGGCATGAACAGCGCACCCAGGTTCGGGTTGGCCTGCGCCAGGCTCAGCACCGCCTGGTAGGCCTTGCTCGGGTCCTGGTTGCTGGCGGCGCGGCCCACCAGCTTCATGCCGGCGTGCTTGGTCTTCATGCGGTTGATGAAGGCCGCGATGCGGCGGTCGTGGTTGTCCTGACCGGGGTTCTCGAGCACCGCGTATTCGCCCTTGCCGCCCAGCGCCGCGGCAATCGCGTCCGCCGCCTGCGTGCCTTCGCGGTCGTTGTCAGAGGTGACGAACGATGCGCGCTTGGAGTTGGGCGAGTCGGCCGCGAAGGTCACGACCGGGATGCCCATGGCCACCGCCCGGTTGATCGGCTCGATGAACGGGTCGGGGTTCATCGGGTGCAGCAGGATGCCCGCGGGCTTGCGCGCCAGCTCCTGCTCGAACGAGGCCAGCTGCTTGTTCACGTCGTACTCGGGCGTGCCGGTGTAGCGCGTGCGCACGCCCAGCGTGCGGCCGAGCTGCTTCATCATTTCGTAGACCGGAAACCAGTATTCGACGCCCGACACCATCACGTTCATCACGTACACGTCGTTCGCGTTGCCGCGCAATCCGGTGGCGGCGGCCGTGGGGGTGGACTGCGCAAATGCGCTGGTGCCGGCCAGGCCGATACCGGCGGCCGCAGCGGACTTCAGGAAATTTCGCCTCATCTTGTGTCTCCTCGCGTTGACTGGCAGAGCTTGCGACCTGCCTTTGGAGAGCAGATCTTTGGGACCTCGTTGTCACGACAGTTGTTATGACAGGTAGAATGTAATCGCGGGTTGTTTGCCGCGATAACTAGGGGAAACGCTACTGGCAAGCCGCTTTCAAGTCGCAGAAGCTGTTATGACATGAAGCCAAACATATTGATCGGCGTCGACATGGGCTCGAGCAGCCTGAAGGCGCTGGCCCTCGAAGCTGCGAGCGGCCGCACCGTTGCGTTGTCCCGCATGCCCCTGCCGCACGACCGGCTGGCCGGCGGCGGCTGCGAGGTGGGCGCGCACGCCATCCGCGAGGCGTTGACGCATGTGCTGCGCGACGTTGCCCGACAACTCGGCCCGCGCACGGCCGAGGTTCGCGCCATGGCCTGCACCGGCCACGGCGCCGGCCTCTATGCGCTCGATGTCAACGGCCAGCTCCTTGGCGGGCGTGCCGTCGCCTCCACCGACCAGCGCGCCGATGCGCGTGCGCGCGCCCTGGCGGCAAGCCATGGCGCGCAGTTGTTCGAAGAGGTGGGCTGCAGCCCCTGGCCCGGGCAGCCGACGGTGATCGCCGCCGAGTTGCTGGGCGCGGACGCCGTGCAGCGCGGCGAGCTGCGCCGCCTGCTGTTCGCCAAGGACTACCTCGGTTTTCTGCTCACCGGCGAAATTGCGACCGACGCGAGCGATGCGAGCACCGCCGGGCTGGCGTCGCTTGCCACCGGCAACTGGTCGCAGGCGGCTTTCGATGCGTCGGGCATTGCGGAGCTTGGCGCGCATGCCTTCGGCCCCATCGTGCCGAGCGGCACCGTCATCGGAAAACTGCGGCCTTCGGAGGCGGCGCTGTGCGGATTGCCCGCGGGCATTCCGGTGGCGACGGGCGCCATCGACCTGCTCGCCTCGATGACGGCGATTGGCGCGGAGGCACGCGGCCGCGCGGTATCGGTGTTCGGCACCTGGTGCGTCAACGCCGTGGTCGGGCCGGTGCTGGAGCCCAAGCCCGCCGTCGCAGCCATCGTGAATTTCGGCCACACCAACGAGCGGCTCTACATGGAGAACAGCCCGTCTTCGATGGCCAACATCGCCTGGCTGGCGGGCGTGCTCGCACTGCCCGATTCACGCGCGGTGGTGGACCTGGCCATGACGGTGCCGCTCGGCGCCGGCGGCCTGCGCTTTCTTCCCTTCGTCAATGGCGGAGGCGGCGTGACTGCCGGCTTCGTGGGCCTCAAGAGCCATCACACGCGCGCCGACATGGCGCGTGCCGTGGTCGATTCCGTTGCAGCACTGCATGCGCGGCACACGGCGCGCCTTGCCGCGGCCGGCCTCGCGGTTGGCGAAACGACGGTGCTCGGCGGCGGCGCGGGCGATGCACGCCTCGTGCGCCTGCTCGTGGCCTTTCTCGGCCGACCGGTCGAGCGCTGTGCCGACGACGAGACCGGCGCGCGCGGCGCCGCAATCTACGCGGCCATGTCGCAAGGCCTCGACGACGCGGCCCAGGGCAGCCCCTTGCTCGCGCCTTGCGAAGTGATCGAACCCAATGCACGGGACGCCAGCGCCCATGCGGATTTCAACGCCGGTTTCAACGAACTGATCGACAGCATGTCACCTGTATTCACCCACCTTGCGGGAGGCGCGAGATGAGCGCCGCCCGGCTGCCCGAAGACGCTCGCACCGCAGCGCGCAGCGCGGAGGTTTTTCTATGAGCGCTTGGCAATTGCCCTTCGTGCGTCCCGCCTCGCTGGCGGGGCGGCATTTCTCCACTGTGATCGTGGGCGCCGGCATCAACGGCGTCGGCGTGTTCCGCGACCTGTCGCTGCAGCGCGTCGACTGCCTGATCGTCGACAAGGGCGACTTTGGCGCCGGCGCCAGCAGCGCGCCCTCGCGGATGATCCACGGCGGCCTGCGCTACCTGGAGAGCGGCAGCTTTTCATTGGTGGCCGAAGCCACGCGCGAGCGCAACCTGCTGCTGCGCAATGCGCCGCATCTGGTGCGGCCGCTCAAGACGGTGGTGCCGCTTGCCAACTTCTTCGGCGGGCTGATGAGCAGTGCGCTCAAGTTCTTCGGGCGCACGCCGCCGCAGCGCACGCGCGGCCTGCTGGCCGTGGCGCTGGGCCTGCGGCTGTATGACCTGCTGGGGCGCCGCCAGCGCGTGATGCCCGGCCACCGCATCAGCCGCGTGCCCTCGGCTGACCGCGGTTTGTTCCGCGCGGCCATCCGCTGGACCGCCACCTTTTTCGACGCGTGGATCAGCCATCCCGAATGGCTCATTCTCGAACTCATCGGCGATGCCTGCCGCGACCAGCCGCGCTCCGCGGCCGCGAACTACTGCCGCGTGATGGGCTGCGCGGGCAACATCCTTACGCTGCGCGACGAGATCACCGGCGCGCTCGTACGCGTAACCGCCGACACCGTGGTGAACGCCACCGGCGCGTGGCTGGACCGCAGCGCGGCGGTGCTCGGTGGTGCCGGCCCGCGCGTGATGGGCACCAAGGGCTCGCACCTGGTGCTCGACCATCCGGCGCTGCGCGACGCGCTCGACGGCCGCATGGCCTACTTCGAGGCGGTGGATGGGCGCGTGTGCATCGTCTACCCGTTTCTGGACCGCGTGCTGGTGGGTTCCACCGACATTCCGGTGGAAGACCCGGACCAGATCGTCACCGAGCCGGCGGAGGTCGACTACCTGATCGACGTGCTTCGCGAGGTCTTTCCGAACATGGCTTTCGGCCGCGGCGACGTGGTCTACACCTACGTTGGCGTGCGGCCGCTCGCGCGTTCGGATGCCGACAAGCCGGGCCAGATTTCGCGCGACCACTCGGTGGTGGTCGATCCGCCGAATGCCACGCGCGACATTGCCATCGTCGGCCTCGTCGGCGGCAAGTGGACCACCTTTCGCTCGCTGGCCGAAGAAGCCACCAGCGAAGTGCTGCAGCTGCTGGGCCGCTCGCGCACCGCATCGACCGAGCTGCTGCCCATCGGCGGCGGTGCGGAGCTGCCGGCCGATGCATCGGCGACCGACCGCTTCATCGAGAAGATGATGATCGCGTCGGGCATGGACCGCACGCGTGCGCTGAACCTGCTGGCGCGCTACGGCTCCAAGGCGCTGCCGCTGGCGCAGCGCCTTGCGGCGTCGGGCGACGTGCCGCTCGAGCATGCGCCGGATTATTCGGCCGCCGAACTGTCGTACCTGTGCCTTGAAACCGGCGTGGTGCACCTGGACGACCTCGTGATTCGCCGCACGCTGCTGGCCATTCGCGGCCTGGTCACCGACGCGGCCCTGGCCGAGATTGCGGCTGTTGCGGCCGAGGCTCTGGGCTGGGACGCCGTGCATGCCCATAACGAGCTGTGCGCCTGCGCCACGGCGCTGCGCGAGCGACACAACGTACGCCTTCATGCCGTGCCCGCGGGCGAAAAACCTTCTTTCGATGCATCATTGATGGCCAACCCAGTGCTTGGCCAAGCCTAAAAAGTGAACAGTCCCAACGACATGTCGACCGTGCTCGACCGCAACTCCGAATCGCCGCTGTGGGCGCAGTTTCGCGACACCATTCGCCTGCAGATCCTGCAAGGCGTGCTGCCCATCGGCGCCAAGCTGCCCTCCGAGGCGGAACTGGGCGAGCAGTTCGGCATTTCGCGCATCGTGGTGCGCGAGGCGTTGGCCGACCTGGTGCGCAACAACCTCATCTACAAGATCAAGGGGCGCGGTGCCTTCGTGTCGGCGCGCGAGCGCGACGAAGACTTTGTTTCCACCGTGCTGGGCTTCTCCGACGAGATGGAACGCAAGGGCCGCTCGGTGCGCACGCAAATCCTCACGCAGGAACTGCGCTCGCCCACCGCGCAAGAGGCCGCGTCGCTGGGCCTGGCCGACGACACGCAGGTGGTGGCGCTCAAGCGCCTGCGCAGCGTCGACGGCGAACTGCGCCTCTTGGTCGAGACCGTTGTGCCGGCCGACCTGGCACCCGGGCTGCACCGCGCACGCCTGGAAGACCGTTCGCTCTACGACGTGCTGCGCCGGCAATACGGCCTGCGCCTGGTGCGGGCCGAGCGCTGGATCGATGCGGTGCTGCCCGATGCCGAAACCTGCAAGCTGCTCGACCTGCCGCAGCCCGAGCCGCTGCTGCGCATCGAGTCGATTGCCTATGGCGCCAACGGCCGGCCGCTGGAGCACTACCGCGCGCTGCACCGCTGCAAGACGAGCCGCCTGCACGTGCAGACGACGACCTGAGTCTTCTCCGTCAGGTCTTGGCGGTGCTGCGCGAAGGCCAGAGCACCGAGGCGATGGCCACCATCATCAGCGCGACGGCGATCCAGTCCTGCCAGTGCACGACTTCGCCCAGCCACACCGCGCCGCTGAACACGCCGAGCACCGGAATGAACATCACGCTCAGCGTCGATGCCACCGGCGGAAGGCCGCGCGCCAGGTAGAACCACGCCGCGTGCGCAAAGCCGAAGATCAGCACGGCGTTATAGAGAATCGAACCCCAGGTCACGTGGCCCGGCCAGCGCCACTGGTCGCGCTCGAAGAGCAGCGTGAGCACCGTCATCACGACAGCCGTCATCGCCGTCATCCAGAACGAGAGCGTGAGCGTGGGCAGCCCGATGCGGGTGTGCCGCAGCAGCTGCGTGCCCAATGCCCAGGTTGCCGCAGCCGCCAATGCGAGCGCCACGTAGCCGGGCCGCCCCGCCAAGTCGGTGAGCTCGTGCCAGAGCAGCAGCCCCACGCCCACCGCGCAGGCACCCACGCCGATCCATGCGCGCCGCGTGAGCACGGCAGAGAACAGCAACGCGCCGATCACGGCCGAGAACACCGGCATCGTGTAGCCGAGGATTGCCGCGCGCCCGCCCGAGAGCGCCTTCACCGCAAGAATGATGCAGGCATGCCAGACGAACATGTTGGTGGCGCCCAGCCACACCAGCTCGGGCCATGCGCTTCGCGGCACGCGGAACGGCACCTTCATCCACACCAGCGCGAGGCCCAGCACCGGAAGGCCGAGCCAGATGGAAATGGCGCGAAACGCGAGCGGCGGATAGTCCGCCACGCCGAGTTTCATCACGGGCCAGTTGAGGCCCCATGCAAGGGTGAGGAGAACGAGCAGGACGAACTGGCGCGGCGTGAAGGAGGGCATTGGCCGCGATTGTGGCGCGGCTTGCGCATTCGTGCAGCCGCGTCGGGAACGTGAGCCTTTCGTGGCCCTACAAAAAGCGGCTTGCACGCCTAGAATGCCCTTATGGAAGCGCAAGAGTTGTTGATTGCTTTGCACGACGAGTCGGCGGGATACGAAATCTCGCCCGACAGAGTGCCGCTGTCTGTGCTGCGTGCCTTTGCCAAGGACGTGGATGAGTTTTTGCGTGGCGACGGCAACGAAGTCGATACAAATGCGCTGGATGTCTCTGTCGTGAATGGGTCGCTGGGTATCCGGACAGCACCCACTGCCAATCCGGTCTTGTTGAGCGACTTGCAAAAGCTGGCCAACGATCAACAAATGGACGGCGTGAGTTTGAAGCGCCGCGCGGTGATCGAGAGATGGCAGAAAAACGCACGTTCTGGGCGTCAGTGGCGTGTGAGCATCGAATCTAATTTCCTGCCAGCGGGGATTGTCATCAGCGCCTCGTCCGACTTTCATGCCGACGATGCAGATCAATGGGTTCGCGTGGAGCGGTATGTGCGTGGCGAGATCGAAGACATGGGCGGACACAGCAAACCGAATGCCCACATTCGCCTGCCTGATGGCAAGGCACTCCTCGTAGAGGCGGCGCGTGAAATGCTTCGGGACGAAAAGACCAATCGTCTGTACAAGCCCGCGATGATCCGAATCGTTGCCGAATACAACGTGGTGACGCGTGAATACCGGGGTGCTCGGCTGCTTGAATTTGTCGAACACGAAAGCCGGTTCGACGAAAAGGCTCTTGATCGCCTCACCCAACGCGGGGTCAAGGCATGGAGGGATGTGCCCGACGCGGGCACTTGGGTCGACGAGCTTCGGGGAAGCAAGGAGTGAGCGCGATCCTGCTCGATACGAGCTATCTGATCTCGTTGGCTGATCCGGCGCGCTCACCATCGCGTCGCGGTCAGCTATCTTCGCGAAGCCTTGAAGCGCGGTGTGCCGCTGTACCTTTCGGCGGTCGCGGCTTCGGAATTTCAGGTCAAGCAGGCCGTGACCGATCTGCCATTGCGCAATTTCGAAGTGCTGCCATTCAACATCGATCACGCCATGCAGGCTGGCTTGTTGATGCGAGATATCAAGCGGGATGCTGGCGACGATCGCAGTGCGGTCAAGGACGACATCAAGCTGATCGCCCAGGCAATCTGCGAATCGTTAACGCATATCCTCACAGAGGATGCCCAGACTCTGGTGAAGTACCTGGACCGACTGAACAAGGCAGGTACCAGCAGTGTGAAATCCATCTTGCTGGCCGATGGTTTCGATGCAGCCTGGTTTGACAACGGACAGCGCGGACTGTTGAGCGATCTGAACGATTGAGCGTTGCCACTCAATCGGCTCTCAGTTCGGCAACAACCGTTTGAGGTAGCGCCCCGTGTGGCTGGCCTCATTGGCCGCGATGTCTTCCGGCGTGCCTTCGCCCACCACCGTGCCGCCGCCGGCGCCGCCCTCCGGGCCCATGTCGACGAGCCAGTCGGCCGTCTTGATGACGTCCAGGTTGTGCTCGATCACGACGATGGTGTTGCCCGCGTCGCGCAGCTGGTGCAGCACCTTCAGCAGCAGTTCGATGTCGGCAAAGTGCAGGCCAGTGGTCGGCTCGTCCAGGATGTAGAGCGTGCGGCCGGTGTCGCGCTTGCTGAGCTCCAGTGCAAGTTTCACGCGCTGCGCCTCGCCGCCCGAGAGCGTGGTGGCCGACTGGCCGAGCTTGATATATGAAAGGCCCACGTCGAGCAGCGTGCGCAGCTTGCGCTCGATGGTCGGCACGGCTTTCAAAAACTCGTGCGCCACCTCGACCGTCATCTCGAGGATCTGCGCGATGTTCTTGCCCTTGTACTGAACCTCGAGCGTCTCGCGGTTGTACCGCTGGCCGTGGCACACCTCGCAGGGCACGTACACGTCGGGCAGAAAGTGCATCTCGACCTTCACCACGCCGTCGCCCTGGCAGGCCTCGCAGCGGCCGCCCGCCACGTTGAAGCTGAAGCGGCCCGGGCCGTAGCCGCGTTCGCGCGCGGTGTTGGTCTCGGCCATCAGCTCGCGAATGGGCGTGAACAGGCCCGTGTAGGTGGCCGGGTTGCTGCGCGGCGTGCGGCCGATGGGCGATTGGTCGACGTTGATGACCTTGTCGAAATACTCGATGCCCTCGACCGACTCGTGCGCGGCCGGCTCTTCGTGCGCGCGGTAGAGCGTGCGCGCCACGGCGGTGTAGAGCGTGTCGTTCACCAGAGTCGATTTGCCTGAGCCCGAAACGCCCGTGACGCAGGTCAGCAGACCGACCGGAAAGGCCACGCTCACGTTCTTCAGGTTGTTGCCGGTGGCGCCGACCACGCGGATTTCCTGCAGGTCGGTCTGCGAGGCAAGGTGCGCCGCTTCGCGCGCGGCGCGCCGTTCGGCGGCGGGGCTCGGCGGAAAGCGCGAGGCCTTCTTGCCTTCGTTGAAGGCCGGCTTCTTCACGACCGGCAGCCAGGCGGTGCGGTGCTTGGGCACTTCGATCTTCTTGGTGCCCGAAAGGTATTGGCCAGTGAGCGAGTCGGGGTTGGCCGACACCTCGGCATAGGTGCCCTGCGCCATCACGCGGCCGCCGTGCACGCCGGCACCGGGGCCCATGTCGATCACGTGGTCGGCGGCATGGATCATGTCCTCGTCGTGCTCGACCACGATCACGCTGTTGCCGATGTCGCGCAGGTGCTTCAGCGTGCCGATGAGGCGGTCGTTGTCGCGCTGGTGCAGGCCGATGCTGGGCTCATCGAGCACGTACATCACGCCCGTGAGGCCGGAGCCGATTTGCGAGGCCAGGCGGATGCGCTGCGCCTCGCCGCCCGAGAGCGTTTCGGCGCTGCGGTCCAGGCTCAGGTAGTTCAGGCCCACGTCGTTCAGGAACTTGAGGCGCAAGCCGATCTCGCGCACCACCTTGTCGGCGATGTCGGCCTTGGCACCGCGCAGCTTCAGGTTTTGGAACCAGGCGAGCGAATCGCGCAGCGTGAGATGACTCAATTCGAAAATCGCCATGCGCGGCGGCTCGCCACCATCGGCGGGGCGGTTCGATTCATCGACCAGGAATACGTTGCGCGCCTCGGGCCTGAGGCGCGAGCCGCCGCAGTCGGGACACGGCTGCAGGTTGCGAAAGCGCGCGAGGTCTTCGCGCACCATCACCGAATCGGTCTCCCGGTAGCGCCGCGTCATGTTCGGGATGATGCCCTCGAAGGGGTGCTTCTTCGTGAGCTTCTTGCCCGCGAAGTTGCCCGATTCCATGGTGTAGTTGAACTTGATCTCTTCGGCCGCCGAGCCGTGCAGCAGCACCTGCTGCACCGAGGCGGGCAGGGATTCGAAGGGCGCGTCGACGTCGAACTTGTAGTGCTTCGCAACGCTCTCGATCATGCTGAAGTAGTAGCTGTTGCGGCGGTCCCAACCCTTGATGGCGCCGCTGGCCAGCGAGAGCGACGGGAAGGCCACCACGCGCGCCGGGTCGAACACCTCGCGGTGGCCGAGGCCGTCGCAGCTCGGGCAGGCGCCCACGGGCGAGTTGAACGAGAAAAGGCGCGGCTCCAGTTCCGATAGCGAGTAGTGGCAGATCGGGCACGCGAACTTGGCGTTGAACAGGTGCTCCTTGTCGGGCGCTCCCTCGGCGCCCAGCTCCAGCGCAATGGCGCGGCCTTCTGCAAGACGCAGCGCCGCCTCGAAGCTCTCGGCCAGGCGCTGCTGCATGTCGGGGCGCGCGCGCAGCCGGTCGATCACCACGTCGATGTCGTGCTTCTCGGTCTTCTTGAGCTTGGGCAGGTCGTTGTATTCGTAGGTTTGCCCGTCGACGCGGAAGCGCACGTAGCCGGCGGCCTGCATTTCGGCGAAGAGCTCCAGGAACTCGCCTTTCTTCTCGCGCGCCACGGGCGCGAGGATCATCAGGCGCGGCTCATTGGCAATGGCAAGCGTGGCATCGACCATTTGCGACACCGTTTGCGCCTGCAGCGGCAGGTGGTGCTCGGGGCAGTAGGGCGTGCCGGCGCGTGCATAAAGCAGGCGCAGGTAGTCGTGGATCTCGGTCACCGTGCCCACGGTGGAGCGCGGGTTGTGGCTGGTGGCCTTCTGCTCGATGCTGATGGCGGGCGAGAGGCCCTCGATCACGTCGACGTCGGGCTTGTCCATGAGCTGCAGAAACTGCCGCGCATAGGCCGAGAGGCTTTCCACGTAGCGCCGCTGCCCTTCGGCATACAGCGTGTCGAAAGCCAGGCTCGACTTGCCCGAGCCCGACAGGCCGGTGATGACCACCAGCTTGTTGCGCGGAATGTCGAGGTCGACGTTCTTCAGGTTGTGGGTGCGCGCACCGCGGATGCTGATGCGCTGCTGCGCGAGCACGGCGCCCAGGTAGGCGTCGCGTTCCGGGTTGTCAGTTGCGGGGGATTTCAAGGGTTCGATCGTCCGAGGGCAACCGAACATGATAGTCCGCCCTGCATTTCATGGCGAGGGGGCGGGTTGAGAGGCTTTCTCCGCGGGAGCTTCGGGCCCCGGCCGGTGCACCGGTGCGGTGCTGCCGATGGCCCGGCCGACCATGTGCTCGGCCAATGTCTCGTAGAGCGGGCGGCTGATCATGCGGGAGACCAGGCTGGCCAGCATGGCCGAAGCCATGAGGCTCAGCACCATGGAATGGCCGTCGACCATTTCCATCACGATGATGAAGGCGGTGAGCGGTGCCTGCGTGACCGCGGCCAGGAAGCCGGCCATGCCCATCGCGATGAGTGCGGGCCCGAGGTCGCTGCCGGCCAGCCCGGCTACCGCATCGCCGATGCCCGCGCCAATGGACAGCGAAGGCGCGAAGATGCCGCCAGGCACGCCGCACCACGCGGTGAGCCAGGTGGCAATGAACTTGAGAGCGGTGTAGAGCGGTGTAAGTTCGTCATGGCCCTGCAGCATCTGCTTGACCGCTTCGGACCCCGCACCGAACGTGACCCCGCCCGTCACCAGCCCGATGACGGCCACCGCGAGCCCGCCGCAGGCCGCGAAGCGCACCGGAAAGCGTGCCCGCCAGCGGTTGAGCCGCCCGGCCGTGCCGGTCAGCGACGCAATCAGCAGGCGCGCGAACAGCCCGCCTGCCGCGCCGCTCAGCAACGCGACCAGCAGCCCGGGCCCGAGCACGTCCCAGCCCAGCCGCGGCACGCGGATCACGCCGAAGTAGCTGGTATTGCCGAATGCCGACACCGCCACCAGGCCCGCCAGCACGATGGCCGTGATGATCAGGCCGCTGGAGCGCGCCTCCAGCCGGCCCGACAGTTCTTCGATGGCGAACACCACGCCCGCCAGCGGCGCATTGAAGGCTGCCGCAATGCCCGCCGCCCCGCCCGCCACCAGCAGCGCGCGGGAGTCGATGGTGGTGTTGGGCGACAGCCAGCGCCGCGCATGCTGCATCACGCCCGCCGCAACCTGCACCGAGGGGCCTTCGCGCCCGATCGACAGCCCGGCCGCGAAGCCCGCAACGCCCAGCCCGATTTTTGCGACCGTCAGCCGGAGCGACGCGAAGACGAAGCGCCGCTCCTCCGGCAGCGCCGGATGCAGCGCCGCCTTGATCTGCGGAATGCCCGAACCGCCCGCACCCGGAAAGAAGCGCAGTGTGAACCACACGATGGCCGCGGTGACGAGCGGCGTGGTCAGCAGCACGGCCCAGGGCCACGCCTGGTAGAAGCGGTGGAACTGGCCGAAGACCCAGTCGCTGGCAACTGTGAAGCCCACCACGAAGAGGCCGGCCGCAATGGCGTAGCCGAGCACGATGGCACGGTCGAGCCAGATGCGGCCCCCGCGCAATTCGGCGCGCAAGTGCTCGAAAAAGTCAGGTTCTCTGTTCATGCGGAACGCCCATTCTGGCACCCGGAGGGGGTGGGGGCGGTTGCCTGGGGCACAATCGAGGGTTCCTTTCAACCTCCTCCTCCATCTACTTATCAGGGGCAGTGCATATGGCATCGGTCAATAAAGTCATCGTCGTCGGCAACCTGGGGCGCGACCCCGAAATGCGTACCTTCCCAAGCGGCGACCAGGTGGCAAACGTCACCGTGGCCACCACCGATCGCTGGAAAGACAAGCAAAGCGGCGAAATGCGCGAAGCCACCGAGTGGCACCGCATCGTTTTCAACGGCCGCCTGGCCGAAATTGCCGGCCAATACCTGCGCAAGGGCTCGCAGGTGTATGTCGAAGGCAGCCTGCGCACGCGCAAGTGGACCGACAAGGACGGCATAGAAAAGTACACCACCGAAATCCGCGCCGACCAGATGCAGATGCTGGGTAGCCGCCAGGGCCAGGGCGGCCCCTCGGGCGGTCCGGAGGACGACGGCGGTTATTCGCAGGGTGGCGGCGGTGGCGGCTACTCGCAAGGCGGTGGCGGTGGCGGCGGTGGCGGCGG
Organism: Variovorax paradoxus; assembly: GCF_009755665.1. Classification (NCBI taxonomy): domain Bacteria; kingdom Pseudomonadati; phylum Pseudomonadota; class Betaproteobacteria; order Burkholderiales; family Comamonadaceae; genus Variovorax; species Variovorax paradoxus. Next base: position 447,195 of record NZ_CP046622.1, read on the forward strand.
TTATGCCCCCCGTGCACCCGCCGCGGCACCGCGCGCTCCGGCGGCGGCGCCGCGCCAGGCACCGGCCAAGTCGTCGTCGGGCTTCGACGACATGGATGACGACATTCCGTTCTGAAATCGATTCATCGGAATTTGCCGATCGAAAGCCTGCAGTTCATCGCTGCAGGCTTTTTTTCTGGAGCGCAGCCAGTCAGTAGGTCACCGTCACCCGCATCGCATTGCTGCCATCGCCGGCTGACGCCGCGGCTTGCGGTGGGGCGGAGCCTGTGGTCGCCGCCATCGCACCGATGACCCCTTGCCAGGCGGAAGCGAGGCTGTCGCGGCCGTCCGCATCGTTTCCGGCCACCATGAGCGTTGTCTCGCCGATCTTGTCGAAACGGTACTCGCGGCCCTTGATGGCCACCGACTTCATGTTGGTCCAGACGCGGTATTCATGCCCGCCCTTGACCGGTGTGACCTCGAGCACCTTGAAGGTCGGCAGAACGACCATCGAGATGGTGAAGCGGGCCGTGGAACTGTTCATGCCGTGCGTCGGCTCCGCGGAACTGAGCCGCAGCGGTAGCGGCAGCAAGAACAGCAGCATGCCGGCGGCAGCCAACGGTTGCGCTATTCGCGTCGGGCGCAGGGCAGTTGCACCTGCAGCGGACATGTTTCCGGACATTGGAACTCCTCCTCTCGTCGCAACCGGGTGGAGGGCATCGCATTGATGCCCTGTCCTGGTTTATCGGCAGAGTCGCGGGAAAATGAAGGCCGTCTGCGCCATTCTTTACCCATAACCTGCCAATGGCTAGCAGGTTTTTCCGCACCGGCTTGCTTGCCGGCGGAGTTCAGTAGGTCACGCTGACCGTCACCACGTCGCGGTAGTTGTCCGGCCGCACGTTGGCGTTGGTGCCGAGAACGCGTCCATACAAGGTCAGCGCCTGGGCGGCTCCGTTGCCTGTGCCCGCAGCAACGTTCCCGCCTGTGCCCGCGACGCTGCCCCAGACGGAATTGCGCGCGGCGTTGCGGTAGAGCTGATAGGGCACCGTCTCGGCGTTGCCGGGCACGCCGCCTGTCGGCGTCATCGTTCCTGCGCCGGTCGTCGAGCCATTCGAAGGCGTCAGCGCAACCGTGTACGGGGTGGGCGTGGTGCAGGTGACGTTGATCGTGCTGGTCTGGTCCCTGTCGGCTTGGCCCGGCAGGCCGTTGATGGTGCCGAAGTTCAGCGGGTCCGCGGTGACCAGGCAGCTCTTGGCGACTGTTGCGGTGACCAGGAAGGCGAACCTGCCGGGCTGTATGGTGTCGCAGGTCGCCGGCATGGCGGAAGTGCTCCTCGACAGCGTGATCGAGGTGTGGTCCCCGACGAAGTTGTCCTGGTACGAACCTGGAGGCACCGCGCCCTGGAGGGGGAGCAGTTCGCCGCGCATGGTGGTGCTTCCCGTCACCCGTCCGAGGCCGCCCGCAGTCGTACGGCGAGGAATGCTCATCGTGACGGAGAACGGGTTCGGCACCTGCGCGTTGCCGTTGGAGCCCCACACGGTGCCGCTCGTTGCCTGGTACAGCTGGAACCTCAATTGATTCCCGGCGGTGGTCTCCATCACTCGTGGATTGAAGTTCCCGAGGCCCTCGTTGCCGTCGCCGATGTTGAAGCAGACCCTGACCTGCTCGATGGCGGTGGTGCTGTCGTTGGTGCAGTTGTAGTTCAGCGTCGCGGTGGTGGGCGCCGCCGTGGCCCCGTTGACCAGCTCGACCGTGCCGAAGACCAGGTTCGTCATCGTCGCGTTGCAGCTGACCGCCGCCTGCGCGGGGCCCGCCGGCAGCCACCAGAGCAGCGCAAAGAGCAGGGGCAGGCCGAGGGCCTGCAAAGAGCGGGTCAGAAGGCTCATGGCGTCTTGGTCTCCTTGGCGCAGCGCAGCGGGCCGATCTGCGGAATTCCCGAGGCTTCCTTGCGATAGTCGAAGCTCGCGCGGCAGCGGCCAGAAGGCGTCTGTACGTCGAGCGTGTTCCGGGGCTGGAGCGATTCGAGGTACACCGCGCCGTCGAAGCCGACCAGGGCGGGCTCGCCGCCTTGGGCGTTGGCGCGCACGCGGCTGCCCAGCGGCAGGGGCTTGCCTGTCTCGTCCACCAGAATCAGTGCGGCCGCGCTGACCGGCGTGATGCCGAAGCGCACCAGCGTGCCGGCGCGGTCGCTCGGCGTGGCAATGGTCTTCACGCGTTCGATCCTCACGTCGGCGGGCAATTGCATCGGGTCGATGGAAAGCTGGTTGTTCTGATAGGCGCTGAGCGGGGCCACCAGCAACATGCCGTTGCCGTCGGTCGTGCCGATGTCCCGGTTCTCCAGCCTTACCGGTACGCCGGCGATGCCGTCGGTGGAGACCACCGCAAATGCGTCGTCGATGCGGCGGGCCGCGAACGGCTGGCCGCCCATGAACACGACCGAGCCGGTGGCTCCGGCATAGGCAAAACGGCTGTCGCCGAGCACGCTGATGCCGGCCATGGCGCGGCCGTAGCGGCCCAGGTAGTCGATCTCGGCCTGTCCGCCGTTCTGGCCCCCGCCCTGGCGCAGGCCGGCGCGCCAGCCGACACCGCCTTCGCCCGGCGTGGAGCTCTGCGCATCGACGGTGTAGATGTTGCGGTCGCGCTCGCGCTGAAGGCCGGCGCTGGCCGTGACGTTGCCGTCCAGCGCCCAGGTGAAGCCGACGAAGAGGCTGCGCTCGCGGCGGTCGTCGAGGTTCTGGTTCAGGCTGACGTTCACCGAGGCATTGCGGCCCACGCCCCTGAACCAATAGACGCTTGCCAGGCGCGTTGCCTGCTGCGCGGGATAGCGCAGGTAAAGATAGCTGAGGCCGAAGCTGCCGAAGCTGCCCGTGGTGTAGCCGATGGACGCGCGGCCCGAACCGCGCGGCGGCGGGCCGCCGTAGAGGGATGCAACGTCGCGGTATTCGCCGCGCGTGCGGGTGCCTTCGACGGCAAAGTTGAATTGGTTGTCGCGCCAGCTGTAGCCCAGGTTCATCAGGGAACCCTGCTCTCCGCCGTAGCTGCTGTGCGCCACGGCGCCTGCGACCACGCCGCTCTGCCCGAGCAGCCATGCGCCGCCGACGCCGCCCTTGACCAAGCCTCGAGTCGCCTCGCCATGCGCCTCCAGCGTGAAGCTGTTGCTCACACCGTAGCGCCAGGTGCCGCTGGCCGCGGCGTCGCTGCCGTAGTCGAAGGAGCGCAGGCCGTAGCTCTTGCGCACCATGCCGAGATCGACAGACCAGTCGGAAAGGCCCGCCTGCAGCAGCCGCTGCGTGTCGTAGAGCGAAAAATCGAGCGTTGTTGCGCGGCCGAAGGCGTCGGTGAGCACCACCTGCGCGTTGCCGGCACCGTTGATGCTCGGCACCGTCTTGAGCTGGAAAGGCCCCGCCGGCACCTGGCCCGAGTACTGGCGCAGGCCGTTGATATAGAGCTCCACCTGCGAGGGCAGCGTGGCCGATCCCAGGAACGCCGGCAGTGGCGTGGTGGTGCGATAGGGTTGCAGCGCAAAGTTGCGCGAAAGCTGGATGCCGCCGATGCGGGTGGAGCGCGACCACGGCAGCGAAGCCGTGGTGGTGTCGCCCACGCGAAGCGTCAGCATTTCATCCGGGAACGACTTGCTCCAGGTGGTGTCGAGCCGCACGGAGTCATGCTGCCAGCCCTCGCCGTCGAGGCGGGCTGCGCGCGACATCAGGGTGTTGCTGAACACGGCGCTGCCGCTGAATGCGCGCAGTTCGGTCAGCGCGTTGAAGCTGGACGTATTGCCCCGGCCCTGGGTGCCGTAAAGGTCGTAGTTGAGCAGCAAGCCGGGCGCCGCATTGGCCTTTTGTGCGACGAGGGTCGAGGTGTCGACCACGGTCGTGGGCAGGCGCAGCACGTCGGCCGAGGCAATGATCGCCAGGCGCTGACCCGCAGCGTCGTAGTCGACCTGTACGCCCGGAAGGCTCTTGAGCGGCACGGGGTCGGATACGCCTGGCGGCAGCACGAAGCCCAGCTGCCGCAGCGTGGCGGCGGCGGCCCAGAGTTCCTTGCCGCGCAGGCCGAAATGAACCAGTCCCTGGGGATTGCCATTGAGGCTCAGTTCCAGGAAGAGGTCGCCGCCGCCGGTTCCGGCGAGGTTTTCTTCCGCAGACGCGGCCACCAGCGAGCTGGACACGGCTGCAACGTTCTGGGCCTGAGCGGCCAAGGACGTCAGACCGGAAAGAAGCAACAGTGGCAGCAGGCGCTTAGCGGACGCGTGGGAGCGGCGGGATGTTTTCCTGCGTCGCGTTGCCATTGATCTTCGTTTCCAGAACGCCCCCGAGGGCGAATGTTTCTGCGGATGTCTTCAGTGGCCAGCGCATCCGGGCGCCGGGCAAGACATAGCCCATCAGTCCGGCATGCACGGGTGTGCGACGGCCGACGGTGTCTACAAAATCCAGGTCGGCCAGCTGCGCGTGCATGCCGCCGTTGTTGGCGACTTCGAGTACGGCCTGGCCTTCTTCCCTGCGAAGAGACCATGTGAGCTGGGGTGCGGGCGACTGCGCGCCGGCGCCCGCGGCCGCGATGAAGATGGGCACCGAATAGCGCAGCACCAGCTGCAGGCCCTTCTTTTCCTTCATCTCGACCGGCAGCTCATCGATGATGACCCGGTACGAGCCTTCAACCCCACCGGCAGTGGCGCCGGTGCGGATGACGCGGATCAGCTGGCGCTCGGAGGCGCCCACCTGCACCATCGGCGGACTTACGAGAAGTTCGCGCGAGGTTGTGAGCTTTTCGGCGCCGTTTTCCTGCGTCCACTGATAGACACGTACCTGGGCGTGCACCACCGTGTCGCCGGTATTGCTAAGCCAGAGGCCATCCGCGTTCTGCGTGGCCTGGAGCGTCAGCGTGACCGGCGAAACCTGCAGTCCGCTCGCCGAGGCGAACGCGTGCGCCAAGGCGAGCGCGAGGGCGGCGGTGTAACGGAGCATGTGGTGCACGGGGAGTCGATCAGTAGTTGACCTGGACGGTCACGGTGTCGGAGTAGGAACCAGGGGTCACATTGGCGTTCGCGACGGTGGCGAACACAGGGATCACCTGCGCGGCGCCCGTGCCGGTGCCGGCCACGCCGTTGCCCACCGTGGTGGGGGTGGCGGTGTTGCCCCAGACCGGACCCGTGGCGCTTACCGAACGCAGTTGGTACGCAACGGTGTCCGGATTACCAGGCGGGGCGGACATTACACCGGCACCCGCGGTGTTGGTGTTCGAGGGCATCAGGCCCACGTTGTACGGCGTCGTCTTGGAACATGTAACGCTGATGTTGCTGGAAGCAACCAGGCCGGTGGCAGACGAAGCGACCGTGCTGAAGTCGATGTTGGAGGCGTTACCTGCGGTAACCGAGCATGCCTTGGCGACCGTGATCAGTACCTGGAAGGTAGACGAAGACGTTGCGGCCATTGCAGCGCTGGTGGCCGTGATGGCGAGGATGGAGGCGAGGAGAAGAGAGGGTTTTTTCATGAAAGATGCCAACAGTTGTAAAAAAAACGACGGGGGAACGGGTGCGGATGGTGCCGGCTATTGTCGTTTGTGAATAGTAGAATAGTTCACACAATTGCACATTTAGTTGCAATGAGTGCAAAGTATTTAACAATCGTTGTTACATCTCTGAGGCCTTCGCCCGGCGCTCGCCATTCGTAAAAACGTAAAAATCGGTCCCAAACGCGGACAAAATGTTGTCAATACGACTTTGAGGACACGTCGGTGCGCCCATGAGCTCCGCATTCCCGCGCCGGCTGCGTGCGCGCCTCCTCGAACGCTTTGGCAAATACCGTTTCGCGTCGTTCTGGGCGAACGCGGTGCTGGTCGTTTCCATGGCGCTGCTCGTGGCGATAGCGGCCTACTTCAGCGCGACCGACGCCGAGCATGAATCGGCGGTCCTGCACATGGTGCGGGCCGACTGGCAGGAAGAAGATGCGGACGCCCCGCGCTTCAGCCCGTTGCCGCTTGCCGCGGACAGCAAGGCCCTTCCACACGCCTGGCAACCCGTCGAGTTGCCCCGGGCGTTGCCGATTGCCTTGCTGCGCCAGGCCGAGGGCAGCGCATCCACCGGCGCAACCCGCATCACCTGGCTACGGATTTCAGCGCGCGAACTGCCCGCCACTTCGGCGCCGCTTGCGCTGTATGGCGCGCGGATCAAGACGGACGGCCCCATTGCGGTGTATGCCAACGGTCGGCTGGCGTACCGCGCGCAAGTGCAAGGCCTGCTTTGGAACAGCACCCGCACGCCGCTGTGGGCCTTGCTGGGCAAGACGCCTGACGGCGCGCCTCTGGACGAGATCCTGCTTCGAATCGAGCACAGGCAAACCGTGCAGGTGGCGGTTTCATCGCTGTGGCTGGGCCCCGTCGAGGCGCTGGAAGTCCGCCATCGCATGCGGCAGTGGCTCCAGCAAGACCTGCCGGCCATGCTCAGCGCCGCCTTCATGGCGGTGGGCGTATTCGCGCTGTTCGTGTGGTTCAAGCGCAGCCACGAAACCGGCTACCTGCTCTTCTTCAACCTGGCGATCACATCGTTCCTGCGAAGCCTGCATTTCTATGTTGCCGTGCCGATTGCCAACGACTGGTTCGCCTGGCTGACCGTCAACTCGCTGTTCTGGCTGGTGGCGGTGGTGCACTTCGCGTTGCGCCAGCTGCACGGCCGGCGGCTCGGGTGGCTGACCTTTGCGGTGGTGGCGTGGACCGTGCTGATCGGCGTGCTGACACTGCCGGGGCCGGCCATCCTGAGAAACACCCCGCAAGTCACGCCGCTGATCTACATCGGGGCTGCACTGATGGGCGTGACCGTGGCGCTGGTGGGCGGCATCAGCGCCTGGAAGCGTTCCAGCGAAGGGAGGCTGGTGGCGGTCGGCATCGGCGCCTGCGTGCTGCTGGGCGTGTCCGACTGGCTGCTGCAGAACAACTTCGTCAGTCCCGAGGGCTGGTACCTCGGCGCGTACACCAATGCAGTGACGTTCAGCGTATTCGGAGTGCTGATGTACCGGCGCTACGTCAACGCCATTGCCGAGGTGGAGCGGGTCAACGCCGGCCTGGCCGAGCGCCTCCAGGCCCGCGAGGCCGAGCTCGAGCGGAGCCACCAGCGGCTGCGCGAGGTCGAGAAGCTGCAGACCATCAGCGACGAGCGCCAGCGCCTGATGCAGGACATGCACGACGGCCTGGGCTCGTCGCTGATCAGCGCCATCCGTTCGGTGGAAAGCGGCGGCATGAGCGACGACAAGGTGTCGCAGGTACTCAAGAGCTGCCTGGACGACCTGAAGCTGACCATCGACTCGATGGAGCCGCTCGAAGACGACCTGCTGCTGTTGCTCGCCACGCTGCGCTACCGGCTGGGCCCCCGGCTCGAGAGCTCGGGCGTCGCCCTGCAGTGGAACGTGCAGGAGCTTCCTGCACTGGAATGGCTCGACCCGACCAGCGCGCTGCACATATTGCGCATCGTCCAGGAGAGCATTGCCAACATCCTGCGCCACACACTTGCCACCGAAATCCGCGTGGCCACCGCGACAGATGCTTCAGGCGTGCATGTGACCATCGAGGACAACGGGCAAGGCTTCGATGTCGAAAAGGCGTTGCGGGAGGCCGGGGGGCGCGGCATGAACAACCAGCAGCGCCGGGCCCAGGTGGTGGGCGGCGACGTCTCCTGGCGCTCAGGGGCGCAGGGCACGCTTTTCACGCTGTGGCTGCCGCTCGTGCGCGGCGCTCAGCCGGCCGGCGCAGGCTCCGCGGCCCCGCTCGGGGCCTAGCCGGCCAAGCCCACGAACACGTTCTGCACGTCGTCGTTCGCGTCGATGGCCGCAAGAAAGACTTCGACCTCTTCCAGGTGTTCGGCGCTGAGGCTGGCGGGATCGACCGGGTTCTTGGGCTTGTAGCCCAGCTTGGCCGACAGCACGGTGAAGCCCTGGGCCGGCAGCGCGCGGCTCACGAGGTCGAGATCGGTGGGGTCGGTCAGGAACACCGTGGCTCCGTTCTCGCCGGCCGGCTCGAAATCTTGCGCACCCGCTTCGATGGCGGCCACCTCGGCGTCGGCATCCGGCCGCGAGGGTTCGGCCTCGATCATGCCCAGGTGGTCGAAATCCCATGAGACCGAGCCCGAGGTGCCCAACTGCCCCTTGCGGAACAGCACGCGCATTTCAGGCGCAGTGCGGTTCACGTTGTCCGTGAGGCATTCGACCATCACGGGCACCTGGTGCGGCGCAAAGCCTTCGTAGATCACGTGCTCGAAATTCACCGCCTCGCCCGTGAGCCCGGCGCCCTTCTTGATGGCGCGGTCCAGCGTGTCCTTGGGCATCGACACCTTGCGGGCCTGCTCCACCACCAGCCGCAGCCGTGCGTTCGAGGCCGGATCGGCGCCGCTGCGAGCGGCGATCATGATTTCCTTGGCCAGCTTTCCGAACAGGCGGCCCTTGGCATTGGCGGCCAGGTCCTTGTGCTTTGCTTTCCACTGTGCGCCCATGCTGATGTTCCTGTGTGTTGTGTGGACGGCGTTGCCTTGCCTGGCCTGCCTGGAGGAGGGCCGAGGGGCTGGACAGCCGGTTTGGGGCGACTACTTTAGCCGGAGCCCGCAGCCAGCGATTTTCTTCCAGGAAGCTCAGGTCTTCTGCCGCTAGGCACTGCCATTGTTTCCGTTCTGTGAACGCCGAGGTTCCTTTTGATGAGGGTTTTTACTTAGAGAACGGCGCACAATTCATCTCACAGACCGGCCCCCAAGCCGATCTGGGTGAACAGGGCCCCGAGCGAGGTGGCCGCCCCCCGAAGGGACGGTGACCCACCCAAGACCGGTTCGAAATCATCCAAAGTCAAAACTGAACTGAATTGAAGGAAATCAAAATGAACGCCTCGAAGATCCTCTCCGCCGTTGCTGTTGCCCTCATGGCCGTTGCCGGTGCCGCCCACGCCGAAACCTATGAAGGCGTGCATCAACTGACCTCGGCCGCCAGCCGCGCCGAAGTCGCCAGCCAGGCCGTGGTTGCCGCACACAGCGCCAACCCCTATGCCACCGGTGCCAACGCTGGCCCGGCCCAAGTGTTCGTCTCGTCGAACAGCCGCGACACGGTCCGTGCCGGCGCTGTTGTAGCCGCCCGCAGCGCTGATCCGTACGCCGAAGGCGCTTCCGCCGGCGTCGCACCCATCGTCGCCAGCACGGTGGACCGCGCGACGGTGCGTGCCGCAGCCCGCGCTGCCGCTCGCGGCGACTCGCTGCCGCTGTAATACCCGGCGAGCGCTCGCTCCAGAAGCCGGCCATGCGAAAGCGTGGCCGGCTTTTTCATTTTCGCCATGCCGTCGGGCCGTCGGACCGTCAGCGCTCGGCGGCCGTCTGGCGAGATGAAGTCCATAGCCTGCAAAAGAGGCGGCGAGCATAGCCAGTCCTGCGTGCCGTGTTGGCCGTGGTTGATTCGCCACGTGGGCGGATGCTTTCGCACTACAACCAGGCCGCTGACCTGAACGGAGCATGCCGGGGTTTGGTCGCAGCCCGGTACGATCAGGTTCGCTGCCGCGGGCCTTCAGCCCTGCGCGCGTTGAACCGAATACGCATGGCACTCACCCTCGACCCCGAAGACACACGCCAACGCATTCACGACCTGGTGTGGTCCGGCTTCCATCCGGACGGCGACATCGAACCGATGATCACCGACGAGTACCTCGACCCTGACGAACTCACGGCCGAAGACCGCGCCTGGGTCAGGACCGAAGTCGCTCGCGCCTGCGCCGACAAGCGCGCCGCCGAGGCCGGCTGGCCCGCGGAGACGGAGTACGACCGGCTCGAGGGAGTGTTTGCCCGGTTGCGCAGCGAAAAGGTCATTGCGCTGCACCGTGCCGGCAATTCCCTGGCCGACGGCCATGACGACGTGCGTGAACAGTGGCGCGCCGCCGGGCGGCTCGCGTCCGGTATTCGCGGCTGCTGCTTCTACCACTCGCAGGACCTCGACGCCGCCGTGCGCACCGGACGCCTGCACCTGGCATTCAGCGGCGGCATGATCCCCGAGACCGATCAGCGCGAGGCGAACACATTCATGATTGGAGACCGCATCGTCGAATTGCTGCGGGCCGCCGGCTTCGGTGCGCAATGGAGCCGCAACATCGACGAGCGCATCGAGGCCGACCTGGGCCGGTGGCGCAAGCGAAGCCCCCCGGCCTGAGCTGCCTACCAGAGCGCGGAATAGCCTGCACAAGCAAGGACCGCCGGATCGCGCCATCATCCCGCCCATGATTCCGTTCTCGATCCTCGACCTCTCCCCGATCACCGAGGGAAGCGACGCCGCGCAGTCGTTCCGCAACTCGCTCTCGCTTGCGCAGCACGGCGAAAAGCTGGGTTACACGCGTTACTGGCTGGCCGAGCACCACGGCATGCCGGGCATCGCGAGCGCCGCGACCGCGGTGCTGCTGTCGTACATCGGGGCGGGCACCTCGACCATCCGCATCGGTGCCGGCGGCGTGATGCTGCCCAACCATTCGCCGCTGGTGATTGCCGAGCAGTTCGGCACGCTGGAGTCGCTGTATCCGGGGCGCATCGACCTCGGCCTGGGCCGCGCGCCCGGCTCCGACCAGCGCACCGCGCGCGCGCTGCGCCGCAATCTCGAGTCCGACGCCGACCGCTTTCCGCAGGACGTGGTCGAGCTGATGGATTTCATGTCCAAGGAGCCCCAGCAGCCCGTGCGCGCGGTGCCCGGCGCGGGGCTCGAGGTGCCGGTGTGGATTCTGGGCTCGAGCACTTTCGGCGCCCAGTTGGCCGCGCACCTGGGCCTGCCTTATGCGTTTGCCTCGCACTTTGCGCCGCAGCAGCTCATGCAGGCGATCCAGATCTATCGCGAGACCTTCAAGCCCTCGGCCCAGTTGCAGAAGCCGTATGTGATGCTGGGCTTCAACGTGTTCGTGGCCGATACCGATGAAGAGGCGGAATTCCGCGCCACCTCATGGCAGCAGGCCTTCGTGAACCTGCGCAGCGGCCGGCCGGGGCGCCTGCCGCCGCCTGTCCAAAACTATCGGCAGAAGGTCGGCCCGGCGGAGAACGCGCTGCTCGACTCGGTGCTGTCGTGTTCGGCCGTGGGCTCGCCTGCCAGGGTGCGCGAAGGCGTGCAGGCCTTCATCGAACGCACGGGCGCGGACGAGCTGATGATCACCTCGCAGGTGTTCGACCACGTGGCGCGGCTGCGCTCCTACGAGCTGCTGGCCGGCCTGCGCAGCCAGGGCTGATTTCCCCCACGCCGCCCGCCCCGGTGCGGGGCTGGGACAATGGCGGGCTTATGGAAAAGCAACGGATCGTGGTGGGACTGAGCGGCGGAGTCGATTCCGCGGTGACGGCGCACCTGCTCAAGAAGCAGGGGCACGAGGTGGTCGGCATCTTCATGAAGAACTGGGAAGACGACGACGACAGCGAATACTGCTCGTCGAACATCGACTTCGTGGACGCCGCCAGCGTGGCCGACGTGCTCGGCATCGAGATCGAGCACGTCAATTTCGCGGCCGACTACAAGGATCGCGTATTCGCCGAATTCCTGCGTGAATACAAGGCCGGCCGCACCCCCAACCCCGACGTGCTGTGCAATGCCGAGATCAAGTTCAAGGCCTTTCTCGATCATGCAATGCGCCTGGGGGCAGAGAAAATCGCCACCGGCCACTACGCGCGCGTGCGCCTGAACGAGGCCACGGGCAGGCACGAACTCCTCAAGGGGCTCGACCCGTCCAAGGACCAGAGCTACTTTTTGCACCGGCTCAATCAGGCGCAGCTGTCGAAAACGTTGTTTCCCGTGGGCGAACTGCACAAGACGGAAGTGCGCCGCATTGCCGAAGAGATCGGCCTGCCCAACGCGAAGAAGAAGGATTCGACCGGCATCTGCTTCATCGGCGAGCGGCCGTTCCGCGAGTTCCTGAACCGCTACATCTCCAAGGAGCCGGGCCCGATCAAAGACGACCGCGGCCGCAAGCTCGGCGAGCACCAGGGCCTGAGCTTCTACACGCTGGGCCAGCGGCAGGGGCTGGGCATCGGCGGCGTCAAGGACAAGGGCGCGCAGCGTGGTTCGGGCGACCACTCGCCGTGGTTCGTGGCGCGCAAGGACGTCGAAAAGAACACGCTCTGGGTGGTGCAGGGCCATGACCATCCTTGGCTGCTGTCTTCTGCGCTCACGGCCGGCGATGCGAGCTGGGTCTCCGGCGAGGCGCCCGCACCGGGCAGCTACGGCTCCAAGGCGCGCTACCGCCAGGCCGATGCACCGTGCGATCTGAGCGGAACGGACGATGCCGGAGCCGAGGCGGCCTTCAGCCTGCGCTTCGGCGACCCGCAGTGGGCCGTCACGCCCGGCCAGTCGGCCGTGCTCTACGACGGCGAGCGCTGCCTGGGGGGCGGCGTCATCGTCTGATTCGTGCGAAGGCGTGCGCTGCAGCCTTCAGCGCACCGATTCATCGACGTGAATCAGCTCGAGCGGATACCGCTTCCCGGCCAGATAGTCTTCCACGCACTGCAAAAGCAGCGGGCTGCGGTGGCGCGGCACGCTGGCGCGAATTTCATCGGCGCTCATCCACACGGTGCGCACAATGCCTTCGTCGAGCGCCCGGCCTGTTTCTTCCGGGCCGAGCGTTCCGGCAAAGGCAAAGCGCATGTAGGTCACGTCTTCCTTGCTGCCGGTGCGATGGCTCGAGCGCGCCATGTAGATGCCGATCAGCGCGGTGGGCGTGAAGGCGTGGGCGGTTTCTTCGAGCGTTTCGCGGGCACAGCCCTCGACGGGCGATTCGCCGGGGTCGAGGTGCCCCGCCGGCGTGTTGAGCCGGAGGCCTTGGGCCGTGTGCTCCTCGATCAGCAGAAAGCGGCCGTCTTGCTCGATGACCGCAGCCACGGTGACATTGGGTTTCCAGCGCGAGGTCGTCATCGTCTTGGGCTTTCTAGCGCAGCACATAACCGCTGAAGCGCCAGACGCGGTCGCGGTCCAGGTGAAAGCTCACGAGTTCGCGCAGGGTGCCGTCGGGCTTGTTGCTGAAACGGGTCTCGTACTCGATGCTGACATACTGGCCGGCCGTGTCGGTTTCCGGGTCGGCCACCGCCTGGCGGTTGACTGCAACCCATGTGCGCTGCAAAGGCGCGCCGAGCGGCGAACGGCTCCTGGAAACCCTGGCCAGGAAGTCAGTGCGGGTCACGCGCTTGCGGGTTGCCGGAGTGGCACCCTCCCAGAGTTCGTCGGCCTTGCCCTGGTCGATCATCTGGATTGCCTGGATTCCGCCTCGTACCATGTCGCTGGCTTCCACGTCTTGCGCGGCTGCGGCGCCGACGAGAAGGCTCCAGAACATCGCGGCAATCAGCAGCCGCCTGGCGGTTGGTTTCATCGATTTCATTCCTGTGGCTGTCGAAGCAAGCAATTGGAGACAGTATCTACGCAGAGATTCCCCGCTTGGTCGAGCCAACGTGGCCGTGCCGCCGGTACGCGCGGCGCAATCTGCGCTTCGCCTAGCGCGCGAGCAAGCCGGAACGTGTGTTCGGCTCCACGGTTTCCAGCCTGTAGCCCATGCCGTAGATGGCCAGCAGCAGGAACCCGCTCGACGGGCGCAAGGCGAGCTTGGTTCTCAGGCGCGAGACATGGGTGTCGAGCGATCGTGAGAGCGCCTCCACGCCAAGACCCCACACTGCCTCATGAAGATGCTCGCGCGACAGCAGGCGGCCCATGTTCTGGAACAGGAAAAGAGCGAGTTCGTACTCGCGGTTTTTGAGGTCGACCTGCACGCCCTTGACCTTCAGGACGCGCGACGGCGGGTAGAAGTGGTAATCGCCGAACACCAGTTCCACCTCGTGCTGGGCGGGGTAAGACCGGCGCAGGAGTGCGTTGACCCGGGCTTCGAGCTCCTTGGCATGGTCCGGATTGGCCATGAAGTCGTCGGCGCCGGCGTTGAGCCCTTCAACCACCTCGGGGTCGTCGCGCTCCGCGTTGACAAAAAGAATGGGAAGGCGGCTCTTGAGGTCGTTACGGACGGTCTTCACCACGTCGATGCCCCGGATGTCGGGCAACCCCCAGTCGAGAATCAGGAGATCGAAGGTTTGCCGGCGCAGTGCCTGCAGCAGTGTCCGTCCTTCGGTGTAAGGGTGGCATTCGTGCCCGAACCCCGCCATTGCCTGATTGATCAGGTGAAGCTGATCAGGCTCGTGATCAAGTACTGCGATACGCATTCCGTCCCCTTCTTCCGACCGTGCAGCCTCTGAGTGCTGTCGAAGAAGTGTATCTATCTGCGTCTGCGGCAATGAACGTTGCATGCAATTAATGCACGTTATTGAACTTTATCCCGGCAAACTGACAGCAGTTGGGAACAATTGAAAACAAATCTGTTTTTCCGAGAGGCGCGCGCTCTGCGTTCTGATCGGCCCATGAAAACAACATACGTGGCCTCATTGCGCCTGCCTATGGGCGACCGTGATTCCGGCCCCCGGAACCGCTAGCATTTATGTAGCTACAAACGCAATGATCACGGTCATCAAGCGCCAATAGATACTGCGATTCAGGCGACAGTGGTGGCCGTAATCTTGCTGTAAGCTCTGCCCGCGTTCCGTGTTGCCCTTGCCCTGAGGAGATTTCTATGCTGATAGGCGTGCCTGCCGAAACGACGGCCGGCGAAACCCGTGTGGCCGTTACACCCGAAACGGTGAAGAAACTTGTCACTGCGGGGCACACGATTCGCGTGCAGTCCGGAGCCGGCGTTGCAGCCAGCGTCACCGATGCCGCCTACATTGCAGCCGGTGCTGAAATCACCGACGTGGCGGGCGCCTTCGGGGCCGACATGGTGCTCAAGGTGCGCTCGCCGAATGACGCCGAAGCCGCGCTCATGAAGCCGGGCACCGTCGTCATTGGCATGCTCAACCCCTTCGACGCCGCCGGCCTGCAGCGGCTGGCCACGGCCGGGCTCACCGCCTTTGCGCTCGAAGCCGCCCCCCGCACCACCCGGGCCCAGAGCATGGACGTGCTCAGCTCGCAGGCCAACATTGCGGGCTACAAGGCCGTGATCATGGCGGCCGACAAATACCAGCGCTTCTTTCCCATGCTGATGACCGCCGCCGGCACCGTGAAGGCGGCACGCGTGGTCATCCTGGGCGTGGGCGTGGCGGGCCTGCAGGCCATCGCCACGGCCAAGCGCCTGGGCGCGGTCATCGAAGCTTCGGACGTGCGCCCGAGCGTGAAGGAGCAGATCGAATCGCTCGGCGGCAAGTTCATCGAAGTGTCCTACGACACCGACGAGGAGAAAGAAGCCGCCGTGGGCGTCGGCGGCTACGCCAAGCCCATGCCCGCGAGCTGGCTCGCGCGCCAACAGGTCGAGGTGGCCAAGCGCGTGGCGCTGGCCGACATCGTCATCAGCACCGCGCTCATTCCCGGCCGCGCGGCACCCACGCTCATCACCGAGGACATGGTCAAGTCCATGAAGCCCGGCTCGGTGATCGTCGACATTGCCGCCGGCAAGGGTCCGGACGGCATGGGCGGCAACTGCCCGCTGTCGGAGGCCGACCGCACGGTGGTGAAGCACGGCGTGACCATCGTGGGCGAAACCAATCTTCCCGCGCTGGTGGCGGCCGATGCGTCGGCGCTCTATGCGCGCAACGTGCTGGACTTCCTCAAGCTCATCGTCACCAAGGAGGGCGCGCTCAAGATCGACCTCGAGGACGACATCGTCGCCGCCTGCCGCGTTGCGCACGACGGCCAGGTCACGAAGAAGTAAGCGGCCCCCCAGCGTTCGAACGAGGAGAAGAACCCATGGACATCGTTTCCCACACAGTCATCAACCTGATCATCTTCGTGCTGGCCATCTACGTGGGCTACCACGTGGTGTGGACGGTGACGCCCGCGCTGCACACGCCGCTCATGGCGGTGACCAACGCGATCTCGGCCATCGTGATCGTGGGCGCCATGCTCGCGGCGGCGCTCACCGAAACCGGCCTGGGCAAGACCATGGGCGTGCTGGCGGTGGCGCTGGCCGCGGTGAACGTCTTCGGCGGCTTCCTCGTCACGCGGCGCATGCTCGAGATGTTCAAGAAGAAAGAAAAGAAGGCCGCACCCAAGGCTGAAGAGGGAGTCGCCAAGTGAGCATGAATCTCGTCACGCTGCTGTACCTCGTTGCCAGCATCTGCTTCATCCAGGCCCTGAAGGGCCTCTCCCATCCCACCACCTCCATCCGGGGCAACGTCTTCGGCATGACCGGCATGGCCATTGCCGTGCTGACGACCGGCGCGCTCATCTACAAGCTGGCGGGCGGCAGCCTCACCGGCCTGGGCTACGTGCTGGTTGCGCTGGTGCTGGGCGGCGGCCTGGGTGCCTATATGGCCAACAAGGTCGAGATGACCAAGATGCCCGAGCTGGTCGCCTTCATGCACAGCATGATCGGCCTGGCCGCGGTGTTCATCGCCGTGGCGGCCGTGGCCGAGCCGTATGCCTTCAACATCACGCCCAAGGGCGAGATGATTCCCGCGGGCAACCGGCTCGAGCTGTTCCTGGGTGCGGCGATCGGCGCCATCACCTTCAGCGGCTCTGTCATCGCCTTCGGCAAGCTGTCGGGCAAGTACAAGTTCCGCCTGTTCCAGGGCGCGCCGGTGCAGTTTGCCGGCCAGCACATGCTGAATCTGGTGCTCGGCGTGGCCACCATCGGGCTGGGCCTGGTGTTCATGTTCACCGAAAGCTGGCCCGCCTTCTTCGCGATGCTGGCGCTGGCCTTCGTGATGGGCGTGCTCATCATCATTCCGATCGGCGGCGCCGACATGCCGGTGGTGGTGTCGATGCTCAACAGCTACTCGGGCTGGGCGGCGGCGGGCATCGGTTTCAGCCTGAACAACGCAATGCTGATCGTGGCCGGTTCGCTGGTGGGCTCTTCGGGCGCAATCCTGAGCTACATCATGTGCAAGGCCATGAACCGCTCGTTCTTCAACGTGATCCTGGGCGGCTTCGGCGGCGACGCAGCCGCAGCCACAGGCGGCGCGAAGGAGCAGCGTCCGGTCAAGAGCGGCAGCGCCGACGACGCAGCCTTCGTGCTCGGCAATGCCGAGACGGTGGTCATCGTGCCGGGCTACGGCCTGGCGGTGGCACGTGCGCAGCATGCAGTGAAGGAACTGGCGCAAAAGCTCACCGACAAGGGCATTACCGTGAAGTACGCCATTCACCCGGTGGCCGGCCGCATGCCGGGCCACATGAACGTGCTGCTGGCCGAGGCCGAGGTGCCGTACGACCAGGTGTTCGAAATGGAAGACATCAACGGCGAATTCGGCCAGGCCGACGTGGCCATCATCCTGGGCGCCAACGACGTGGTGAACCCCGCCGCGCACACCAAGGGCAGCCCGATCTACGGCATGCCGATTCTCGAAGCCTACAAGGCCAAGACGGTGATCGTGAACAAGCGCTCCATGGCGGCGGGCTATGCCGGCCTGGACAACGAGCTCTTCTACATGGACAAGACGATGATGGTCTTTGGCGATGCGAAAAAAGTAGTGGAAGATATGGGCAAGGCCATCGAATAGGCCAAAGGTTCCGCGCCCGCGCAGCGCGGGCCAGATCATCGCGGCGCCATCAAGTGCGCCGTTTTCGTTTTTCAAATACCCGATTTTTGGAGGAGACACATCCATGACCGATCGTCCCTGGCTCGGCAGCTACCCGCAAGGCGTGCCTGCCGATATCGATCCTTCCCAGTACCAGTCGCTGGTGGCGCTCATGGAAGAGAGCTTCGCCAAGTACGCCGACCGCACGGCCTACAGCTTCATGGGCAAGGACGTGAGCTACGGGGAGACCGACAAGCTCAGCAGGGCGTTCGCGGCTTACCTTCAAGGCCTGGCACTGGCCAAGGGCGACCGGGTCGCGGTCATGATGCCCAATTGCCCGCAGTACCCGATTGCGGTGGCGGCCATCCTGCGCGCCGGCCTCATCCTGGTGAACGTGAACCCGCTGTACACGCCGCGCGAACTCGAGCACCAGCTCAAGGATTCGGGCGCCAAGGCCATCATCATCATGGAGAACTTCGGCACCACGCTGCAGCAATGCATCGCGGCCACGCCCATCAAGCACATCGTGCTGGCGGCCATGGGCGACCGGCTCGGTTTTCTGAAAGGTGCGCTGGTCAACTACGTGGTGCGCAACGTCAAGAAGCTGGTGCCGCACTTCAGCCTGCCCGGCGCGGTGCGCTTCAACGATGCGCTCGACCAGGGCGCGGGCCGCACGCTGCAGCTGCCGGTGATCGGGCCCGACGACGTGGCCGTGCTGCAGTACACCGGCGGCACCACGGGCGTTTCGAAGGGGGCGGTGCTGCTGCACCGCAACGTGATTGCCAACGTGCTGCAGTCCGAAGCCTGGAACGAGCCCGCCATGGCGCAGGTACCGGCGGGCGAGCAACCCACGGGCGTTTGCGCGCTGCCGCTGTATCACATCTTCGCTTTCACGGTGGGCATGATGCTGAGCATGCACACGGGCGGCAAGCTCATCCTCATTCCCAATCCGCGCGACCTGGCGGGCGTGCTCAAGGAACTCTCCAAGCACACGATCCACACCTTCCCGGCGGTCAACACGCTGTTCAACGGGCTGGCGAACCATCCGGATTTCAACACCGTCAACTGGAAGAACCTCAAGGTCTCGGTCGGCGGCGGCATGGCCGTGCAAGCCGCGGTGGCCAAGCTCTGGCTCGAGAAAACCGGCTGCCCCATCTGCGAGGGCTACGGTCTTTCCGAAACCTCGCCTTCGGCCACCTGCAACCCGACCGACAGCAAGGCCTACACCGGCACCATCGGACTGCCGCTGCCGAGCACCTCGCTCAAGCTGCTCGACGACGAGGGCCGCGAGGTGCCGCCGGGCCAGCCGGGCGAAATCGCAATCAAGGGCCCGCAGGTGATGGCGGGCTACTGGCAGCGGCCCGACGAAACCGCCAAGGTCATGACGGCCGACGGCTACTTCAAGACCGGCGACATCGGCATGGTCGACGAGCGCGGCTACTTCAAGGTGGTCGACCGCAAGAAGGACATGATCCTGGTGTCGGGCTTCAACGTGTACCCGAACGAGGTCGAAGACGTGGTGGCGCAGATTCCGGGCGTGCTCGAATGCGCCGCGGTCGGCATCGTCGACGAGAAGACCGGCGAGGCCGTCAAGCTCGTAATCGTCAAGAAGGACCCTTCGCTGACCGAAGCGCAGGTTCGCGAATACTGCAAAGCAAACCTAACGGGTTACAAGCAGCCGAGGATCGTGGAGTTCCGCACCGACATGCCGAAGACCCCTGTAGGAAAGATCCTGCGGCGCGAGTTGCGGGACGCCAAAAAGTAAGGGTTCGGCCCGGGTAGGGCGGCGGCATCGATCTTGCATATTGCGGGTCGATGCTTCGCTTCCTACTCACGCGCGTGAGCTTGCTGGTGCCGACCTTCATCGGCATGACGCTGCTTGCCTTCTTTCTCATCCGGCTGGTGCCGGGCGACCCCATTGAAACCATGGCCGGCGAGCGCGGGATCGACCCTGCGCGCCACGCCCAGCTGCGCACGGCCTACGGCTTCGACAAGCCGGTGATCGTGCAATACGGCATCTATATCGGCCGCGTGCTGCAGGGCGATCTCGGCAAGTCGCTCATCACGCAGGACTCGGTGATGAGCGAGTTCCTGGCGCTATTCCCAGCCACGATGGAGCTGGGCGTGTGCGCAATTGCCTTTGCGCTTCTGCTGGGGCTTCCGGCCGGCATTCTTGCGGCGGTGCGCCGCAATTCCATCTTCGATCACGGCGTGATGGCCACCTCGCTCACCGGTTATTCGATGCCGATCTTCTGGTGGGGGCTGCTGCTGATCCTGTTCTTCTCGGTGCAGCTGGGGTGGACGCCCGTTTCAGGCCGCATCTCGGTGCAGTATTTCGTCGAACCGCAGACCGGCTTTCTTCTGATCGACTCGCTGCGCGCCGGCGAGACCGACGCCTTCTGGTCCGCGCTGCATCACCTGATTCTCCCGGCGATCGTGCTCGGCACCGTGCCGCTTGCGGTCATTGCGCGCATGACGCGCTCGGCCATGCTCGAGGTGCTTGGCGAAGACTACATCCGCACCGCACGCGCCAAGGGCCTTTCGCGGTTTCGGGTGGTGGGGCTGCACGCGCTGCGCAACGCGCTGATCCCGGTGGTCACGGTCATCGGCCTGCAGGTGGGCGTGCTCTTTACCGGCGCGATTCTGACCGAGACCATCTTCTCCTGGCCCGGCGTCGGCAAGTGGCTCATCGAGGCCATCGGGCGGCGCGACTATCCGGTGCTGCAGGGCGGCATGCTGCTGCTCGGCGGCATCGTGATGCTGATCAACCTGCTGGTCGACGTGACCTATGGCGTCATCAATCCACGCATCCGGCACTGACTGATTCCATGGCAACGACACACGCAGTTTCAAGCAGTGCAGGGGGTACGGCACCCCCCGGGCCCTGGCGCGAGTTCTGGACGGCCTTCTCGGCCAACCGCGGCGCGGTGATCGGCCTTGCCACCATCGTCCTGCTGTTGTTCGTTGCGCTGTTCGCGCCGTGGATCGCGCCGCATGCGCCCAACGAGACCAACAGCGCCGTCTTCCTGCTGCCGCCGGCATGGCAGCAGGGCGGCTCCGTGAGCTATCTGCTGGGCACGGACGCCATCGGGCGCGACATTCTTTCGCGGCTGATGTACGGCGCGCGCCTCTCGCTGTCCATTGGCGTCGCGGTGGTGGCGCTGTCGGTGGTCGTCGGCGTGGTGCTCGGGCTGGTCGCGGGCTTCTTCCGCGGCGTGCTGGAGATCGCGATCATGCGGCTGATGGACATCGTGCTCACGATGCCCAGCCTGCTGATGGCCATCGTGATCGTGGCGATTCTCGGGCCGGGGCTGATCAACGCCATGGTCGCGGTGGCCATCGTCGTGCTGCCGCACTACGTGCGCATCACGCGCGCGGCGGTGATTGCCGAGATCTCGCGCGACTACGTGACCGCCGCGCGCGTGAGCGGCGCCGGCACGCTGCGGCTGATGTTCCGCGAAGTGCTGCCCAACTGCGCGGCGCCGCTGATCGTGCAGGCCTCGCTCGGCATCTCGACCGCCATCCTCGACGCGGCGGCGCTGGGCTTCATCGGCCTCGGCGCGCAGCCGCCTTCGCCCGAATGGGGAACGATGCTCGCCGACGCACGCGAGTTCGTGCTGCGGGCCTGGTGGGTCGTCACTTTTCCGGGCCTGGCAATTCTTGCGGCCGTGCTGGCCTTCAACCTGCTCGGCGACGGCCTGCGCGATGCGCTCGACCCGAAGCTCAAGAGATGAACATGCTCCTGGACATCAAGGACCTGCACGTCGAATTCCCCACCCAGGGCGGCGTGCTGCACGCGGTCGACGGCGTGAGCCTTTCGCTCGAGGAAGGCGAGGTGCTCGGCATCGTCGGCGAATCGGGTTCGGGCAAGAGCGTGACGATGATGGCGCTGATGGGGCTCGTCGGCTTTCCGGGCCGCGTGCGCGCGGACCACATGCGCTTTGCAGGCAAGGAGCTGCTCGGTATTTCCGACAAGGCGCGCCGCACGCTGGTGGGCAAGGAAGTCGCAATGATCTTCCAGGAGCCGACCACCAGCCTCAACCCGTGCTTCACCATCGGCTTCCAGCTCATGGAAACGCTGCGGCTGCACCTGCATCTGGACAAACGCACCGCAAGGAAGCGCGCGACCGAGCTGCTCGAACAAGTCGGCATACCCGCCGCCTCGTCACGCCTGGGCAGCTACCCGCACCAGCTTTCGGGCGGCATGAACCAGCGGGTGATGATCGCGATGGCCATTGCCTGCAACCCGCGCCTGCTGATCGCCGATGAGCCGACCACCGCGCTCGACGTGACCATCCAGGCCCAGATCCTGGACCTGCTGCGCGAGCTGCAGAAAGAGCGCGGCATGGCGCTGGTGCTCATCACGCACAACATGGGCGTGGTCAGCGAAATGGCGCAGCGCATTGCGGTGATGTATGCAGGCCAGGTCATGGAGCAGCAGCGCGTGGATCGCCTCTTTGCAAACCCGCAGCACCCCTACACCGAGGCCTTGCTGGCGGCTCTGCCCGAACGCGCCGCGCCGGAGGGCCGGCTCGCCACCATCGCGGGCGTGGTGCCGGGCGTGCACGACCGGCCGGAGGGCTGCCTCTTTGCGCCGCGCTGTAGCTACGTGACGACGAAGGCCTGCAACGTGAGGCCGGCGCTGCGCGCGGCGCCATCGCAGCCAGGCGCCCAGGTGCGCTGCCACTTTCCGCTCGGCGAGCCCGGGCGCATGGCGGCCATCGAGGCGGACCGGCCCAAGGTGGTGGAGGCATTGTCGTGAGCGCGCTGCCGGGCGACGTCGTCGTGGAGGCGCGCAACCTGCAGCGCACCTACGACGTGCGGCGCGGGCTGTTTCGTCCACCGGCGCAGTTGCGCGCGGTGGGCGATATTTCTTTTCGCATCGAGCGCGGCCGTACGCTCGCCGTCGTCGGCGAATCGGGCTGCGGAAAGTCCACGCTCGCGCGCATGGTCGCGCTGATTGAAAAGCCGACCGCCGGGCAGCTCACGCTGGTCGGCCACGATGCCGTCAGCCCCCACCCCGACCAGCGGCGCGAGCTGCGGCAGGCCGTGCAGCTGGTGTTCCAGAACCCCTACGGGTCGCTGAACCCGCGCAAGAAGATCAGTACGGTGCTCGAGGACCCGCTCGCCATCAACACGAGTCTTGGCAAGCCGGAGCGTGCCGCCAAGGCCCGCGACATGCTGGCGCGCGTGGGGCTTCGGCCCGAATACGCGAACCGCTATCCCCACATGTTTTCGGGCGGCCAGCGCCAGCGCATTGCCATTGCGCGCGCGCTCATGCTGGAGCCGCGCCTGCTGGTGGCCGACGAGCCGGTGTCGGCGCTCGATGTGTCGATCCAGGCGCAGGTGCTGAACCTGCTGGCCGATCTGCAGGCCGAGCTCGGCCTGGCCTATCTCTTCATCTCGCACGACCTCGGCGTGGTGCGGCACATTGCGCACGACGTGCTGGTGATGTACCTCGGCCATGCGGTGGAGCAAGGGCCCAAGGCGCGCATCTTTGCGCGGCCGCTGCACCCCTACACGCAGGCGCTGCTCGCTTCCACGCCTGGTCTGAGCAGCCAGCGCATCGTGCTCAAGGGCGAGTTGCCTTCGCCGCTCAACCCGCCCACGGGCTGCGTCTTCAGCACGCGCTGCCCGCATGTGACGCAGCGCTGCCGCGACGAGCGGCCCCCGCTGCGCGCGCTCGACGAGCGGCTGGTGGCCTGCCACTACGCCGAGAAGTTTCTCGACGGCTCGCCACCGGTTCGCGCCGATGCGCCGTTGTCTCCGCCGTTCGCCGCGCCCGTGGCGACGAATCTCTAGTTCTCTTCCACCGTGCCTGAAGGAGTTCCCATGAAGACCCAGCCATTCGCTTCGCGCCAATCGCGAAAGCTCGCCGCCTTGCTCGCGCCGGCGGCACTCGCCGTGCTCACCCTGGCCGGCGGAGCCGTGTCCGCCAAGACGCTCGTCTATTGCTCGGAGGGAAGCCCCGAGAACTTCTATCCGGGTGTGAACACCACCGGCACCTCGTTCGACGTGACCACGCAGGTCTACAACACCATCGTCGAATTCGAGCGGGGCGGCACCAAGGTCGTGCCGGGCCTGGCCGAAAAATGGGACATCTCAACCGACGGCACGCAGTACACCTTTCACCTGCGCAAGGGCGTGAAGTGGCACAGCACCAGCAAGAGCTTCAAGCCGACGCGCGACTTCAACGCCGACGACTTCATCTTCATGCTCGAGCGGCAGTGGAAGGAGAGCGATCCGTTCTTCAAGGTCACGAGCCAGAACCACTCCTACTTCAACGACATGGGCATGCCCAAGCTGCTGAAGTCGGTCGACCGCATCGACGAGTACACGGTCAAGATCGTGCTCAACAAGGCCGAGGCGCCGTTCCTCGCCAACCTTGCAATGCAGTACGCGGGCATCCAGTCGAAGGAATACGCCATTGCCATGCTCAAGGCGGGCACGCCCGAGAAGGTCGACCAGGACCCGATCGGCACAGGTCCGTTCTACCTGGTTCAGTACCAGAAGGATGCGGTCATCCGCTTCAAGGCCTTTCCGCAGTATTGGGGCGGCAAGGCCAAGATCGACGACCTGGTGTTCGCGATCACGCCCGACGCCTCGGTGCGCTGGGCCAAGCTGCAGAAGGGCGAGTGCCACGTGATGCCGTACCCGAACCCGGCCGACCTCGACGCCATCCGCAAGGACCCGAACGTGCAACTGCTGGAGCAGCCCGGCCTCAACGTGGGCTACCTCTCGTACAACACCACGAAGAAGCCCTTCGACGACGTGCGCGTGCGCAAGGCCATCAACATGGCGATCAACAAGAAGGCGATCATCGACGGCGTGTACCTGTCGACGGGCGTGGCTGCGAAGAACCCCATTCCGCCGACCATGTGGTCCTACAACGACGCGACCAAGGACGACGCTTACGACCCTGAAGCGGCCAAGAAGCTGCTCGCGCAGGCCGGCCTGGCCGATGGCTTCAGCACCGACCTCTGGGCCATGCCGGTGCAGCGCCCCTACAACCCGAATGCCAAGCGCATTGCCGAGCTGATGCAGGCCGACCTTGCCAAGATCGGCGTCAAGGCCGAGATCAAGAGCTTCGAATGGGGCGAGTACCGCAAGCGCCTGCAGGCCGGCGAGCACCAGATGGGCATGCTGGGCTGGACAGGCGACAACGGTGACCCTGACAACTTCCTCTACACGTTGCTGGGGTGTGCGTCTGCGCAATCCGCAAGCGGCAGCAACATCTCGAAGTTCTGCTACCAGCCCTATGAAGATCTCGTGCTGAAGGCCAAGACCGCAACCAAGCAGGCCGACCGCGATGCGCTCTACAAGAAGGCGCAAGTCATCTTCAAGGAGCAGGCGCCATGGTTCACCATTGCGCACGCGGTGCAGCTGAAGCCGGTGCGCAAGGAAGTGGTCGACTTCAAGCTCAGCCCGTTCGGGCGCCACACCTTCTACGGCGTGGACATCAAGTAGCCGATGAGCGCACCCGTTGCCATCGTCGCGGCCATGCATGAGGAGCTCAGCGCGCTCCTCGCGCAGATGCCCGACGAGCAGCGCGTGCGTGTGGCGGGGCGCGACTTCTGGGTCGGCCACCTGCACGGCCAGCCGGTGGTGGCGGTGCTGTCGCGCATCGGCAAGGTCGCTGCTGCGGTCACGGCCACGGTGCTGCTCGAACGCTTCGGCGTGCGGGCCATCGTGTTCACGGGCGTTGCCGGCGGGCTTGCGCCGGGCGTGAATGTGGGCGACGTGGTGGTCGCGTCGGAGCTGCTGCAGCACGATCTGGATGCATCCCCGATCTTTCCGAAGTACGAAGTGCCGCTCATGGGCATGGCGCGCTTCCCGGCCGATGCCGCCATCGCCGATGCGCTTTCGGTCGTGGCGACGCAGGTGCTGCGCGACCCGGTCGCGTTGGTCGGCCAGCAGGCGCTCGACAAGTTCGGCATCAAAGCGCCCAAGGTGCACCGCGGCCTGCTGGTGAGCGGCGACCGCTTCGTATCGACCAGCGCCGAAAGCGAAGCGCTCCGGCGCGACCTGCCCGACGCGCTGGCGGTGGAAATGGAAGGCGCCGCGATGGCGCAGGTGTGCCATGACTACAACGTGCCGTTCGCGGCCATGCGCACCATTTCGGACCGCGCCGACGACGAGGCGCATGGCGACTTCGCCCGCTTTGTCGTCGAGGTGGCGAGCCGCTACGGCCTTGCGCTGGTCGGCGCGTGGCTGGCCACGCTGCCGCCTTCCGGCGAAGCGCCCGCCGGTACTTGAGCTACTTGAGCCAGCCGCGCCGGCGGAAGTACCACATCGGCACGAGCGCGCTGGCCGCCATCAGCGCCAGGGCATACGGATAACCCAGCGACCAGTCGAGCTCGGGCATGAACTTGAAGTTCATGCCGTAGATGCTCGCGATGAGCGTGGGCGGCAGCAGCGCCACGCTGGCCACCGAGAAGATCTTGATGGTCTTGTTCTGGTTGATGTTGATGAAACCGACGGTTGCATCCATCAGGAAGTTGATCTTGTCGAACAGGAAGGCCGTGTGGTTGTCCAGCGACTCGATGTCGCGCAGGATCTGCCGCGCCTCTTCGAACTGCTCGGCATTGAGCATGCGGCTGCGCATCATGAAGCTCACCGCGCGGCGCGTGTCCATCACGTTGCGGCGGATGCGGCCGTTCAAGTCTTCCTGCCGCGCGATGGCACCCAGCACCTCGCCGGCCAGCTCGTCGCTCACGTTGCCTTCGAGCACCTTCTTGCCCGCGATCTCGAGTTCGTCGTAGATGTTCTCGAGCGTGTCGGCCGAATACTCGGCGTCGGCGTCGAACAGCTTGAGCAGCACTTCCTTCGCGTCTTCGATCAGCCCCGGCGCGCGGCGCGCACGCATGCGCAGCAGTCGGAACACCGGCACGTCTTCGTCGTGGATCGAAAACAGCACGCCGCGGCTGCGAAGCTCGGCGTTGTGCTGGTTCAGGATGAACGCGACGCGCACCGAGCGCGGGTCTTCGTCGTCGTCGATCAGAAAGTCGGAGCGGATGTGCAGTTCACCGTTGTCCTCTTCGTAGAAGCGGGCCGATTCCTCGATGTCCTCGTCCATCGCGTCTTCGGGAATCGAGAGGCCGTAGTACTGCTTGATCCAGCGCTTTTCCTCGAGCGTGGGCGATTCGAGGTCGACCCAGATCGGCTGGAACTTGGAGAGCTCCTCCAGCGATTCGATCTCTTCCTGGACAAGGCGACCGTTGGCGAGCGTAAAGATATTGAGCATGGCTCACTCCCGTGAAATGACTGAGGCGATGGGGCGAGGGAGGGGCGCTTTCAATTCCCAGGCCCGGCAGGCAGGCGTCAGAGGGGAGTTGAAAGCTGCCGAGACGGGGCGGTTTCCATGGTGCGGTCTCCAGTTGCAGCGAGGCGCGATTATGTCATCGGCCATATGACGGCGGCCTCGCCGGTCTGGATGGACATACAGTAAAGTCGCGGTCATGCAGACTGCTGCGCTCCCTGTTTTTTCCGCCGCCGGTGCCACGCAGGCCGACCGCCTGGCCGCCGCGCTTGGCACCCTCAACGACGAGCAGCGCGCCGCGGTCGAGCACGGCGTCGGCACCCTGGTCGGCCGCGACGAGCGTCCGCTGCTGGTGATTGCCGGTGCGGGCTCCGGCAAGACCAGCACCCTGGCGCACCGCGTGGCGCACCTGATTGCCGGCGGCGTCGATCCGCAGCGCCTGCTGCTCCTGACCTTCTCGCGCCGCGCCGCGCAGGAAATGGAACGCCGCGCCGGCCAGGTGCTGGCGCGCGTGCTGGGGCTCAAATCCGAAAAGCCGCCGGCGCTGCCATGGGCCGGCACTTTCCACGGCATCGGCGCGCGCCTGCTGCGCGAATACGCAGCGCACATCGGCTTGAATGACAACTTCACCATTCACGACCGGGGCGACGCCGAAGACCTGATGGGCCTGGTGCGCCACGAGCTCGGCCTGTCGACGAGCGTGAACCGTTTTCCGCGCAAGGGCACCTGCCTTTCGATTTACTCGCGCTGCGTCAACACGCGGGCGCCGCTGGCCCAGGTGCTGTCCGAAGCCTTTCCGTGGTGCGCCGAGTGGGAAGCCGAGCTCAAGCGCCTTTTCGGCGCCTACGTTGAAGCCAAGCAGCAGCAGAACGTGCTCGACTACGACGACCTGTTGCTCTACTGGGCCGGAATGGTGGCCGAGCCCGCGTTGGCCGGCATGATCGGCGCGCGCTTCGACCACGTATTGGTCGATGAATACCAGGACACCAACCTGCTCCAGGCCTCGATCCTTCTCGCGCTCAAGCCCGACGGACGCGGCGTGACAGTGGTGGGCGACGATGCGCAGTCGATCTACTCTTTCCGGGGCGCAACGGTCCGTAACATCCTCGACTTTCCCTCGCAGTTTTCGCAGGCTGCGCGCGTCGTCACGCTGGAGCGCAACTACCGCTCGACGCAGCCGATCCTCGACGTCTCGAACCGGGTCATTGCCCAAGCCGCCGAACGGCATGCCAAGACGCTCTGGACCGACAAGCCATCCGCCGGCCGGCCGCAGCTGGTGCTGGTGCCCGACGAGGCGCAGCAGGCGGTGTGGGTGGCCGACAAGGTGCTGGAGCACCGCGAAGGCGGCCTTGCGCTCAAGTCGCAAGCGGTGCTTTTTCGAACCTCCACGCACAGCGCGCCGCTCGAGCTCGAATTGGCGCGCCGCAACATTCCGTTCGTGAAATACGGCGGCCTCAAGTTCCTCGAGGCCTCGCATGTCAAAGACCTGCTCGCGGTGCTGCGCTTCGCCGAAAACCCGCGCGGGCGCATGGCGGGCTTTCGCGTGACGCAGCTCATTCCGGGCATCGGGCCCGCCACCGGCGCGCGGCTGCTCGACGCCATGGATCAGGCGGCCGACCCGGCCGCGGCGGTGCGCGACTTCGTGCCGCCGGCCGCGGCGCGTGCCGAATGGGCGGTGTTCGCCGAAGCCTATGCCGCGCTGCGTGCGCCCTCGCTGCCATGGCCCGCCGACGTGGACTTGGCGGTTCGCTGGTACTTGCCGCACCTGGAGCGGCTCTATGACGATCCCTCGGGCGTGCGGCGTGGCGACGTCGAACAACTTGCGCGGCTTGCGGGGGGCTACGGCTCGCGCGAGCGCTTCCTGACCGAGCTCACGCTCGATCCGCCCGAAGCCACGAGCGACCGGCCCGGCCCGCCGCTGCTCGACGAGGATTACCTCATTCTCTCGACCATCCATTCGGCCAAGGGGCAGGAGTGGAACTCGGTGCATGTGCTCAACGTGGTCGACGGCTGCCTGCCGGCCGACGTGGCGCAGGGCGCGCACGAGCTCGAGGAGGAGCGGCGCCTGCTCTATGTGGCGATGACCCGCGCGCGCGACCACCTGCATTTGCTGGTGCCGCAGCGCTTCTACGTCACGCAGCAGGCCGTGCGCGGCGACCGGCACCTCTATGCCAACCGCACGCGCTTCATCTCCGACCGCGATCTTGCGGGCTTCGAGCAGCAGACCTGGCCGCCCCCGCCGGAGCGCCCACCCGCCGTGCCGCCGCCCGCCGCGGTCATCGACCTGCGCAACCGCATGCGCGCGGCCTGGAACTGAACAAGGCCCGCCCGCTGAAACCGGGGCAAGAACGCAGCGCGACCCCCCGGGCAACTCAGGTATTGCAATACCGTGACAGCTTGGGCATAGTGAATCGACCTTCTCCTCTTTCTCTTCTTCTCTTTCTCTCCCCCGCACCCATTTCATCTGTATGTCGCCGGCCACGCTTCATTCCGGAGTGCTGGCCATTTCCCCAACCGTCAATTCCAGGAGGTCTTTCATGAATTTGACGATCAGCGGTCATCACCTCGACGTCACACCTGCCTTGCGCACTTACGTCACGAGCAAGCTGGACCGGATCACCCGGCATTTCGACCAGGTGGTCGATGTCAAGGTGATCCTTACGGTGGAAAAGCAGAAGGAAAAGGAACGCCGGCAAAAGGCGGAATGCAACATTCACGTCAAGGGCAATGACATGTTCGCGGAATCGAGCCACGCTGATCTCTACGCCGCGGTCGATGAGCTGGTCGACAAGCTCGACCGGCAAGTGGTGCGCCACAAGGACCGCCTGCAAGACCACCATCACGCGGCGCCCAAGCGCGTGATGTAAGGCAGGGCCCCGGCTGGGGCCGGCCTGCACCAAGCCGCCTTCGGGCGGCTTTTGCTTTTTATTACGTCTTTTCGGCCCTTGATCCACGGGCGCTTGGGCAACATGTAGATAAAAAGTAAGTAACCGGACTGGGGGTTTTTACCAAGCAGGTGCATAATCGCCCCCGCCCCGCACCCACCATGAATCGCCTCGCGTCCATCCTGCCGCCCGCTCAAGTCCTCGTGAGCGTCGACGCTACGAGCAAGAAGCGTGCTTTCGAAGAAGCAGGCTTGTTGTTCGAGAGCCTTCACGGCCTGGGCCGTGCCCTGATCACCGATAGCCTGTTTGCGCGCGAGCGTCTGGGCTCCACCGGGCTCGGCCACGGGGTTGCCATTCCGCATGGCCGCATCAAGGGCCTGAAGGCTCCCATGGCCGCCGTCTTCCAGTTGGCAAACCCGATCGGGTTCGACGCGCCGGATGAGCAGCCCGTCGGCCTGCTCATCTTTCTGCTGGTGCCCGAGGCGGCCACCCAGAAGCATCTTGAAATCCTGTCCGAGATTGCCGAGCTGCTGAGCGACGCCGGCCTGCGCGAGCAGATCAAGTCGAGCACCGACGCAGCCGCGCTGCACGGGCTCATTGCCGGCTGGCAGTCCACGCAAGTCGCGTAGAGGTGCTTCCCGCACCCTTCAGTGGCCGCAGCAGCGGCCCCGCAGCGCCGGTTCCGGGTTATTCTGGCCTGCTCCAACACTAGGCGCTGAGCGCCATCTCCCGCACGCATGAAGCCGACCGTCATCAGCGCCGATGCCATGTTCGAGGAATTCCGCGGGTCGCTCCGCTGGGAGTGGCTCGCAGGGCTCGGCGCCTCCGAACGCCAATTCGACCCCGAAGTCATCAGCCGCGCCCAGTCGGCGGCCGACCTGGTCGGTTACCTCAACTACATCCACCCGTACCGCGTGCAGATCCTGGGCGCCCGCGAGGTGGCCTACCTGACGCGCGGCAGCCAGGAAGACTGCGCCCGGCGCATCGCCCGCATCGTCACGCTCGAGCCGCCCATGCTGGTGCTGGCCGACGGACAGGTCGCGCCGGACGAGTTGCTATCGATTTGCGAGCGCGCCCAGCTGCCGCTGTTTGCCACCCGCGAATCGTCGGCCTTCGTGATCGACCTGCTGCGGGCCTACCTGTCCAAGCATTTCGCCGAGCGCACCTCGATGCACGGCGTGTTCATGGACATTCTGGGCATGGGCGTGATGATCACGGGCGAATCGGGGCTCGGCAAAAGCGAGCTCGGGCTGGAGCTGATTTCGCGCGGCAACGGCCTGGTCGCCGACGATGCGGTCGATCTTTACCGCATCAACCAGAACACCATTGAAGGGCGCTGCCCCGACCTGCTGCTGAACCTGCTGGAAGTGCGCGGCATCGGCCTGCTGGACATCCGCGCGATCTTCGGCGAGACGGCGGTGCGCCGGAAGATGCGGCTCAAGCTCATCGTGCACCTGGTGCGGCGCGACAGCTTCGAGCGAGACTACGAGCGCATGCCCTCGGCGCCGCTCACGCAGGACGTGCTGGGCATTCCGGTGCGCAAGGTCATCATCCAAGTGGTGGCCGGCCGCAACATCGCCGTGCTGGTCGAAGCCGCCGTGCGCAATTCAATCTTGCAGCTGCGCGGCATCGACACCTATGCCGACTTTGTCGCGCGCCACCACAAGGCCATGGAAAGCGGCCGCGACGGGGATTGACCGGCTACCGCTTATTGACGCAATCGCCGCAGAGGCCGTAAAGCGACATCGCATGGTCCTGCAGGATCCAGCCCTTGTCCTTGGCAATCATCTGCTGGCGGCGCTCGATCTCGGCGTCATAGAACTCCTCCACCTTGCCGCATGAAGTGCAGATCAGGTGGTCGTGGTGCGTGCCCTCGTTGAGCTCGTACACCGCCTTGCCGCTCTCGAAGTGGCTGCGCTCGAGGATGCCGGCCTGTTCGAACTGCGTCAGCACGCGGTAGACGGTGGCCAGGCCGATGTCGGAGTGCTCGTTCAAAAGCACGCGAAACACGTCTTCGGCCGTCATGTGGCGCTGGCTGCCGGTCTGGAAGATCTCCAGGATCTTCAGGCGTGGCAGTGTGGCCTTGAGGCCGGTATTCTTGAGTTCGTCGATATTGGCCATGATGGTTCCTGCCCAGTGCTGCGGTCAGGTCCCCAAGGGGCCAGCCGCTACAATGGCCGATCATATCGCTACCCTCTTTTCTCCCATGCCTGCCATTCTCCAACGCCGTCCCTGGCTGCTGGCCGCGGCCGTCGCAGCGACGTTCTGCCTCAGCGCCTGCAGCGGTTTCAGCGATCGCACGCGGGGTGCGCTTGCGGCCATCACGCCCTACAAGGTCGAAGTGGTCCAGGGCAATTTCGTGTCCAAGGAACAGGTCGAGGCGCTCAAGCCCGGCATGTCGCGCCAGCAAGTGCGTGAAATCCTCGGCACTTCTCTCCTGACCGACGTTTTCCACAAGGACCGCTGGGACTACGTCTTCACCATCAAGCGCCAGGGCGTCGATCCGCAGGAGCGCCGTCTCACGGTCTTCTTCAAGGGCGAGCTGCTCGACCGTTTCGAGGGCGACTCGATGCCCAGCGAAGAAGAATTCGTCGCCACGCTTGACACCCGCAAGAAGAGCGGCAAGGTTCCGCCGCTCGAGGCGTCGGAAGAAGAGCTGAAGAAATTCGCCCCCAAGGAAGACAGCAGCAAGAAGGCCGAGGCCACCGCTGCTGCCCCCAACCTGCCGCCGCTGCCGGCGGCGTATCCCCCGCTCGAAGCGGCGCGCTGAGCACGCGTCAACCAGCGAGGGCGGGCGCACCCGCCGGGTCAGGCGGGCGCGTGCCGGTCTCCATGCCCTATTTCGAAGGCTGAACCTGCGTGACTGAATCCATTTCTTCTCCCATTTCCGAGTCTTCCACGCCCGCCCTGCGGCGCGTCGCAATTGCCGGAGCCTCGGGCCGCATGGGCCGCATGCTGGTCGAGGCGGTGCGCGAGGCGCAGGATTGCCGCCTGGCCGGCGCGCTCGACATGGCGGGCAGCGACGCCATCGGTGCCGATGCGGCCGCTTTCCTCGGCTTCACGAGCGGCGTGCCGATCGTCTCCGACCTGCGAACCGGGCTGCAGGACGCGCAGGTGCTCATCGACTTCACGCGCCCTGAAGGCACCCTCGCGCACCTGGCCATCTGCCGTGAACTCGGCGTGCAGGCCGTCATCGGCACCACCGGCTTCAGCGACGCGCAAAAGGCTGAAATCGCCGAGATCTCGAAGGACATCGCGATCATGGTCTCGCCCAACATGAGCGTGGGCGTCAACGTCACCTTCAAGCTGCTCGAAATGGCGGCCAAGGCCATGTCGACCGGCTACGACATCGAGATCATCGAGGCGCACCACCGCCACAAGGTCGATGCGCCCTCGGGCACCGCGCTCAAGATGGGCGAAGTCATCGCCGATGCGCTGGGCCGCGACCTGAAGGAATGCGCCGTCTACGCGCGCGAAGGCATCACCGGCGAGCGCGACCCCTCCACCATCGGCTTCTCCGCCATCCGCGGCGGCGACATCGTGGGTGACCACACCGTGCTGTTCGCCGGCACCGGCGAGCGCATCGAAATCACCCACAAGTCCGCCAGCCGCGTGACCTACGCACAGGGCGCGCTGCGCGCCGTGCGCTTCCTGGCGGGCCAGAAGGCGGGCCTCTTCGACATGTTCGACGTGCTCGGCCTGCGCTGAAATGACGGCCCCCCGGCTTACCACTTCGTGTGTTTCGCCACCCCCCGTGGGTGAGGCGCGGCTCGCCTTGGGGCGGCCCGGCGGCGGCCGCAACCGATGAGCGTGCTCGAACTGCTGACCCAGGGCGACGGCGTCAGCCGCTCGGTGGCTGCGCTGCTGCTCGCAATGTCGATTTCGAGCTGGGTCGTCATTCTCTGGAAGGCCTGGTTGCTGCGCGGCGGCACGCGCGACGTGCTGCGCAGCATTGCGGCGTTCTGGCAATCGACCACGCTGGCCGATGCGGAGCAGCGACTCAAGGCCTTCGACCGCGCCACGCTGGTACTGCCGGCGGTGAGCGCCATCAAGAACACAGCGGCCGATGTGAACAGCGCAACCCTCGGTGCCACCGGCGACCGCAACCAGCGCCTCACACGGGCCCTGCGCGAGGCGCTGCATGGTGCGCTGCGCCGCCTGCAGTCCGGCCAGATCCTGCTTGCCACCGTTGGTGCCACGGCCCCGTTCGTCGGCCTGCTCGGCACGGTGTGGGGCATCTACGGCGCGCTCTCGGGCATCGCCGGCCAATCGGGCGGCTTCACCATCGACAAGGTGGCGGGCCCGGTGGGCGAGGCGCTGGTGATGACGGCTTTCGGCCTGGCCGTCGCCATTCCGGCCGTGCTGGCCTACAACGTGTTCGGCCGCGTCATCGGCCGTGTCGAGGCCGAGCTCGAGGGCTTTGCGCACGACCTGCTCGGCAGCTTCGGCAGCGCGCCGGCGCCGGCCGCACCGCCGCCTGCAAGGCCGATGCCGGTTTCGGCCTGATCGAACGGGGCTCGACACACCATGGCCTTCGGTCGCACCTCGCTCGGCAGCAGTGCCGCTGGTGGCGGGCGCGCGACAGGCGCGGGCGGACAGCGGCCGCTGTCCGACATCAACGTCACCCCGCTGGTCGACGTGATGCTGGTGCTGCTGGTGATCTTCATCATTACCGCGCCTTTGATGGCGAGCTCGATCAAGCTCGACCTGCCCCAGACCGATGCGGGCCAGCCCAACGACACGCCCAAGTTCGTGAGCGTGTCGGTCGATCCATCGGGCAAGGTCTTCTTCAACGACCAGGCGGTTACCGATGAAGAGTTGGCCGCCCGGCTGCAGAAGGCCGCCGCCGACAGCAAGGACACCGAGGTGCAGCTGCGCGCCGACCAGACCGTGCCCTACGGCAAGGTCGTGGCGCTCATGGGCATTGCGAACAAGGCGGGCCTGAGCCGCATCGGGTTTGTGACCGAGGCCGAGGCGGCGCCCGAAAAGCCGCGCTGACCGTGTCTTGCTCCTTCCCCTTTCGGGGGAAGGCTGGGATGGGGGCTGACCCCGCATCCAATGACGCGAAGGCATTGAGGCCGTCGTGCCCCCACCCCGGCCCTCCCCCGAAAGGGGAGGGAGAGAACGACTCAGCCCAGCACCACCGGCTTCGTGTGCCAGATCTCGTGCGCGTACTCCGCGATCGTCCGGTCCGACGAAAACGCGCCCATGCCCGCCACGTTCAGGATGGCCATGCGCGTCCACGCGTCCGCGTCGCGGTAGAGCGCATCGACTTCGGCCTGCTTCGCGACGTAGCTCGCGTAGTCGGCCAGCAGCAGATAGTGGTCGCCCCAGTTCACCAGCGCGTCGAAGATGCCTTGGTAGCGCGCCGTCTCTCCGTGCGAGAAGGTGCCGTCGCGAATCGCGTCGAGCACGCGCTTGAGCTCGGGGTTGGCGTCGTAGATGTCGCGCGGCTGGTAGCCGTGCGCACGAATGTCGGCCACCTCGGGCGTGGTGTTGCCGAAGATGAAGATGTTCTCTGCCCCCACGTTGTCGCGCATCTCCACGTTGGCGCCGTCCAGCGTGCCGATGGTGAGCGCCCCGTTGAGCGCGAACTTCATGTTGCCGGTGCCCGAGGCCTCGGTGCCCGCCGTCGAGATCTGCTCCGACAGATCGGCCGCGGGCATGATCACCTCGGCCAGGCTCACGCTGTAGTTGGGCAGGAACACCACCTTCAGCAGCTTGCCGACGCGGGCGTCGTTGTTGATGGTGCTCGCCACGTCGTTGATCAGCCGGATCACGAGCTTGGCCATCTGGTAGGCCGATGCAGCCTTGCCCGCGAACACCACCACGCGCGGCACGATGTCTACGGTTCCGCCCGCGGCCTGCGCATCGAGGATGCGGTGGTAGCGCGTGATCACGTGCAGCACGTTGAGCAGCTGCCGCTTGTATTCGTGGATGCGCTTCACCTGCACGTCGAACATCGCGTCGGTGTCGAGCACCAGGCCCATGTGCTGTTCGACCCAGTTGGCCAGGCGCAGCTTGTTCTCGCGCTTGGCATGGCGAAATGCGCGCGCAAAGGGCGGCTGCACCGCCATCGGCCGCAGCGCCTCGAGCTGCGAAAGGTCGCGCCGCCAGCCCTTGCCCAGGCGCTGGTCGAGCAGGCTCGCAAGCGGCGGGTTGGCCTGCGCAAGCCAGCGCCGCGGCGTCACGCCATTGGTCTTGTTGTTGAAGCGTTCTGGAAAGATCTTCGCGAAGTCCGCAAAGATCGATTGCTTCATGAGTTCCGAATGCAGGCCCGACACGCCGTTGATCGAATGGCTTGCGAGCACCGCCACGTAGGCCATGCGCACGCGGCGCTCGCCCGCCTCGTCGACCAGCGAGAGCCGGCGCAAAAGCTCCACGTCGTTACCGGCCTTCTGCGTCACGGTGGCCAGAAACTTCGCGTTCATGTCGTAGATGATCTGCAGGTGCCGCGGCAGGATGCGGCCGAGCATCTCGACCGGCCAAGTCTCCAGCGCCTCGTGCATGAGCGTGTGGTTGGTGTAGCTGAACACCTTTTGCGTGTGGGCCCAGGCCACGTCCCATGCGAGGCCATGCTCGTCGAGCAACAGGCGCATGAGCTCGGGCACTGCGAGCACCGGGTGCGTGTCGTTCAGGTGAATGCTCACTTTGTCGGCCAGCTGGTCGAAGGTCTTGTGGTTGCGCAGGTATCGCCGCAGCAGGTCTTGCACGCTGGCGCTGCAGAAAAAATACTCCTGGTGCAGCCGCAGCTCCCGGCCCGATGGCGTGGAGTCGTCGGGGTAGAGCACGCGTGAAACGTTCTCCGAGTGGTTCTTGCTTTCCACCGCCGCCATGTAGTTGCCGCGGTTGAAGGCCGAGAGGTCGATCTCCTCGGTGGCGCGCGCCGACCACAGCCGCAGCGTGTTGGTGGCCTGCGTGCCGTAGCCCGGAATGATGGTGTCGTAGGCCACGGCCAGCACGTCGTGCGTGTCGACCCAGTCGGCCGCGCCGTAGGGAGCGTTGGTGCCTTCGCGCCTTTGCACGTGGCCGCCGAAGCGCACGCGGTAGTTCACCTCCGGTCGCTGAAACTCCCACGGGTTGCCGCGCGTGAGCCAGTAGTCGGGCGTTTCCACCTGCTGGCCGTCGACGATGCGCTGGCGGAACATGCCGTATTCATAGCGGATGCCGTAGCCCATGCCCGGCACGCCGAGCGTGGCCATCGAATCGAGAAAACAGGCCGCGAGCCGGCCGAGGCCGCCGTTGCCCAGCGCCGCATCGGGCTCGCGCTCTGACAGCGCCGCCATGTCGACGCCGAAGTCGGCCAGCGCGTCGCGCACCGTGTCGTACAGGTCGACCGCCAGCAGCGCGTTGGTGAAGGTGCGCCCGATCAGGAACTCCATCGAGAGGTAATAGACGCGCTTCAGGTCTTGCGCATAGTTGGCGCGGGTGGTCGCCATCCAGCGTTCGACCAGCTGGTCGCGCACGGCCAGCGCGGTGGCGTTCAGCCAGTCGTCCTGGCTGGCGGCCACGGGGTCTTTGCCGACGGCGTAGATCAGCTTGTTCGCGACTGCGCGCTTGAAGGCGGCCACGTCGCGGTCGGGATGGTCATAGGCGAAGTCTTTGATGGTCATGGGCTTCGGTAAATGGTTGTGGGTTGTGCGCCTTGGCGCAATCAGGCGGCCGCGGGCTCGAGCGCCTGCCGGTACACCTCGATGTATTGGGCGGCTGCGGTGGCCCAGTCTGCCGGGCGCCGCATGGCGTTGCCGCGCACCCGCCGCCAGTCCGGCGCGCGTTGGTAAAGAGCGAAGGCGCGCCGCAGCGCGCGGTTGTAGTCGGCGTCGTCGAAACGGTCGAAGACAAAGCCGGTCGCGTCGCCGCTGGCCAGGTCTTCGAGCGTGCAGTCGACGACTGTATCGGCCAGGCCGCCGACGCGCCGCACCAGCGGCAGGCTACCGTATTTCAGGCCGTACATCTGCGTGAGCCCGCAGGGCTCGAACAGCGACGGCACCAGCGTCACGTCGCCGCCGCCGAAGAGCTGATGCGCCAGCGATTCGTTGTAGCCGATGGTGACGCTGACCGACTGCGGCGCCGCCGCCGCGCGCTGGCGAAAGGCTTCTTCGAGCCAGGCTTCGCCGCTGCCCAGCAGCGCGAGCTGGCCGCCTTCGGCCAGCAGCGCGTCGAGTCCGCCGAGCACCAGGTGCAGGCCTTTCTGTTCGGTGAGCCGGCTCACCAGAATGAAGAGCGGCACATCGGCGCGCACGGCCAGCCCCAGCTGATGCTGAAGCACCGCCTTGCAGCGCGCCTTGCCCGCCATGTGGCGGCCTTCGGGCGTGTGATAGCCCTGCACCAGCGCCGTGTCGATGGCCGGGTTCCAGACCTTGTCGTCCACCGCGTTGAGGATGCCCGTGAGCACGCTGCCGCGCAGGCGCAGCAGGCCGTCGAGCCCGAAGCCCTGCTCGGGCGTCTGGATCTCGCGCGCGTAGGTCGGGCTCACGGTGGTCAGGCGGTCCGCAAAGTAGAGGCCGCCTTTCATGAACGACACCTGCCCGTGGTATTCGAGCCCGTTCATGTGGAATGCCGGCCCCGGCAGTCCGAGGTCGGCAAAGTTCCATGGCGCCGAAATGCCCTGGTAAGCCAGGTTGTGCACGGTGAACACGCTTCCCACGCGGGGCGCGCCGGCCTGCCGCGCAAAGTGCAGGTAGGCTGGCGCCAGGCCCGCATGCCAATCGTGCGCATGCACGACCTCGGGCTGCCACGTGGGGTCGATGCCCTGTGCCAGCTGCGCCGCCGCCCAGCCCAGGAGCGCGAAGCGCCGGTGGTTGTCGCCATAGGGCTGGCGCGTGGCGTCTTCGTACGGGTTGCCGGGCCGGTCGTAGAGCGCCGGCGCATCGATCACGTAGGCGGGAATCGGCGGGTTGCCGTCGATGGTGATGCGGCCCGCGAGCAGGGCGAAGCGTTCGCCCCACGGCGCGGCAAGCTCCCCCACCAGAGCCAGGTCGCGCACGCCGGCCACAATGGCCGGAAAGCCGGGCAGCAGCACCCGCGCGTCTTGCCCGGCGGCCATGAGCGCGAGCGGCAATGCGCCCGCCACGTCGGCAAGGCCGCCGGTCTTGAGCAGGGGAAAGAGTTCGGCGCTGACCTGGAGTATTCGCATCGTGGGGCGGTGCGGCCTCAGGCAGCCAGTCGCTTGAGCATTTCGCGTGTGACCAGCACCACGCCGGTTTCGGTGCGCTCGAAGTGCGCGGCATCGGCCTCGGCGTCTTCGCCGATCACCATGTCGTCCGGAATGACGCAGCCGCGGTCGATCACCACCCGGTTGAGCCTGCAGCCGCGGCCGACCTCCACGTCGGGCAGCAGCACGGCTTCGTTGATTTCGCAGAACGAATGGATGCGCACGCCCGAGAACAGCACGGAGCTGCTGACCTTCGAGCCCGAGACGATGCAGCCGCCCGAGACGATGGTGTTGACGGTCATGCCGTTCTTGCCGTCCCGGTCGAGCACGAACTTGGCCGGCGGCAATTGCCGCTGGTAGGTCCAGATGGGCCAGTCTGTGTCATAGATGTCGAGCTCGGGGGTGATCGAGGCCAGATCGAGGTTGGCTGCCCAGAATGCATCAATCGTGCCCACGTCGCGCCAGTAGGCCTTGGCGTCGGGCCCGCGCGAGGCGCGCGTGACGCACGACATGCCGAACGGATGCGCCAGCGCACGCCCTTGCGCCACGGCGCGCGGAATGATGTCCTTGCCGAAATCGTGGCTCGAATCGGGATTGGCGGCGTCTTCCTCGAGCAGCTGGTAGAGGTATTCGGAGTCGAACACGTAGATGCCCATGCTCGCCAGCGCCAGGTCGGGGTGGCCCGGCATGGCGGGCGGATCGGCGGGTTTTTCGAGAAAGGCGGTGATCTGCCGGCCGTCATCGACGGCCATCACGCCGAACGCCGTGGCCTCCATGCGCGGCACCTCGATGCAGCCGACCGTGCAGCCCAGGCCGCGCTCGGCATGGTCCTTGACCATGATCGAGTAGTCCATCTTGTAGATGTGGTCGCCGGCCAGCACCACCACGTAGTCGTGCTTGGTCGAGCGGGTCTGGATGATGTCGAGGTTCTGGAACACCGCGTCGGCCGTGCCTCGGTACCAGTGTTCGTCGCCCGTGCGCTGCTGCGCGGGCAGCACGTCGACCATTTCGTTGAGCTCCGCGCGCAGGAAGCTCCAGCCGCGCTGCAGGTGGCGCATGAGCGAGTGCGACTTGTACTGCGTGACCACCGCCATGCGCCGGATGCCGGAGTTGAGGCAGTTCGACAGCGCGAAGTCGATGATGCGGAACTTGCCGCCGAAGTAGACCGCCGGCTTGGCCCGCCGGTCGGTCAGCTGCTTCAGGCGCGAACCGCGCCCGCCGGCCAACACCAGCGCAATGGTGCGGCGGACCAGTTGATGCGCCTGCAGGGGCGCTTGCGGCGTGCTGTTGTTGTCCATTTCGGTCTCCGTTCGTTGTCGGGTCGTCTCGTCGTCGTCAGGGTTTCCGCAATCAGCCTAGCACCGTGCCGCACGGCTGGCTCCTACGTTCTTGCAATCCACAGGCTCGAATGAGGCACTTCCACTGTGCCCGCATGGGTCTGGTCGGGGCTGCAGCCGGCGTCCGCCGCGGGGTCGGTCGCGAGCCGGCAGCGCCAGGCGCCGGAAGGCAGTGCGAACGAAACAGCTTGCGGCCCTGCATTCACCAGTACCAGCCAGGCCGGCCCATCCGTTGCCGCGGCTTCGAAAAGGATTGCAAGCGCCGTGCCGAGGTTCCAGTCGGCTTCCTGCATGGGCGATCCGTCGGGCCGCAGCCAGCGGATGCCCGGTGTTCCCGGTGTCGGCTGCGCCGGCCACCAGCGCGTGCTGCGCAGTGGGGGCGCTTCGCGGCGCAGGGCGATGAGCCGGGCGACGAAGTCGCTCAGGCGGGCGGCATCGCTTGTGGGTTCGTGCGTGCCGATCCACGCGAGCCAGGTGGTTTCGTTGTCCTGGCAGTAGGCGTTGTTGTTGCCTTGCTGGCTGTGGCCGAGCTCGTCGCCGGCCAGCAGCATGGGCGTGCCTTGCGAGAGCAGCAGCGTGGCGAGCAGCACGCGCTGCATCCGGCTGCGTTCGGCCAGCACCGCGGGCTCGTCGCTGGGCCCTTCGACGCCGAAGTTGTTGCCGAGGTTGTGGGCATGGCCGTCGCGGTTGTTCTCGCCGTTGGCCAGGTTGTGCCGTTCTTCGTAGCTCAGCAGGTCGCGCAAGGTGAAGCCGTCATGCGCCGTGATGAAGTTGACGCTGGCGGTGGGCGCGCGGCCGTGGTGGGCAAACTGCGCGCTCGACGCGGTGAAGCGATGCGCAAAATCGCCCAGGCCTGCCGCGCCGCCACGCCCCTGCCGCAGCCAGAAGCCGCGCTGCGTATCGCGATAGCGGTCGTTCCACTCGAGCCAGCCCGGTGGAAATTCGCCAAGGCGGTAGCCGCCCGCGCCGATGTCCCAGGGCTCGGCGATCAGCAAGGTGCGCGAGAGCACCGGGTCTTGCGCAACGGCCGCGAAGAAGGGCGCGCGCGGGTCGAAGCTGCCATCGGCACCGCGGCCCAGCACCGGCGCCAGGTCGAAGCGGAAGCCGTCCACGCCGAGTTCGCAAACCCAATGGCGCAGGCTGTCCATCACCAGCTGCAGCACGCGGGGCTCGGCAAGGTTCAGGCAATTGCCGCAGCCGGTCCAGTTGGCATACAGCGCGCGATCGTCCGAACGCAGGTGGTAGTACAGCGCGTTGTCGATGCCGCGCAGCGAGAGCGTGGGGCCGAACTCGTCGGTCTCGGCGCTGTGGTTGTAAACCACGTCGATCACCAGTTCCATGCCGCGCGCATGCACCGCATCGGCCATGGCGCGGAACTCGCTTGCCGGCGTGGTGCCGGGGCGGCC
This sequence comes from Variovorax paradoxus, assembly GCF_009755665.1. NCBI lineage: Bacteria > Pseudomonadati > Pseudomonadota > Betaproteobacteria > Burkholderiales > Comamonadaceae > Variovorax > Variovorax paradoxus. The sequence continues at coordinate 488,727 of NZ_CP046622.1, forward strand.
GCTCCAGTAGCGCACCTCGGGCGCAAACCAGCCGATGGTGTTGTAGCCCCAGTAGTTGCTCAGGCCCATGGCGAGCAGCCGCTGTTCGTCCGCGCGGTGCTGCACCGGCATCAGGCTCAGCGTGGTCACGCCCAGGGATTGCAGATGGTCGAGCACCGCGGGCTCGGCCAGGCCGGCGTAGGTGCCGCGCAGTGCGGCGGACACGGCCGGGTGCAGCCGGGTCTGTCCACGCACATGCAATTCGTAGAGCACGCGCTCGCCCGCCGGAATGCGGGCATGGCCTGGGGCTGCCGCCGTGCTGCCGGCCGCCGCCACGCGGGCCTTGAGCGCCACGGCTGCGTTGTCGCGCGTGCTCCGCTGGTCCGGGCTCGCGGGGTCGTGTCCCAGGAACAGGTCGCTGCCGTCGTATGCGCCGACGATCTCGCGCGCATAGGGATCGAGCAGCACCTTGGCGGCGTTGAATCGCTGCCCCTCGTGCGGCGCCCAGCGGCCGTGCACCCGGTAGCCGTAGACCAGCCCGGCGCGACCGCTTGGCAGCAGTCCGTGCCAGACGCCATCGGTGAAGGCGGGCAGCCGGATGCGTTGCTGCTCGTTGCGGCCCGTCGCGTCGAAAAGGCAAAGCTCGACAGCCTCGGCATTCGGCGCCACGAGCGCGAAGTTCACGCCGTTCGGCGAAAGCGTTGCGCCAAGAGGAAAAGGGGAGCCCGTATTTAGCATCGTTTCAAGCCAGAACCCACATCACGGTGGCCAAGGGCGGCACGCTGATTTCGATCGCGTGGTCCTTGCCGTGCCAGCGGGTCGATGAACTCTCGACCACGCCATTGCCCACGCCGCTGCCGCCGTACACCGCGGCATCGGTGTTGATGGCCTCGCGGTACGCGCCCGCCGCGGGCACCCCCAGCCGATAGCCGTGCCGGGGCAACGGCGTGAAGTTGCACACCGCCACCACGAACGAGCCGTCGCGCGCCCGGCGCACGAAGGCGAACACCGACTGGTCCGAATCGTCGTGCACGATCCACTCGAAGCCGGGTCTCTCGGTATCCAGCTCGTACAGGGCGGGAAAGTGCCGGTACGCGTTGTTCAGGTCGCGCACCAGCCGGCGCACCCCCTGGTGCATCGGGTGCTCCAGCAGGTGCCAGTCCAGGCTGCGGTCGGCGTTCCATTCAGCCACCTGGGCGAATTCGCTTCCCATGAAGAGCAGCTTCTTTCCCGGGTAGGCCCACAGGTAGCCGTAGAGGTTGCGCAGCCCCGCGAACTTCTGCCACTCGTCGCCCGGCATGCGCCCGAACATCGAGCCCTTGCCGTGCACCACTTCGTCGTGCGACAGCGGCAGCACGAAGTTCTCGCTGTGCGCGTACATCAGCCCGAAGGTGATCTGCTGGTGATGGTGCTTGCGGTGGACGGGGTCGGTGCCCGCATAGGCGAGCGTGTCGTTCATCCAGCCCATGTTCCATTTGTAGTGAAAGCCCAGGCCGCCGTCCTCGGGCGGCCGCGTCACGCCCGGAAAACTCGTCGACTCCTCGGCCAGCGTAATCGCGCCCGGCCGCTCCACGCCGACCACGTGGTTCATGCGCCGAAGGAAGCCGATGGCCTCGAGGTTCTCGCGTCCGCCGTAGGCGTTGGGCACCCACTCGCCGGCCTTGCGGCTGTAGTCGCGATAGAGCATGGACGCCACCGCATCCACGCGCAGGCCGTCCACGCCGTAGCGTTCGAGCCAGTACAGCGCATTGCCGACCAGGTAGTTGCGCACCTCCGTGCGCGCGTAGTTGAAGATGAGCGTCTTCCAGTCGTTGTGGAAGCCTTCGCGCGGATCGGCATATTCATAGAGCGCCGTGCCGTCGAAGCGGCCAAGGCCGTGCGTATCGGTCGGAAAGTGCGCGGGCACCCAATCGAGGATCACGCCCAGCCCCGCCGCATGCGCCGCTTCGACGAAATGCCGAAAGTCTCCCGGCGTGCCGAAGCGCGAGGTGGGCGCATACAGGCCGATGGGCTGGTAGCCCCACGAGCCGTCGAACGGATGCTCGCTCACCGGCAGCAGCTCGATGTGCGTGAAGCCCATGTCGCGCGCATACGGCACCAGCGTGTCGGCCAGCTCGCGGTAGTCCAGCCATTCGTGCCCGTTCTTGCGCCGCCACGAGCCCAGGTGCACTTCGTAGATGCTGATTGGCGCGTGGCGGCTGTTGGCCGCTGCTCGTTCGGGCGGCATGGCCACCGGCGCGGGCAGCGGTGCCACCACGCAGGCGGTCTCAGGCCGCAGGCGCGAAGAAAAGGCGAACGGGTCGGCCTTGCGCAGCACCTCGCCTTCGGACGAAAGAATCTCGAACTCGTAGCTGTCGCCTGTGGCCACGTGCGGCGCAAAGATTTCCCACACGCCGCACTCGCGGCGCAGCCGCATCATGTGGCGCCGGCCATCCCAGTTGTTGAAGTCGCCCACCACCGACACGCGCCGCGCGTTGGGCGCCCACACCGCAAAGGCCACCCCTTTCACGCCATCCATCTCGCGCAAGTGTGCGCCCAGCCGCTCCCAGGGCCGCAGGTGCGTGCCCTCGGCCAGCAGCCACACGTCGGTTTCGCCGAGCACGAAAGGAAAGCGGTAGGGGTCTTCGAGCCGCGAGGTGTGCGTGCCCCAGTCGACCTGGAACGAATAGCCCAGCAGCGCCTCCGCCGCCGGCACCAGGCCCGAAAAGATGTCTGAGCCTTCCTGCCGGGCGAGCATGGCCAGCGGCCAGCCCGTGCGCGTGTGCATCACCGCCACGCTGTGTGCGCCGGGCAGGAGCGCACGCACCTGCAGGCCGTCGCGCGTCTCATGCGGCCCGAGCACCGCGAACGGATCGCCGTGCTCGGCGCGCATCAGTGCGCGCGCTTCGCGTTCGGGCAGCAGCATCGGTGGCATGTTCTTCACATTTGCTCTTCGCTGGCCGGGCGGCCGAAAAAGACGCCGTAGGGGGGCAGCGTCAGCATGCAGCTGTCGCCGCTTGCCTGCACGCGGGCCCCGGCCTGCGGCGAATGCGGATGCCCCGGCAATGGCACGAGCGCCTCGCGCAGCGCGACCGAGACGGACTCGTCTCCCATGTTGAAGAGCGCCTGCAGCGATTGGCTGCCCTCGCGCCGCTCGAACCACAGCACAGGCTCGGGCGCATCGAAGAAAGCGATGCTGCCCGTGCGCAGCAGCGGCTGCGTGCGGCGCCAGTGCAGCAGCGCGCGGCTGAAGGCGAGCATCGAATCGGGGTCGGTCGATTGGCGGTCTACGGCCAGCGGCAGGTGGCGCCCATGGACCGGCAGCCACGGCCCGCCGGTGGTGAACCCGGCATGAAGCTCGTCGGCCTTCCATGGCATGGGCGTGCGGCAGCCGTCGCGGCCCTTGAACTCGGGCCAGAACGCGCGGCCGTACGGGTCTTGCAGCAGTTCGAACGGCACCTCGGCCTCGGGCAGGCCGAGTTCCTCGCCCTGGTAGATGCTGGCGCTGCCGCGCAGCGTGAGCAGCAGCGTGAGCCAGAGCCGGTCGCGCCGCGTGTCTTCGGGTTTGCCGTTGCTCCAGCGCGTGGCGACGCGGGGCACGTCGTGATTGGAGACGGCCCAGCAGCCCCAGCCGCCCGTGGGTGCGAGCGCCTGGTCCAGCGTTTCGACCTGGTGGCGCAGGTGCTGCACGCTGTGCTCGGCCGTCAGCAGGCTGAAGCTGTAGGCCAGGTGCAGGCGCCGGCCCAGCTCGGTGTATTGCGCCATCACGGGCGGTGCGTTCTCGTCGCCCACTTCGCCGAGCGCGACGGCGCCGTAGTCATCGAGCAGCTTGCGCAGGTTTTCGAGGAAGAGCAGGTTCTCCATCTGGCTCTTGTCGTAAAGGTGCTGCTGCATCGCATAGGGGTTGTCGGCCCGCACGGTGCTCACCTCGTCCAGCGCGGCCGTGCTGGCCGGCGGGTTGTCGCGCAGTTGCGCGTCATGAAACTGGTGGTTGCAGGCATCGAAGCGGAAGCCGTCCACGCCGCGTTCGCACCAGAAGCGCACTTCGCCGAGCAAGGCCTCCTGCACCTCGGCGCAATGAAAGTTCAGGTCGGGCTGCTCCTTCAGGAAGCTGTGCAGGTAGTACTGCCGGCGGCGCGAGTCCCATTGCCAAGCCGAACCGCCGAACACCGAGAGCCAGTTGGTCGGCGGCGTGCCGTCGGGCCGTGGGTCGGCCCACACGTACCAGTCGGCCTTGGGGTTGTCGCGGCTCGAGCGGCTTTCGGCAAACCAGGCGTGCTGGTCGGAGGTATGCGAAAGCACCTGGTCGATGATGATCTTCAGGCCCAGCGAATGCGCGCGGGCCAGCATCTCGTCGAAATCGGCGAGCGTGCCGAAGATCGGGTCGACGTCGCGGTAGTCGGACACGTCGTAGCCGAAGTCCTTCATCGGCGAGCGGAAGAAGGGCGACACCCAGATCGCATCGACCCCCAGGGCCGCGACGTGCTCGAGCCTGGAGGTGATGCCAGGCAGGTCGCCAATGCCATCGCCGTTGCTGTCCATGAAGCTGCGCGGGTAGATCTGGTAGATCACCGCGCCGCGCCACCATTCGCTGTTGCTGCTGTGATTGCTGAGCATGCTGCCCCTGTGGTCTGAAAATCATTGTGGCATGCGAGATCCGGGCCCGGTCCATGCATGGGTCTCTCCGGTCGCGCCTGAAAAGCTTTCTACACTGGGCAGGGGTTTCATGTGAACCCCGCTCCCGTTCCCGCTCGCAAGATGACAACCGACTCCGTTCCCCTCGTACTTTCTTCTTCGCCGGAAGGGCTTGCCGCGCTCGAGCGGCGGCTCGCCAAGGACCTCGAGTGCCTGGGCTGGCCCGCACGCTCATGGATGCCCGTTCGCGAGCACGCGGGCGAGCCGGTGCTTGACGTGGTCGTCATCGGCGGAGGGCAGGCCGGGCTGGCCGCCGCCGCAGCCCTTGCGCAGCAGGGCATCCGGGCCGTGGTGTTCGACCGAGCGCCCGCAGGCAACGAAGGCCCGTGGGCCACCACCGCGCGCATGGAAACCCTGCGTTCGCCGAAGGAGCTGACCGGCCCTGCGCTCGGCCTGCCCGCGCTGACCTTCCGCGCGTGGTTCGAGGCGCAGTTCGGCGCCGAAGCCTGGGCTGCGCTGGACAAGATCCCGCGCCTCCAGTGGATGGATTACCTGGTCTGGTACCGGCGGGTGATGAGCGTCGATGTGCGCAACGAAACCGCAGTCACCGGGATCAAGCCGCTGCCCGATGCGCCGCTGGTGCGGCTGGAACTGCGCACGCCCGCTGGGGCGCAGCGCGTGCTGGCGCGCCGCGTGGTGCTTGCCACGGGGCGCGACGGGCTTGGCGGCCCGGCCGTTCCCGCTTTTGTCGACGCACTGCCGCGCTCGCAATGGGCGCATTCGTCCGACGCCATGGACTACGGCAAGCTTGCGGGCCTGCGCGTGGGCGTGATCGGCGCGGGCTCATCGGCCATGGACAGCGCGGCCACTGCGCTGGAATGCGGCGCGCACAGCGTCGAGCTGCTGATCCGACGGCCCGACCTGCCGCGCGTCAACAAGGGCAAGGGCGCCGGCGTGCCGGGCCTGACGCAGGGCCACTACGACCTGCCCGATGAGCTCAAGTGGCGCATTCGCCACTACATCAACGTCGCCAACGTGCCGCCGCCGCACGGCAGCACGCTGCGCGTGTCGCGGTTTCCGAATGCGTTCTTCAACTTCGGTTGCCCGGTTCTTTCGATCGAGCCGCAGGGCACGGCCATGCGGGTGGCCACGCCCAAGGGCGATTTCGTGTTCGACTTTCTCATCGTCTCGACCGGCTTCAAGGTCGATTGGAGCAACCGGCCGGAGTTCGACGCCATCGCGCCGCATGTGCGCACGTGGGGGGACCGCTTCGTGCCCGAGCCCGGCAACGAAGACCAGGAGCTGGCGGATTCGCCCGATCTCGGCCCGGTGTTCGAATTCCTGGAGCGCACGGCGGGGGAATGCCCAGGTCTCGACCGCATCCATTGCTTCTGCTACCCGGCGGCCTTGTCGCACGGCACGGTGTCGGGCGACATACCCGCAATCAGCGACGGCGCCAGGCGGCTTGCGAGCGGCATGGCCAGCCTGTTCTACCGCGAAGATTTCGAGCACCACTTTGCCAACATCGAGGCCTACAGCGAGCCCGAACTGTTCGGCGACGAGTGGGTGCCCGCGCCGCCGCCGGCCGAACGCGGCTGAACCTGCAGACCCATTGAACCGGATCGAATTGAACTGAAACGCATGACGACAACTTCCTACGACGCATCCACACCGCTCGACGTGGTCGACGCTTCGGTGCCGCTGGCACCAACCCAGCCCACCCGCATGCTGCGGCTGCAGCGCGACAAGGTCGTGGCGGCCACGCAGGGCAGCTACGACGCCATGTTCTCGCCCACGGTCGAGGGCCTTTCGGTGGCCGAGCGCCTGCTGGTGGCACTGCACGCCTGCAGCGTCTCCAAGGCTGCGACGCTTGCCGCTCACTACCGCGAGCGCTTGCTGGCCGAAGGTGTGGACCGCGAACTGGTTGCTGCCGTGGGAAGCGGCGCGCCGGCGGCGGATACACGCCTGCGCACGGTGCTGGCGTTCACCGCCAGCCTGATCGAGCGGCCCATCGAAGGCGACAAGGCCTCGGTCGAGGCGCTGGCGCAGGCGGGCCTTTCAACGCCCGCGATCGTCGCGCTGGGCCAGCTGATCGCCTTCTTGTCTTACCAGATACGCATGGTCGCGGGCCTGCAGGCCTTGGCGGCTGCGGAGGTGTCGCAATGACCACGCCGATTCGCATCAAGGGCTTCACCAATGAGGTGCTGAGCTGGAAGCCCTGGCTCGATCCGGTCGATGTTGCCGCCGCCACGCCGGCCCAACTGGCCGCGCTCGACGAAATGAGCCCGCAGGCGCGCACCTCGCCGTACTTCCTGGTGCTGGCGCATCAGCCCGAGATGCTGCTGCAACGCTCCATTGCCTTCAACGCGATCATGTTTGCGCCGGGCGGCATGCCGCGTGCCGAGCGCGAGCTGGGCGCCACGGTGGAATCGCGCGTCAACGGCTGCGTGTATTGCGCCTCGGTGCATGCGCAGCGCTTCGAACAGCTTGCCAAGCGCAATGACGTGATCTCGCAGGTGTTCGAGGAGCCGGCTTCGGCGGGCACCACGGCGCGCGAAAAAGCCATCGTCGAATTTTCGATACGACTCGGCGCCGAGCCCGACAAGGTGTCGGCGGATGACGTGCGGGCGCTGAAAGAGGTGGGACTGACCGAACTCGAGATCCTGGACCTGATCCACTCGGTGGCGCTGTTTGCCTGGGCCAACCGGCTGATGCTCAACCTGGGCGAGCCGGTCTTTCCCGAGGCAACGGCAACTTCATAGGCGGGCGAGCAGCCCGGCCACCGTTTCGCCGGGCAGGTTGAGCGGCGCCAGCAGGTCGTTCTGTTGCCGGAAGTCGGTGCCGCTCACCAGCGAGGCTGCGTCGACGATGGTGCGGGTTGCGGGCGTGGGCACGCCGGCAATCTGCCCCAGCGCCTCGATAAAGGCCAGGCCGTAGGGCATGTCTTCGGTCACGAAGCGAGTGTCGGTGCGCACGGGGCCGGGCGGGCCGCCGCGCTTGGCATGCAGTTCGGCCGCAATGTCTTCGAGCAGCGCCGATTCCGTGCCGAAAGAGCGCGCGAAGTGTTCCTCGATGGGGCCGAGCTCGATGCCGAAGGCCTGCGCGACGGCCCGCCGCTCCATGTCCAGCGCCTCGATTGCCCGAGCCACGCCGGGCGTCATGCAGTGGTACTGCGGCCAGTTTTCGGCGCGCTCGATGCGGCTCCAGTTGAAGACGGCCAGCGGGCCGTGGGACTGTGGATTGACGTTGGCGAGTGCGCTGGCGAGCGTGTTTTGCTGCGGAAAGAAGCCGTTACCGAACAGGGCAGTGCAAAGCGCGATGGCCTCCTCAAGTTTCGCGCCCGGCAGGGCGGACACGCCGACCGCCTTGCGCCGCGTCATCACCTTGACCTGCGTGCCGGACTCGCGGCGTGCGGTCAGCACCGTCGTGCCGAAGCTTGCGACCGTGATCCGCCGGCCCGCGCGATGGGCGCTTTCGTAGAGATACAGCGAAGACAGCGAGGCCATCGAGCTGACGATCACCGTCTGCCCGTTGCGCAGGAAGGGCAGCAGCGCATCCATCACGCGCTTGTGGCCGTTGACCGGCAATGCGATCAGCAGCACGTCCGATCCAAGGCAAAGCCGGGCTGCATCGTCCGCCACATCGACCGTGACGCTGCATGGCAGCACACCGCTGGCTTCGAGCGGCTGCATGCGCAACGCCTCGGCGCCTTGACCGCCGGGCGACCATAGCGTGACGCCATGGTCCATTTGCCGCAGCCAGGCCGCACTGGCCAGCGCGATGGCCCCGGCGCCCGCGATTCCGACGCGGTACAGCTTGACCGCAGGCTCAGTCAACCTTGATCCCGCCCTGCTTGATCACCTTCGCCCAGCGCTGGCTGTCTTCCGAAATGACCTTGCCCAGCGCCGCGCCGCCGCCGCAGGTGTTCACGGCGCCAAGCTGTGCGAAACGCTGTTTCGTTTCGGGCAGGTTGCACACTTCGACCAGCGCCGCAGAGAGCTTGTCGAGGCTGGCCGCGGGCATGCGCGCGGGCGCCATCACGCCGACCCAGACCGGCACGTCCATGCCGGCAAGGCCGGCTGCCTCGGCCACCGTCGGCGGCGTGCCGAGGCTGGGCAGCGCCGCGCGCGAGAAGGTGCCGAGCACGCGGGCCTTGCCCGTCGCGACCATCGGTTCGATGGAGGCGGCGCTGGTCACGATCAGCGCCACTTGGCCGCCCAGCAGGTCGGTGAGCGCCGGCGCCGCGCCGCGGTACGGCACATGCAGCAGGTTCACGCCGCCCGCCTGCGCGAGCAGGGCGCCCGTGAGGTGCGACACCGTGCCGTTGCCTGTCGATGCGTAGGTGACCTGGCCGGGCTTGGCCTTGGCATCGCGCAGCACGTCGGCCACGGTCTTGTAGGGGCTTTCGGTGCGCACGGCCAACGTCATGGGCGTGTCGCCGACCAGGGCCACGGGCACGAGGTCGTGCACCGGGTCGTAGGCCAGCCTGGCCTGCAGGTGGGGCGCGATGGTGATGGCGCCGCCGGTCGCCAGCAGCACGGTGGCGCCGTCGGTCGCCTTGGCCACCGCATCGGCCGCCAGGATGCCGCCCGCGCCCGCCTTGTTGTCGACGATGACGCTGCCGCCCAGCTTTTCGGTGAGCTTGGCGCCCAGGTAGCGGGCAATCACGTCCTGCGCGCCGCCCGGGGCGAAGGGCACGACGATGCGCAGCGGCTTGTCGCTCGCCGGCTGCGCCCACAGCGGCGTGGCAGTGGCAAGGCAGGCCGCAAGCCCCAGTGCCAGGTGTTTCCAAAGCAGTTTCATGGCTTTTTCCGATCTGCGTCAGGTGGCAGGAAGTGCGCGAAGACTGGGAGCGAGTCTAGTCGGCGCGATAATCCGCCTTCCCCGGCCGCTCCGAGCCGGGCTCCTGCCGTACCGTCATGAACCCCAGCTATAAACCCAGCGACGTCGAGTCCGCTGCCCAGGCGCAATGGAGCGCCGCCGATGCCTACCGCGTCACAGAGGACGCGAGCCGCAAAAAGTACTACGCCTGCTCGATGCTGCCGTACCCCAGCGGCAAGCTGCACATGGGCCATGTGCGCAACTACACCATCAACGACATGCTCACGCGCTATCTGCGCATGAGCGGCTACAACGTGCTCATGCCCATGGGCTGGGACGCCTTCGGCCTGCCGGCCGAAAACGCGGCGCTGAAAAACGGCGTGCCGCCGGCCAAGTGGACGTACGAGAACATCGACTACATGCGCGGCCAGCTCCAGGCCATGGGCCTGGCCATCGACTGGAGCCGCGAGATCGCCACCTGCGACCCGAGCTACTACAAGTGGAACCAGTGGCTGTTCCTGAAGATGCTCGAAAAGGGCATTGCGTACCGCAAGACCCAGGTCGTCAACTGGGACCCGGTCGACCAGACCGTGCTGGCCAACGAGCAGGTGATCGACGGCAAGGGCTGGCGCACCGGCGCCACGGTCGAGCGCCGCGAGATTCCGGGCTACTACCTGAAGATCAGCGACTACGCCGAAGAACTGCTCGAGCACACCCAGCACAAGCTGCCGGGCTGGCCCGAGCGCGTCAAGCTGATGCAGGAGAACTGGATCGGCAAGAGCGAGGGCGTGCGCTTCGCCTTCACGCACGACATCAAGGACGCGAGCGGCCAGCTGATCCAGGACGGCCGCATGTACGTGTTCACCACGCGCGCCGACACCATCATGGGCGTGACCTTCTGCGCCGTGGCGCCCGAGCATCCACTGGCTGCGCACGCCGCCACGCTCGACCCCAAGGTCGCGGCCTTCATCGAGGAATGCAAGGCCGGCGGCACTACCGAGGCCGAGCTCGCCACCCAGGAGAAGAAGGGGGTGCCCACGGGCCTGACCGTGACGCACCCGATCACCGACGAACAGGTGCCGGTGTGGGTGGGCAACTACGTGCTCATCAACTACGGCGACGGCGCCGTGATGGGCGTGCCCGCGCACGACGAGCGCGACTTCGCCTTTGCCAACAAGTACGGCATCGAGATCATCCAGGTGGTGCTGGTCGACGACGAGCCCCACTTCGACTATCACAAGTGGCAGGACTGGTACGGCGACAAGCAACGCGGCGTGACCATCAACTCCGACAACTTCAGCGGGATGAGCCACAAGGAGGCCGTGGCCGCCGTGGCGCATGCGCTGGGCCAGAAGGGCCTTGGCGAAATGCAGACCACCTGGCGCCTGCGCGACTGGGGCGTGAGCCGCCAGCGCTACTGGGGCACGCCGATCCCGATCATCCATTGCGACGAGCACGGCGCGGTGGCGGTCCCCGAGAAGGACCTGCCCGTGGTGCTGCCGACCGACTGCGTGCCCGACGGCTCGGGCAACCCGCTGGCCAAGCACGAAGGCTTTCATGCCGGCGTGGTCTGTCCCGTGTGCGGCAAGGCCGCGCGGCGCGAGACCGACACGATGGACACCTTCGTCGACAGCTCGTGGTACTTCATGCGCTACTGCGACCCGAAGAACGACGAGGCGATGGTGGCCGGGGGCGCCGACTACTGGATGCCGATGGACCAGTACATCGGCGGCATCGAGCACGCGATTCTTCACCTGCTGTATGCGCGCTTCTGGACCAAGGTGATGCGCGACCTGGGCCTTGTGAAGGTCGACGAGCCCTTCAGCAAGCTGCTCACGCAGGGCATGGTGCTGAACCACATCTACTACCACCGCGACGAAAAAGGCGGCAAGAACTACCATCCGCCGCTGGAAGTGACGCCCGTGCTCGACGCGCAGGGCCGCATCGTCGGCGGCACCACCGGCGACGGCACCAAGGTCGAGTACGGCGGTGTCGGCAAGATGGGCAAGAGCGAGCGCAACGGCGTCGACCCGCAGGACCTGATCGAGAAGTACGGCGCCGACACCGCGCGCCTGTACACCATGTTCACCGCGCCGCCGGAAGCCACGCTCGAGTGGAACGACGCGGCCGTCGAAGGCAGCTACCGGTTCCTGCGCCGGGTGTGGAACTTCGGCGTGGCGCAGGCGGACGTGCAACCGGCAGCCATCGGCGGCCAGTCTTTCGGCAAGAACGCCCAGGCGCTGCGCCGCGAGGTGCACACGGTGCTGCGCCAAGTCGACTACGACTACCAGCGCATGCAATACAACACGGTGGTGTCAGGTGCGATGAAGCTGCTCAACGCGCTCGAAGGCTTCAAGCCCGATGGCAGCCCTGCCGATGCGGCCGCGCTGCGCGAAGGCTTCGGCATCCTGCTGCGTTGCCTGTATCCCGCCACGCCGCACATCGCCTTCCAACTCTGGCAGCAGCTCGGCTACGACAAGGAACTGGGCGGCCTGCTGGACGCACCCTGGCCCGTGGTGGACGTGAGTGCGCTCGAGCAGGACGAGCTCGAGCTCATGCTCCAGGTCAACGGCAAGCTGCGCGGCGCGCTGCGCGTGCCGGCCGGCGCTTCCAAGGCCGAGATCGAGCAGCTCGCGCTTTCCTGCGACGACTTCGTCAAGTTCGCGGAAGGCGCACCGGCCAAGCGCGTCATCGTGGTGCCCGGCCGCCTGGTCAACGTGGTCATTTGAGTAACGACACAAGCATGAACAATCGAATTGCCTCGCTGCCGCGCCGCGGCTTTCTACTGGGCCTGTCCGCCGCGGGCGCGAGCCTTGCGCTGGCCGGCTGCGGGTTCGAGCTGCGCAAGGCGCCCGTGTTCGCGTTCAAGACGCTGGCCGTGTCGGGCAATTCGGAGCTCATCAACCGGCTGCGCCGCGAAATGCGCGCTGCCGGCACCGTGACGCTGGTGCCGCCTACCGAGGCGCAGACCGCCGATGCGATCCTCGAGATTCTTGGCGAGAACCGCGACCGCATCGTGATATCGACCAACTCGGCGGGCGCGCTTCGCGAGCTGCAACTGCAGCTGCGCGTGCGCTTCTCGCTGCGCACGCCGGGCGGCAAGACATTGCTGCCGCCGACCGAGGTGTCGCAGACGCGCGACCTGAGCTTCAACGAAACCAACGCGCTCGCGAAAGACGGCGAGGCCGAACTGCTGTACCGCGACATGCAGGCCGACATCGCGCAGCAGTTGATGCGGCGCTTGGCGGCCGTCAAGGAACTCTAGGCGCAAGCCTGCGCCTGCCGCGATCCGATGCAACTTGCCAGCGCCCAGCTCGGGCCCCACCTGCAAAAGGGGCTGAAGTCCCTCTACACGATCCACGGCGACGAGCCGTTGCTCGCGCAAGAGGCCGCGGATGCCATTCGCGCTGCGGCGCGCACGCAGGGCTACACCGAGCGCAGCTCGTACACCGTGGCCGGCGCGCACTTCGACTGGAGCGCGGTGCTTGCGGCGGGCGGTTCGCTCTCGCTCTTCGCGGACAAGCAGATCGTCGAGATCCGCATTCCCTCGGGCAAGCCCGGCAAGGACGGCAGCACGGCGCTGCAGCAGCTGGCCGAAGCGGCGCAGGGCAACGACAGCACGCTGACGCTGGTGATGCTGCCGCGGCTGGACAAGGCCACGCGCACGGGCGCCTGGTTTTCGGCGCTCGAGAACAACGGCGTGAGCATCCAGGTCGATCCCATCGAGCGCGCCGCGCTGCCGCAGTGGATCGCACAGCGCCTGGGCGTGCAGGGCCAGCGCGTGATGCCGGGCGACGAAGGCCAGCGCACGCTGCAGTTCTTTGCCGACCGCGTCGAGGGCAACCTGCTCGCGGCGCACCAGGAAATCCAGAAGCTCGCCTTGCTGCATCCGGCGGGCGAACTGAGCTGGGAGCAGGTCGAGGCCGCGGTCAACAACGTGGCGCGCTACGACGTGTTCAAGCTGTCGGAGGCCGTCCTGGCCGGCAATCCGCAGCGCGTGGCGCGCATGCTCGACGGGCTGCAGGCCGAGGGCGAGGCCGAGGTGCTGGTGCACTACACGATTGCCGAGGACATCCGTGCGCTCAAGCGCGTGAAGGACGCCATGGCCTCGGGCCGGCCGCTGCCCATGGCGCTGCGCGAAAACCGCATCTGGGGCCCGCGCGAGCGCGCCTTCGAGCGCGTGCTGCCAAGGCTCGACGACCGCATGCTGGCCCGGCTGCTGCGCGCCGCGCATGTGGTGGACGGCATCTGCAAGGGCCTCAAGCAGCCCGATTGGCCCGCCAGCGGCTGGCAGGCGCTGCAGCGTCTGGCCCTGATGCTGTGCCGCGCCTGCAGCAGCGGCCCAGCTCCCGCTCGCTGAGGGAGATGGGACAACACCCAAGGGATGCAAAGCCCGGGGTTGATCCAAATGCAGGAAAATGCCGACATGAACGCGTTCAACGTCAGCGAGCACATGCAGGCCCTTGGCCTGCAAGCCAAATCCGCCGCATTCCTCATGGCCCGTGCGGATGCAGCTACCAAAAACAGAGCATTGAAGGCCCTGGCCAAGCGCCTGCGCGAAGCCGGCCCCGGCCTTTCCGAGGCCAACCAGAAGGACCTGGAGCGCGCCACGGCCGCGGGCCTGTCGGCCCCGATGGTCGACCGACTCAAACTCACGCCCAAGGTCATCGAGACCGTGGCGCAGGGCTGCGAGCAGCTCGCGGGCATGGCGGACGTGATCGGCGAGATCATCGGCATGAAGCAGCAGCCCAGCGGCATTCGCGTGGGCCAGATGCGCGTGCCCATTGGCGTGTTCGGCATGATCTACGAGAGCCGCCCCAACGTGACCATCGAAGCCGCGAGCCTGGCCATCAAGAGCGGCAACGCGGCGATCTTGCGTGGCGGCTCGGAGGCCATCGAATCGAACAAGGCGCTGGCGCTGCTGGTGTCCGAGGCGCTGGCCGAGGCCGGCCTGCCGGTCGAGGCGGTGCAATTGGTGCAGACCACCGACCGCGAGGCCGTGGGCCAGCTCATCGCCATGCCCGAGTTCGTGGACGTGATCATTCCACGCGGCGGCAAGGGCCTGATCGAGCGCATCAGCCGCGATGCCAAGGTGCCGGTCATCAAGCACCTGGACGGCAACTGCCACGTCTACGTGGACGACACGGCAGAGTTTGAAATGGCGCTGCGCATCGTCGACAACGCCAAGACCCAGAAATACAGCCCCTGCAACGCGGCCGAGGGCCTGCTGGTGTCGGCGGCGGTGGCCGAAGACTTCCTGCCCCGCATTGGGGCCATCTTTGCGGCCAAGGGCGTGGAAATGCGCTGCGACCCGGTCGCGGCCCGCATCCTGCGCGCGGACGATGCCGTCGGTTCAAGCGGAAAAATCGTCGATGCGGTCGAGTCCGACTGGTCCGAGGAATACCTTGCCGCGGTGATCAGCATCAAGGTGGTCGAGGGCGTCGATGAGGCCATTGCGCACATCAACCGCTACTCGAGCCATCACACCGACGCCATCGTCACGCGCGACCACGTTCATGCGCAGCGTTTTCTGCGCGAGGTCGATTCGGCGAGCGTCATGGTCAATGCGAGCACACGCTTCGCAGACGGTTTCGAGTTTGGCCTGGGGGCCGAGATCGGCATCAGCACCGACAAATTCCATGCGCGCGGGCCGGTCGGCATCGAAGGGCTGACCTCGCTCAAGTATGTGGTGCTTGGGCAGGGCGAAGTCCGGAGTTGATGCACCGAAGGCGGGCGGATTGAACCAAGACTGCCATACGTAGTCTTGTCATTGGGGCGGCCACCCCCAAATCCTACAATTCCGCTCTACCTTCAAGTACAAAACCAACAAGGCCGCCGCATGGTTCCGCATCTCGTCACCGCCCTGACCGGCCCGATCAACGAACTGGAGCAGCGGGTACTCGACTCGACGCCCGCCATTGAGCGCTGGTTCCGGCTCGAATGGATGGAGCACACGCCGCCGTTCTACAGCGCCGTCGACATCCGCAACGCCGGCTTCAAGCTTGCGCCGGTCGACACCAATCTTTTCCCGGGCGGCTGGAACAATCTCACCAAGGAGATGCTGCCGCTGGCGGTGCAGGCCGCGCAGGCCGCCATCGAGAAGATCTGTCCGGAGGCGCGCAACCTGCTCGTCATTCCCGAGAACCACTCGAAGAACACCTTCTATCTCGCCAACATTGCGCAACTGGTGCGCATCTTCCACATGGCGGGACTCAACGTGCGGGTGGGGTCGATCGATCCGGCAATCAAGTCGCCCAAGAAAATCGAACTGCCCAACGGCGAAACCGTGTGCCTGGAGCCTGTGGTGCGCAGCAAGCGGCGCCTGGGGCTCAAGAACTTCGACCCCTGCACCATCCTGCTCAACAACGAGCTTTCGGCCGGCACGCCGGGCATCCTGGAAGACCTGCACGAGCAGTACCTGCTGCCGCCGCTGCACGCCGGCTGGTCGGTGCGGCGCAAGAGCAATCACCTGCACAGCTACGAAGAGCTTTCCAAGCGATTCGGCAAGCTGCTGGGCATCGACCCCTGGCTCATCAATCCCATCTATGCGCGCACTGAAGGCGTCGACTTTGCCGAAGGCCGCGGCATCGACGTGCTGACCAGCCATGTGGACGCGGTGCTGACCAAGGTGCGCCGCAAGTACAAGGAATATGGCATCAACGAGAAGCCCTTCGTGATCGTCAAGGGCCATACCGGCAGCGACGGCCCGGGCGTGATCACGGTGCACGACGCCAAAGAGGTCGAAGGCCTGGTCGGAAAGCCCCGCGCCGCAGCAAGCACCAAGGCCGCCGCGGCCAGGGAACTGCGCGGCCCCGGCGAAGTGATCGTCCAGGAAGGCGTGCTGACCAACGAGCGGGTGCACAACGGCGTGGCCGAACCGGTGGTCTACATGATGGACCGCTATGTAGTGGGCGGCTTCTACCGCGTGCACGCGGAGCGCGCCCCGGACGAGAACCTCAAGTCGCCGGGCGCGAGCTTCGTGCCGCTGGCTTTCTCCGAAAGCGCGCATCTGCCGCAGCCCGGCGCCAAGCCCGGCGCGAGCGCGCCCAACCGCTTCTACATGTATGGCGTGGTGGGCCGCCTGGCCATGGTGGCGGCCAGCTACGAGATGGAAGCCACCGATCCGGACGCCGAAATCTACGAATGATTTTGCCGAGCGGGTTGCGGCGGGTGCGGTCGGCGGCAAAATAGCGGCCCCACAGCAAAGGAAAGAAAAGGGCGGAGGGTGCGCGCAGCGGCTGGAAACTCCACCGCGGCAGCAGTCCGGTGCGCGTAACGCCTGGTTACGCGCTTGCAATTCGCTCTTTTTCCCATCGACTTCGTGTCACCTCCCAAATCTTCTTCCGCCGCCGCCTTGATCATCGGCACCATCGGTGTCGTCTATGGCGACATCGGCACCAGCGTGCTGTATGCAGTCAAGGAAGTGTTCGGCCACGGCCACCTGCCTTTCACTGTCGAGAACGTCTACGGCATCCTGTCGATGTTCTTCTGGACGCTCACCGTCATCGTGTCGATCAAGTACGTGGTGCTGGTGCTGCGGGCCGACAACGAAGGCGAGGGCGGCCTGGTTGCCATGCTGGCGCTGGCCTCGCGCGCGGTGGCCGACAAGCCCAGGCTGCGCAACGTGCTGCTGCTGGTGGGCATCTTCGGCACCTCGCTCTTCTATGGCGACGGCGTCATCACGCCCGCCATTTCGGTGCTTTCCGCGGTGGAGGGCCTCGAAGTGGTGTCGCCCCACTTCAAGCACTATGTGCTGCCGATCACGTTGGTGGTGCTGTTCTGCCTCTTCGTGGTGCAAAAGCGCGGTACCGCGGGCATCGGCAAGTTCTTCGGCCCGATCACGCTGGCGTGGTTCCTGGCCATTGCAGTGCTCGGCGTGTCGCAGATCGTTCACCACCCCGAAATCCTCAAGGCGCTGAACCCCTGGTTCGCGCTGAAGTTCATGTGGGACAACCCCGGCACCAGCTTCATTCTGCTGGGCGCCACCGTGCTGTGCGTGACCGGCGCCGAGGCGCTCTATGCCGACCTGGGCCACTTCGGCAAGCGGCCGATCCGCGTGGCATGGTTCACGGTCGTGATGCCGGCGCTCACGCTCAACTACTTCGGGCAGGGCGCATTGCTGCTCGAGAACCCCGATGCGGTGAAGAACCCGTTCTTCATGATGGCGCCTGAATGGGCGCTCATTCCGCTGGTGCTGCTGGCCACGGCGGCCACCGTCATCGCGTCGCAGGCGCTCATTACCGGCGCCTTCAGCGTCACGCGCCAGGTCATCCAGCTGGGCTACCTGCCGCGCCTGAACATCGAGCACACGAGCGTGCGCACGGCCGGGCAGATCTACATTCCGCTGGTCAACTGGGGCCTGTTCGTGGCCATCGTGCTGGCCGTGGTCATGTTCCGCTCGTCGAGCAGCCTGGCCGCCGCCTACGGCATTGCGGTCACCACCGACATGCTCATCACCACGGTGCTGACCTTCTTCGTGATCCGCTATGCGTGGAAGCTGCCGCTGGCGCTGTGCATCGCGTCCACGGCGGTCTTCTTCGTGGTCGACTTCCTGTTCTTCGCGTCCAACCTGCTCAAGCTGTTCGAAGGCGGCTGGTTCCCGCTGGTGATCGGCGGCTTCGTGTTCACCTTGATGATCACCTGGAAGGAAGGCCGCCGCCTCATGGGCGAGGTGCAGCGCGCCGATGCGATCGAGCTCAAGGCCTTTCTCGACTCCGTGTTCGAAAGCCCGCCCGCGCGCGTGGAAGGCACGGCGGTGTTTCTGACCGCCGAGCCCGGCGTGGTGCCCAATGCGCTGCTGCACAACCTGAAGCACAACAAGGTGCTGCACGAGCAGAACATGTTCGTCACCGTGCGCAACCACGAGGTGCCCTGGATCCCGATGGACAAGCGCATCGAGATCGAGGCGCTCGGCCACCATTGCTGGCAGATCATCGTGCACTACGGCTTCAAGAACGACGTCGACCTGCCGCGCGCTCTGGACCACGCGCGCTTGCGCGGCTGCCAGCTCGAGCCCATGGCGACGAGCTACTTCCTCTCGCGCGACGTCGTCATTCCCACGCTCGGCAGCGGCATGGCGCCGTGGCGTGAAAAGCTGTTCGCGCAGATGCACCACAACGCAAGCGGCGCGGCCGCATTCCTGGGGCTGCCGAACAACGCGGTGGTGGAACTGGGCTCGAAGATCGAGATCTGACGGGCCGCGCGCGCGGCGCCGGGCTCAAGCGAAGTCCGCCGGCCGCTCCGCCGCGAGCTGCGTCATGTGCGCCGCAATCGCGCCCGGCGTGGTGACCCATATCTCGCCGCGGTCGCGCGCACGCGCCAGGTGCGCCAGCGCCGTTCGCAGGTGCCTCAGCCGATACGGCTGGCCCACGATGTAAGGGTGGAGCGCCAGCCCCATCACCAGCGGTTGCGCGCGCGACTGCTCGAGCATCTCGTCGAAGTTGTCGACGATCATCGCGCTGAAGTCCTTGGCGTCCATCAGGCGGCCCACGATCATCGGAATGTCGTTGAGCTCCTGCGGATACGGCACCGACCAGATCGAACCGCCGCCGCGCGTGCGCATGCGCACCGGCTGGTCGTCGTGGCACCAGTTGAGCGTGTAGCCATAGCCGGTCTCGGCCAGCAGGTCGGGCGTGACGGCGCTTTCTGAAATCCAGGGTGACAGCCATCCGGCGGGCGCCTGGCCGCTTTCCCCCAGCATGCGCTCGCGGCAACGCACCAGCAGCGCGCGTTCGTGTGCTTCGTCCCAGCCGCCCTGGCGTTCCGCATTGCTGTGGCCGTGGCCAATGAGTTCGTCGCCGCGCGCCACGCAGGCTTGCACCAGCTGCGGGCAATGGTCGTAGAGCGCCGTGTTGATGAGCGCGCCCGTGGGCAGTGCCAGTGAATCGAACAACTCGAGGCAGCGCCAGGCGCCCACGCGGTTGCCGTATTCGCGCCAGCCGTGGTTCAGCACATCGGGCTCGGGCGAGGCCGGGCCGATGCAGGCACCCAGCCCGTCGCCGAATGCAAAGTGCTCGATGTTGAAGCCTATGTACACGGCCAGCCGCGCCCCGTTCGGCCAGGCGTAGCCGGGCCGCCGCGTGATGGGGCTGTAGCCGAAGCGGCCGTGCGTGGGGAGCCCATCTGGCCAGCGTGCCGTCATCTGCAGGGCCTCACAGCACCGCCAGCCCGGCCCGCACCAGGAGCCATTCGGCGCTGTCGTTCCACACGTCCATCTGCACGATGAGCCCGTGGCGCACCAGGTAGCGGTCGACATAGCGGTTGCCTTCGAAGGCCATGCCGTCCGGCCAGGCACCGTAGAGCGTGCCCAGGCTGTAGACCACCGTTTCCTCCGGCGTGCCGCCGGCCACGGTTTCGGTGCGCTCGATCTTCTTCTTCACCCAGGCATAGCGCTTCGCGTTGAAGGCCGAGGTGTCTCCGGGCGCGTGCATGGTGCGATTGCCGGTAAAGCGAATGCGGATGTCGGGCGCGGTAAAGCGCGAGGCCGATTGCGGGTCGGGAATCATCACGAGGCGAAGGAATTCGTCGACGACCTCGGCGGGCGTGGCAGGGCCCGGGGGTGCGGGCGCATCGGGCGAAGCAAGTGGGTCCATGGTTTCTCCGGCATGAGGCCATGCGGTGCATGGCAATGGCATGACGATGCCAAAGCAAGTCCCGCGCCGAATCGCCTGTTCTGGAGGCCCGGCGTCCCCGGCACAATCGGCCGATGCGTTTCTTCAAGGATCTGAGCCTTTCCGCCTTTACCGCGGGCTTCGTCGCCGTGCTCGTGGGCTTCACGAGTTCGGTGGCCATCGTGTTCCAGGCCGCGCAGGCTTTTGGTGCCACGCCCGAGATCGCGGCCTCGTGGATGTGGGCGCTGGGCATAGGCATGGGCCTGCCTTCCATCGTGCTGTCGCTCTGGTGGCGCAAGCCGGTGATGATTGCCTGGAGCACGCCGGGCGCCGCCGTGCTTGCCGTCGCGGCGGGCAGCTACGGCATGGGCGAGGCGGTCGGCGCTTTCATCGCCTGCGCCGCGCTGATCGTGCTGGCGGGCGCCACGGGCTGGTTCGAACGGGTCATGAACAAGATTCCGATGGCGATTGCCTCGGCGCTGCTTGCCGGTGTGCTCGCGCGCTTCGGGCTCGATGCGTTCATTGCCGCCAAAACGGCGCTGCCGCTGGTGTTGCTGATGCTCGGCACCTACCTGGTCGCCAAGCGCCTGCTGCCGCGCTATGCGGTGCCGCTCACGCTGCTGGCCGCCATTGCCTTCGTGGCCGCGCGCGGCGAGCTGAGCTGGTCGACGGTGCACTTCTCGCTCACATGGCCGGTGTTCACCATGCCGGTGTTCAGCTGGCAGGCCATCGTCAGCCTGGCTCTGCCGCTTTTCATCGTCACCATGGCTTCGCAGAACCTGCCGGGCGTGGCAACGATACGTGCGGCGGGCTACGGCGATCTGCCGGTCAGCAAGCTCATCACCATCACCGGGCTGGCAACGCTGGTGCTGGCGCCCTTCGGCGCCTTTGCCTTGAACCTGGGCGCCATCAGCGCCGCCATCTGCATGGGCCGCGAGGCGCATGAAGACCCGGGGCGGCGCTACACGGCGGCCGCAAGCTGCGGCGCCATCTACGTGGTGATCGCGTTCTTCGGCGCGGCGGTCACCGGGCTGCTCACGGCCTTTCCGAAAGAACTGGTCGCCGCCATTGCCGGCCTGGCACTGCTGGGCACCATCGGCAGCGGGCTGGCTGGCGCGGTGCGCGACGAGCCGCACCGCGAGGCCGCGATCATCACCTTCCTGGTCACGCTCTCGGGCGTGGCCATCCTTGGCATCGGCTCGGCCTTCTGGGGCGTGGTGGCCGGTGCGCTGGCATTGGCGGTGCAGCAGGCCGGGCGCACGAAGGCAAAGGCCTCCGCCGGCAAGGACATCGCCGCTTCCGGCAACATCGCGCCAGACAGCAGCAACATGGCGGCCACACCCGGCGCCGGAAAGACTCCCTGATGAAAAACATCCTCTTCGTCGCCGATCCGCTCGACCATTTCAAGATCTACAAGGACACCACCTTCTCGATGATGCGCGAGGCCCAGCGCCGCGGCTATCGCATCGCCGCCTGCCTGCCGCAGGACATCCAGTGGAAGTCGGGCGGGCAGGTCACCGCCACGGTGCAGCAGATCACGCTCACCGGAGACGCAAGGGACTGGTACCGCGTCGACATCAGCGAGGCCAAGGCGCTGAAGGACTTCGATGCCGTGCTGATGCGCAAGGACCCGCCCTTCGACGCCGAGTACATCTACGCCACGCACCTGCTCGAGCAGGCCGAGCGCGAAGGCGCGCGCGTGGTGAACAAGCCGAGCGCGTTGCGCGACCATCCCGAGAAGCTCGCGATCATGGAGTTTCCGCAGTTCGTCACGCCCACGCTGGTCACGCGCAGCGCGCAGGCCGTGCGCGACTTTCATGCCGAGCATGGCGACATCATCCTGAAGCCGCTCGACGGCATGGGCGGCATGGGCATCTTCCGCGTGAAGCAGGACGCGCTGAACCTGGGCTCCATCGTCGAGACGCTCAACAAGGACGGCGCCGAAACCATCATGGTGCAGCGCTTCGTGCCCGAGGTCGTGCAGGGCGACAAGCGCATCCTGATCATCGCGGGCGAGCCGGCGCCTTTTGTGCTGGCGCGCATTCCGCAAGGCACCGAGGTGCGCGGCAACCTGGCAGCCGGCGGCAAGGGCGTGGCGCAGCCGCTCACGGCGCGCAACCGCGAAATCGCGGAGGCCATTGGCCGGGTGCTCGCGCCGCGCGGGCTGCTCTTGATCGGGCTCGACGTGATCGGCGACTCGGTCACCGAGATCAACGTGACGAGCCCGACCTGCTTTCAGGAGATCACCGAGCAGACCGGCTTCGACGTGCCGAAGATGTTCATCGATGCGCTCGAAGCGCACCTTGCCGCACCACGCTGAGTTCCTCGGGTAGCGCCTCGCGCTCGCGCCGCGCCTGCATCAGCCGCGCGCGCCGCTTGCGCCACCAGATCACGATGCCCGTGACGGACAGGCCCGCCACCGCCAACCCCATGAGCGACATCAGGATGCGTCCGGGCAGCCCCAGGATGCGCCCGCCGTGCAGCGGCAATTGCAGCTGCGCGAACACGTCGGCGGCGGTGCCGTGCCACGGCCGGTTGCTGCTGATGATGTGGCCGTCGCGGCCGTCCAGGTAGAGGTTCGACAGGCCCATGCCGTCGCTGTCGTCGTGCGAGGCGTGGTCGAAGAACGACACGTTGTAGAAGCCGCCGCGCTGGTTGTAGAACACGCCGCCGAGCGGTGTGGTCCAGCCGCGCCGGCGTGCTTCGGCCTCGGCGTCGGCCACGATCTGGCGGAAGCCGATCGTGGGTTCGATGCGCGCGCCCAGCGGCGCGAGCGGCACCAGTGCCGACGGCCCCGGCGTGGTCTTCGACACCAGCGACAGCATCGGGTGGAAGATTTCCTTGTAGAGATTCAGCGAGAACGAGGTGAAGGCGATGATGATGATCAGCACCCATATCCACAGCCCACCCGCGCGGTGCAGGTCGAAGTTGAGCTTGTAGCCGCCGGCCGCCCAGCGCACGGCCCATGCGGGCTTCCAGCGCCGCCACCATTCGCGCGCGCCGCGGTGCTCGGGGTGCGCGGCTTGGCGCTGGCGCCGGGGTGTCGTGAGATAGAGCGCGACGAAGCTGTCGAGCAGCCACACCAGCGCCACCGTGCCCATGATCCCGTGGCCTAGCCGGTCGGTGCCCCAGACGGCCGGCACATGCAGCGTGTAGTGCAGCTTGCGAAGGAAGGGCATCAGCGTCTCGGGCCTGAGCGAGATCGCAGCCGAATCGCGCCGGCCGCGGATCTCGGCCGTCACCGGATCGACGTACACGCGGTTGTAGCCGAGCTGATAAGGCTTGCCCGTGGCGGGATCGGTGCGCGGCTGCACGAAGTAGCCGGCCGCGTGCCCTTCCTCGAAGCCGAGCGGCATGTACGCGACCCGCACGCGCGGGTCGTGCGCCTCTACCGCGGCCGCGAGCTCGAAGGGGTCGCGGAACGGGCCGCGCGAGTCCGTGTCGTAGAGCTCGCTGTTGAGCCAGCCGTCGATCTCGTGGTCCCACGAGATCACGGCGCCGGTCAGGCCCGAGACGATCAGGAACAGTGCAATCGCGAGCCCCGCGAAGCGGTGCACTGCGGTCCAGAAGGCGCGCATCAGAAATCGATGGTGCCGCTCACCGCGAAGGTGCGCGGTGCGCCCAGGACCAGGTAGTTGGAGCCTTGCGTGCCGCCCACCGACGCCCAGTACGACTTGTTGAACAGGTTGTCGATGCGCGCGCGCAGCGTGAGCAGGCGCCCGTTGCCCAGGTCGACCAAGTAGCGCGCGCCGATGTCGAAGCGCGTCCAGCCCGGAATCTGCTGCGTGTTGGCGGCATTGGCGTACTGCTTGGAGGTGTACAGCAGGCGCGCATTCAGCGACAGGTTGCGCACGCCCGGCACGTCCCACTCCGCGCCGAGGTTGGCCTGCTGCTTGGCCACGCCGATGGCGGTGAAGCCGTCGGTCGCACCGCCTTGGGTGTTCTTCTGCTTCGCGTCGAGCAGCGTCAAGCCGCCCAGCAGGCGCAGGCCCTTGGCAGGCTGGCCGAACACCGAGAACTCGAGGCCCTGGTTGCGCTGCTTGCCGTAGAGGCCGTAGGTCTGGCCCTCGTATTGGTAGGTCGGCTGGTCGGTGGTGAAGAAGGCAGCGCTTGCACCGATCGTGCCGCCGTCGTACTTGACGCCGATTTCCTTCTGCTTGGCCTGGTACGGCGCGAACACCTCGCCGGCGTTGGTGACCGGTCGGCTGTTGACGGTGCCGGGTGCCACGTTGCCCTTGACGAGGCCTTCGATGTAGTTCGCGTAGACCGAGGTGCTCGGCGTGACCTTGAACACGATGCCGGCCACCGGCGTGGTCTTGCTCTCGTCGTAGGCGCTCGTTTCCTTGATCGTGTTGTAGGCGAAGCTGGTTTGCTTGATGGTCTGGCGACGCACGCCGAGCGTGACGAGCAGGCGGTCGTCCATGAAGGACATGGTGTCGGCCACCGCAACGCTCGAGGTCTCGATCTTGTCGGTCAGGCGCGGGTCTTCCAGCGTGTTGCCGGTGAAGCCGTTGGCCACCGGGAACGGCGAGGCGTACGGCGCGTAGATGTTGTTGCGCAGGCTGCCGCGCGAGATCGTGTAGGCGTTGTCGCGGTCGTTGCTGTATGTGGCGGCCGAAGCCACCACCGTGTGCTTCACCGGTCCGGTCACGAAATTGCCGCGCACGCCGATCTCGGCGGTGCCGATGCGGTCCTTGCGCGTGTTGCTGAAACGCGTGCCGCTGGTGTTGCCGAACGCGTCGGCGAGCGTCGGGTTCGCCAGCACGTTGTCTTCGTCGCTGCGGCGCACGCCGCCGGCGGCCCAGGCGGTGATGTTGTCGGTGATGTCGACTTCACCGCGGAAGGTGGCGAACTTGTCCTTTTCCTTCGAGTAGGTCCAGGGCTGCGCAAAGTTGGTGCTGGCGTCGGGTGCACGCGGAATCGGCAGCGCCGACGAGGGCGTGAGGCTCGGGCGGCCGTCCTTCAGGTCGTAGTCCTGGTAGCCGAAGTCGGCCGACAGGCGCACGTTGCGGTTGCGCCAGTCCACGCCGACGGCGAAGGCGCTGAGCTGCTGGCTCTCTTTGTGGACGCCGGTTCCGCCTTCCCGGCGCACGGCATTCACGCGCACGCCCAGGCTGTCGTCGGGGCCGAAGCGGCGCGCCAGGTCGAGGTTCACGTAGCCTTGGCCACCGGTTTGCACGCCGAAGCCGACGCGCGTGAGCGGCTCGTTCGGCGCGCGCTTGGGCAGCAGGTTGATTGCGCCGCCGATGCCACTGCCGCCGGGCGCCGCGCCGTTCAGGAAGGTGTTTGCGCCGCGGAACACTTCCACGCGCTCGAAGAATTCAGAGGCGATGTACTGGCGCGGCAGCATGCCGTAGAGGCCGTTGTAGGCCACGTCGTCCGAGTACACGGGGAAGCCGCGCACCACGTAGAGTTCCTGGAAATTGCCGAAGCCGCGCGCCTGGCGCACCGACGGATCGTTGAGCAGCACGTCGGCAACGCTCTTGGCCTGCTGGTCCTGGATGAGCTCGTTGGTGTAGTTGGTGCTCGAGAACGGCGTGCTCATCATGTCCTGGTTGCCCAGGATGCCGACGCGCCCGCCGCGCGCCACCTGGCCGCCGGCGTAAGGCTTGGTCAGGCCTTCGGCCGAGGCGTCGGCGCTGGCTTCGACGGTGACGGTGCCGAGGGTGCCGGCGGCTTCAGCCGGCGCGGCGGTCTGGGCGGAAGCGGCCAATGCGTGAAGTGCGAGCAGCGTGGCGGCAACGGTCGGGCGCAGGCTCGCGCGCAGGAAGGAGGATGAAGAAGACATTGAAAAGTTCGAAAGGGGCGCAAATGAGAAGCATTATTGTTACCCCGTCGAACCGGTTTGCCGATACTTTCTCGCAATGTTGCGAAAAAGTGTCAGTAGAAACGCCTCAGTGCCCGAAGCGTTGCCCGTCCACAAACACGTGCAGCTCGCCCGGCACAAAAGGCGTCCAGCTCTCGTTGCTCGTGAGCGGCGCGGTCACCACCACGGCCACGCGGTCGTTGGGCGTGGTGTGCCGCGCAAAGTCGATCTCGAGGTCTTCGTCCGCGAGCTGCGCGGTCACGAAGGGATGGCGCCGTTCCACGTACCAGAGGTTGGTGGAGGCATGCGCCCAGAGCGCCTGGCCGTTCGAGAGCATGAAGTTGAAGGTGCCGTGGCGCGCGAGCTGCGGCGCCAGTTCGCGCAGCGTGAGCGTGAGCTCCTCGATGCTCGGCACGCCCGCATGCGACTTGGCCAGCTCCTGCATGAGCCAGCAGAAGGCGTGTTCGCTGTCGGTGTTGCCCACGGGATGAAAGTTGCCGTGCAGGCGCGGGCGAAAGTCCTTCAGGTCGCCGTTGTGGGCAAACACCCAGTAGCGGCCCCACAGTTCGCGAACGAAAGGGTGGCAGTTCTGCAGGTTGATGGCGCCCTGCGTGGCCTTGCGGATGTGCGCAATGACGTTGCGGCTCTGGATCGGGTAGCGCCGGATCAGCTCGGCCACGGGCGATTCGCTCGCGGGCATGTGATCGACGAAGTGGCGCAGCCCCCGGTCCTCGAAGAAGGCGATGCCCCAGCCGTCGGCGTGATGGTCGGTGCGGCCGCCGCGCTGGGCAAAGCCCGTAAAGCTGAAGGTCACGTCCGTGGGCGTGTTGCAGTTCATTCCAAGCAGTTGGCACATGGCGCTATTAAAGCGCGAGCGCAGCCGCCGCGGACGAACCCGCCCAACGCTCAGCGAACGAAGCGGCCTTCAGGCGTGACGCGCACCATTTCGATGAAGCGCGAGCCGGTGGTGGCGCCGGTCGAAAAGTCGATGTCCATGCCGGCCAGGCGCAGCTTGAGCGCGCGCAGCGTGGCGTGCAGGCGGGCGCGCGTCAGGTCGCGGCCGGTGCGCTTGATCGCCTCGATCATCACCAGCCCGTTCAGGTAGCCCTCGAAGCTGCCGTAGCCCACCGGCACCTGGGCGCGCTCGGCCAGGCGGCGGTAGTCGCGCGTGACGGCCTCCACCTCGCCCCAGGGGTAGGGCGTGACCTGCGAAATGGCCAGCCCGCCCGCCTGCAGCGGAACCACCTTGGCCGTGACTTCGCCCGAGACGACCGACATGCCGTAGAACATCGGCTTGCTGCCGGCGGCATACATGGCCTTGATCACCTCGCCGGTCACCGTGCCGGCCAGGTACATCAGCACGGCCTGGGGTTGGCTGTCGGCAAGCGTCTTGCCCGCGGCGGCCGAGGTCGAGCCGTCGCCCTTCACCGCCACCACCACCGTGGGCGTCTGCTTGTGGGT
The DNA here is from genome assembly GCF_009755665.1 of Variovorax paradoxus. Taxonomy (NCBI): domain Bacteria; kingdom Pseudomonadati; phylum Pseudomonadota; class Betaproteobacteria; order Burkholderiales; family Comamonadaceae; genus Variovorax; species Variovorax paradoxus. The sequence continues at coordinate 516,018 of NZ_CP046622.1, forward strand.
GGCCATGGCCGCCTCGATCAGCTTGACCGCCTCGAGGCCGCCGGGGTTGTCCAGGTGGGCGATCGCGATCTTGCTCACGCCAATGGTCGACAGGTGCTCGACCAGTGCTTGCGCCTCGCGGGCGTTGCTGGCGCGCACGAAGTAGGCCGAGCCTGCCACGCGCTCGCGGGCGCTGTCGCCCACGCCGTAGCCGCCCACGCTGGGCGCGCCGCTTTGCTGCAGCAGCTTGGCCGCAGCGGACGTGGTGCCCGAGCCCACGCAGCCGAAGAAGGCGAACACGCGGTGGTCGTTCAGCAGCTTGCCGTAGTTTTCGAGCGCTTTTTCGGGCTTCAGCTCGTCGTCCAGCGCCACCAGCTTGATCTTGCGCCCCCCCACGCCGCCTTGTTCGTTGGCGGCATCGAAGGCCAGCGCAGCGCCGTTGTGCACGACCTTGATCTGCGAACCGAGCGGCCCGCTCAGCACGGCCGAGCTGCCGAGCAGGATCTCGGTGTCGGTCACGCCCATCTCGGCGGCGTGCGCCGATGAGAGGCGGGCCAGGCCCGCGGCGAAAACCGCCGATGAGGCGACAAAACTTCTGCGCTGCATGTAGATCACCCGTCTAAATTAACTAACAAGTATTAACAATTAGAAACGACGGGAATGAATGTCTACTAAGTGATTACCCTTCCTGTTGCGCCGGTTGACGCAACTGCCAAGCGGCACAAATGGCTATTGCGCACAGCGCCGCCAGCATCAGAAACACCTCGTCGAAAGCCGCCAGCCGCGCCGCGCTGCTCGTCGGGTTGGCGAGCGAATCGCCGTGCGCCGCCAGCCGCCACTCGAGCACGATGGCGCACAGGCTTACGCCGGCCGCACCGCCCAGCATGCGCAAGAAGTTGATGGCGCTGGCACCCTGCGGGATCAGCGGCTTGGCCAGTGGCCGCATCGAACCCAGGTTGAGCGAAGGCAGGATGAAGCCCAGCCCGATGCGCCCGATGATGGCAAATGCCACCAGGAGCCACAGGGCGCTGTCGAGCCTCAGCACCACCATCAGCGCGAAGGAGGCCGCCAGCAGCGCCAGCCCGATGCTCACCAGCAGCCATGTCGGCTGCCGGTCGGCCAAGCGGCCCACGCCCGCAATGGCCACGGCCAGCACGATGCCCGCCGGCAGCAGGATGGTGCCGACGTGCGAGGCCGACAGCTGCAGCCCCACCTGCATGTACACGGGCAGCAGGTAGGTCGAGCCGAACAGCGCCGTGCCGTAGATGAAGGCGACCACGCTGCCCATGGCGAACTGGCGGTACTGGAAGAGGCCCAGGTTCATCAGCGGCGTGCCGCCCGAGGACGCGAACCGGCGCTGCCACCAGATGAAGCCTGCAAAGGCCGCCAGCGCACCGCTCAGCAGCAGGGCGGCCTCGATGGGCGAGTCGCCGCGCAGCTCGACCAGCCCGTTCAGCAGGCAGAGCGTGCCTGCCGTGCCCAGTGCCAGGCCCCGCCAGTCGAGCCCGCTGCCGCGCGAGGCCGCCACGCCGCCCGGCGCCGTGGTGGGCACGAACTTGTAGGCCAGCCAGAGCGAGGCCAGGCAGAACGGCACCACCATGAAGAAGATCGAGCGCCAGCCGAACAGGTCGACCAGCACCCCGCCGATGCTCGGCCCGATGGCCGGTGCCAGCACCACGCCCATGCCGAAGATGCCGCTGGCGCGCCCCTGCTCGTGCGGCTCGAAGGCGCGCAGGATGATGATGGCCGGAATGGGCTGCACCACGCCGGCCGCAAGCCCTTCGGCCACGCGCGCCAGCAGCACCAGCGTGAAGTTGTTGGCCAGCCCGCCCGCCACGCCGCCCGCGAGCAGCAGCACCATGGTGCCGACGTAGGTGCGCCTGTAGCCGTAGCGCGACAGCAGCCACGGCGTGGTGAGCATCGAGACGGTCATGGCCACCATGAAGCCCGAACTCACCCATTGCGCCCGCTCCTGGCCCAGCGAGAAGTGGTGGCTCATGCCCGGGATCGCCACGTTGACGATGGTCGATGACATGATCGATGCCATCACGCCGACCATGACCGAGACCAGCAGGTACCAGCGGTAGCGCGGGCCGTAGCGTTCGCGCATGGTGCCGAGGGTGGGCGGGGCCGGCGGTGCGGCTTCGGGCGGGGAGTGGGCATCGTGAGGCGACGGCCCGGCTTGGATGCGGGTCTGTCGTCCTACAAGCATATCGGTCTTTGCGCGAATGGGCGCCGATGGAACGGCACGCACAATGCACGTGCTGTCCGCACTGCTTTCGAGAAAACAAAAAACGACATGGCCCCCCAATCCGATCAACCTGCCGTCCAACCCGGCGACCAAGCCGGTGCAGCTGATTCGCAGACGCCGCCCGCTGCGCCCAACCTCGCGGCCGAACTGGCCGCGCCCACCGTAAGCCGCGCCTACCGCTGCCAGTGCGGCCGGCCGGTGTTCCTGCGCAACAGCCAGTGCCTGGCCTGCGGCACGCCGCTCGGATACGTGATCGATCGGCTCGGCGTGGTGCCGCTCGCGCCCGTCGAAGAGGCCGGTGAAATCGAGCCGGCAGCGGAGGGCGAGCGCCCCGCGCCCGATACCTTCACGGTGTTCGGCAATCCGGACGGCAAGAGATACCGCCGCTGCGCCAACCTCATGACGGCAGCCAGCTGCAACTGGATGGTGCCGGCCCCGCGCGAGGGCGACGACCCTTCGTTCAACACCGACGGCCTGGCGCCGGGCTTCTGCCTGGCATGCAGCGTCAACCGCACCATTCCAGACCTTTCGGTGGAAAGCAACGGCGAGCTATGGCGCAAGCTCGAGCATGCGAAGCGTCGGCTCATCTCGCAGCTGCTGGCGCTCGGGCTGCCGGTGGTGAGCCGCCACGCCGATCCGGCGCACGGCCTCGCGTTCGACTTCTTGAGCAACATGCCGGGCAGCCCGCATGTGATGACAGGCCACGAGCACGGCGTGATCACCCTCAACGCAGAAGAGGCCGAAGATGCCGTGCGCGAACGCATCCGCGCCGAAATGCGCGAGCCCTACCGAACGCTGCTCGGGCACTTTCGCCATGAAATCGGCCACTACTACTGGGACCTGCTGGTGCAGCCCACGCAATGGCTCGACGAGTTTCGCGCGCTCTTCGGCGACGAGCGCGCCGACTACACCGCGGCACTCCAGCGGCATTACGAACAGGGGCCGCCGCCCGACTGGTCGATTCACTTCGTGAGCAGCTACGCGAGCATGCATCCGTGGGAAGACTGGGCCGAAACCTGGGCCCACTACCTGCACATGGCCGACACCACCGACACGGCCATGAGCTTCGGCGTGGACGCCACCAACGTCGAACTTGCGAGCGACCTGTTCACGCTCGAAGACCTGTGGCGGCCGGAGCATCCCGGCGCCGCCAAGTTTCTGGATTTTCTGAACGGCTGGGTGCTGCTCACCAATGTGCTGAACGAGCTGTCGCGCAGCATGGGGCAGCCTGATTACTACCCCTTCGTGCTGCCGCGCGCCGCCGTGGGCAAGCTGCAGTTCATCCACTGCGTGGTGACCGAGCAGCGCGACCGCGCCTCGTCCACAGCGGCTGCGCCGACTGTGCCGCAGCCGGAGGAGTCGCAGCCTGCCGCGCCGGCGAACGAACCGGCAGCCGAGCAGTCACAGGCGCAAAGCCAGCAGCAGAACTCAGCGCAGTTCTAAAAGGCCGGCAAGGCCCCTGGGAGCCTAGGATTCGACAGGCGTGCCTGCGGCGCAGCGCGCGCAGATGCAGGCCTTGCCGCGCATTTCCCGCGGCACCGCCGCCAGCGGTGCATTCCGAAAATCCGCCGCCATGCACCAGCAGGGCGATTGCGGCTCGCCGGTTTCGCGCGCAACTTCCATCGCGCAGCGATTCTGTTCGCCGCAGAGCGGGCAGCGCGTGGCGTCGATCGTGTCCAGTACAGCAGCCATGGCCGTCAGGCGAGCTCGAAGGCCGGCAGCTTCTTCGCCACGGCCACATTCCGGAGCGTTGCGTACACCGGCAGGCCGTTGCGGTAGGCGGGGTAATCCTCGCCCTCGATCAACGGCAGCAGGTAAAGCCTGCACTTGTCGGTAATGCCGTAGCCGTCTTCCGAAATGAAGTCGCGCGGCATCGGCTTTTCGACATTCGCCACCGCATCGAGCGGTGCGCTGCCGATGCGATAGGTGTAGGGCGCGTCAGAGGTACGCTCGATGGTCGGCATGACCGCGTTGTGGCCTTCCAGCGCGAGCTCGACCGCGCGCTGCCCCAGCTCGTAGGCCTGCCGAACGTCGGTGGCCGAGGCAATGTGCCGCGCCGCGCGCTGCAGGTAGTCGGCCACGGCCCAGTGGAACTTGTGGCCCAGCGCATCCTTGACCATTTGCGCCACCACCGGTGCCGCACCGCCGAGCTGCGCATGGCCGAACGCATCGCGCGTGCCTTGCTCGGCCAGGAAGGTACCGTCGGGGTAGTGGCAGCCTTCGGACACCACCACCGAGCAGTAGCCGTGCTGCTTCACCAGTTCGTCCACCCGCGCGATGAAGCGTTCCTTGTCGAATTCGATCTCGGGGAACAGCACCACCACCGGAATGCCGTGGTCCGCCGCGAGCCCGCCTGCCGCCGCAATCCAGCCTGCATGGCGCCCCATCACCTCGAGCACGAACACCTTGGTGGAGGTGGCCGCCATCGAACGCACGTCGAACGAGGCTTCGAGCGTCGACACCGCCACGTACTTGGCCACCGAACCGAAGCCCGGGCAGCAGTCGGTCAGCGGCAGGTCGTTGTCGATGGTCTTGGGTACATGAATGGCCTGCAGCGGGTAACCGAGCGACTGCGACAGCTGGCTCACCTTGAAGCAGGTGTCGGCCGAATCGCCGCCGCCGTTGTAGAAGAAGTAGCCGATGCCGTGCGCCTTGAACACCTCGATGAGCCGCTCGTACTCGCGCCGGTTCTTCTCGAGCGACTTGAGCTTGTAGCGGCACGAACCGAAGGCGCCCGAAGGCGTGGTGCGCAGCGCCGCAATCGCCTCGTCCGGTTCGGCGCCGGTGTCGATCAGCTCTTCGGTCAGCGCGCCGATGATGCCGTTGCGCCCGGCGTAGAGCTTGCCGATGCGGTCCGGGTGTTTTCGTGCCGTCTCGATCACGCCGCAGGCCGACGCATTGATGACCGAGGTGACGCCGCCCGACTGGGCGTAGAAGGCGTTGAGGATGGGCATGCGGCCATTCTCCCGCAGCCTCAAGCCAGACGCCAGTGTCTGGCTTCGGCAGGTTTCAGCGTCCGCCGAGTCCCATCGACCGCGTGATCACTTCCTTCATGATCTCGTTGGTGCCGCCGTAAATGCGCTGCACCCGCGCATCGGCGTAGGCCCGCGTGATCGGGTACTCCCACATGAAGCCGTAGCCGCCGTGCAGCTGCACGCATTCGTCCATCACCTTGCACTGTAGGTCGGTGGTCCAGTACTTGGCCATGCTGGCGGTGGCGGTATCGAGCTTTTCGGCCATCAGCAGCTCGATACATTTGTCGACGAACACCTGCGCCACCTGCACCTCGGTCTGCAGCTCGGCGAGGGTGTAGCGCGTGTTCTGGTAGTTGCCCACGGGCTGCCCGAACACCTTGCGCTCCTTCACGTAGGCCACGGTCTGGTCGATGGCAGCCTGCGAAGCCGCCACCGCGCCGATGGCAATCTGCAGCCGCTCCCAGGGCAGTTGTTCCATCAGGCAAACGAAGCCGCGGTTCAGTTGCGCGGCGTCGCCGAGCAGTGCGTCTGCCGGCAGCCGCACGTCGTTGAAGAACAGCTCCGAAGTGTCCTGCGCCTTGAGCCCCAGCTTCTTGAGCCGCTTGCCTTTTTCGAAGCCCGCCATGCCGCGTTCGACCAGGAACAGGCTGGTGCCCTTCGCGCCCGCAGCCGGGTCGGTCTTGGCGACCACGATCACGAGGTCGGCATGCCAGCCGTTGGTGATGAAGGTCTTGCTGCCGTTGAGCAGGTAGCTGCCGTCAGGTTGCCGGATCGCGCTGGTCTTGACCGCCTGCAGGTCGCTGCCTGCGCCGGGCTCGCTCATGGCAATGGCGCCCACCATCTCGCCGCTCGCGAGCTTGGGCAGGTAGTGCTGCTTCTGCGCCTCGGTGCCATAGCGCAGGATGTACGGCGCCACGATCTCGCTGTGCAGCCCGAAGCCGATGCCCGTGAAGCCGCGCGCCCAGAGCTCCTCGAACTGGATCACCGAATAGAGCAGGTCGGCGCCGGCGCCGCCGTATTCCTCGGGCAGCGCCATGCAGAGAAAGCCGTTCTCGCCGGCCTTGGGCCACACGGCGCGGTCGACGTAGCCCTGTTCTTCCCACGCCTCGTGAAAGGGCGCGATCTCGTTGTCCATGAAGCGGCGGAAGCTGTCGCGAAACGCTTCGTGGTCGGCGCTGAAAAGCGTACGTTCGATCATGGCTGCCTCAGCGCCCCGGGAATGTTGGCGGGCGCTTCTGCAGGAAGGCGCTCACGCCTTCTCGGAACGTTGGCCGGTCGATCAGTTCGCGCTGGCGTTCGCTTTCGTAGTGCAGTTGTTCGGCCAGCGTGTGGCGCTCGGCGGCCTCGAAGGCGTCGCGCGCCTCCATGACCGCGTGGGCCGGCAGGCGGGCGAGGCGCTGCGCAATCGCGCGTGCTTCCTCGAGCAGCTGCTCGTCGTCGGCGCAGGCCCAGATCAGGCCCCACTGCACCGCGCGGCCGGCGCTCAGGCGCTCGTCGAGCAGTGCCATGCCCATGGCGCGCGCCCTGCCGGCGCGCCGCGGAATGGCCCAGGTGCAGCCCAGGTCGGGCACGATGCCGAGCTTGGGCAAGAAGGGCAGGTAGAAGTAGGCGCTGCGCGCCGCAATCGTCACGTCGGCCGCCAGTGCCAATCCGACACCCGCGCCCGCCGCGGCGCCGTTGACCGCGGCCACCACCGGCACAGGCAGCGTGCGCAGCGTTTCGATCAGCGGGTTGCTGAGCGACTGCATCCATTCGGCGGTCTGGTCGCCAAGCGACTTGCCTTCTTCGCCGGGCGTCATGGCGCTCAGGTCCGCGCCCACGCAAAAGGCCTTGCCGGCGCCGGTCAGGATCACCGCGCGTACTTCGCGGTCGTCGCGAATGCGTTCCAGCGTGTCGCGCAGCTCGATCTGCAGTTCGCGCGCAATCGGGTTCAGCTTGGCCGGCAGGTTCAGAGTGAGCGTGGCGATGCCGTCGGCCAGTTCATGGAGAACGTAGGGTTGCTGCACAGTCATCAGAGCCTTTCCACGATGGTGACGTTGGCCATGCCGCCGCCTTCGCACATCGTCTGCAGGCCGTAGCGCTTGCCGCGGCGGCCGAGCGCATGGATCAGCGTCGTCATGAGCTTGGTGCCCGAGGCACCGAGCGGATGGCCGAGCGCAATGGCGCCGCCGTTCACGTTGAGCCGCGCCGGGTCGGCGTCGAGCGTCTGCAACCAGGCAATGGGCACGGGCGCGAAGGCTTCGTTCACTTCGTACAGGTCGATGTCCTGGATGCGCATGCCGGCCTTCTTCAGTGCGCGCTGCGTCGCGGGCAGCGGAGCCTCCAGCATGATCACCGGGTCGTGCCCCATCACGCTCATGTGGTGAATGCGCGCGAGCGGCTTCACGCCGAGCGCCTTCAGGCCGCGTTCGTTCACCACCAGCACGCCGCTCGCGCCATCGCAGATCTGGCTCGCGGTGGCCGCGGTGCAGCGCCCGCCCTCGGCGATCAGCTTCACGCCCGCGATGCCCTCCAGCGTGGCGTCGAAGCGGATGCCTTCGTCCACCGTGTGCTGCTCGCCGGTGCCGGTGCCGTCCGCCAGCAGGATCTCGATCGGCACGATCTCGTCGCCGAACGCGCCTTCGCGGCTCGCCGCAATCGCGCGCCGGTGGCTTTCGAGCGCGTAGCGGTCGAGCTCGTCCTTCTCGATGCCGTAGTTCTTCGCAATCATCTCGGCGCCGGTGAACTGGCTGAACTCCACACCCGGATAGCGCTGCTTCATTGCCGGGCTCATGTAGGTGCCCAGGCCCGCCTTGGCCGGCAAGGCATTGGGCGTGAACATAGGCACGCGCGTCATGCTTTCGACGCCGCCCGCAATCACCGCGTCCATGCTGCCCGACATCACGGCCTGCGCCGCGAAATGCAGCGCCTGCTGCGACGAGCCGCACTGCCGGTCGACCGAGGTGCCCGGAACCGATTCGGGCAGCCTGGATGCCAGCACCGCATTGCGCGCGATGTTGGTTGCCTGCTCGCCCACCTGGCTCACGCAGCCAAGAATCACGTCTTCCACCGCCGCCGGATCGATGCCGCTCCTGGCCACCAGCGCGTCGATCACCTGCGCCGCCAGGTCGGCCGGATGCCAGCCCGCGAGCTTGCCGCCGCGTCGCCCACCGGCCGTGCGCGCCGCGGCCACGATGTATGCCTCTGCCATGGTTATGTCCTTCTTCAAAAGAAAACAGCGTGAATCGGGCGCCCAACGCAAAAAAGCCGCCCGTCACGACGGCGGCGTTCAGTGCTTGGAAAGTCCATGGCATCGAGGTTCGATGCCGGGCGCGCTCAGGTCAAGCCGGGGACAACCCGAGAGAAGGCAGTCGCCAAGGCGACCGGCGGCTCGCCCGCGTTGGCAGCGGCATGGCGGCCGGCTGTGCGTCGGAGATGGTGATGCACGAAGACTCCAGCGCCGAAACCAGCACGCGGCGGTGGTCGGTGCCTTCGAACCGCTCGCCCGGTGCAAGCACGATGTCGCGCGGATCGTGATCGAGCGTCACCCAGACCGAGCCGCTGCGGCATTCGATGCCCACCCCGGCGCCGTCGGGAACCGCAAAGATGGAACGGGTCGGCAGGCTGACATGAAAGCGCGAAGAAAGGTGTTGGGTGCTCATGGCAAGCTCCATTGCATTCGTGATACGAATGAATATAGTGATCTGGCCCTTCTCTTACACGCGGTAATTCGGAACTCGTTGCATGCATCCAGAGAATGCGAAAACCCTTGGCACCATGGGCGGCGAGCTTCCGCCGCTGGAGCTGCTGCGCAGTTTCGAGGCCGCGGCGCGGCGGCTGAGCTTCACGCTGGCGGCGGGCGAGCTGCATCTCACGCAGTCGGCCGTCAGCCGCCAGATCCAGCAGCTCGAAGCCAGCCTTGGCGTGCTGCTGTTCGAGCGCCGGCACCGCTCGCTGGCCCTCACCGAGGCGGGCGGCGTCATGCAGCGAGCCGTGACCGACAGCCTGGAGCGCCTGCGCGACGCCACGGCGAGGCTGCGCGCGACCTCCGCGCCGCGGCAGGTGGCAATCACCAGCACGCCGGGCTTCGCGTCGTTCTGGCTCATCCCAAGGTTGGCGCGCTTCACCGAAAGCCACCCGCAGGTCGACGTTCGCGTGTCGGCCACGCTCGAGGTGCTCGACCTGGAGAGCAGCCGCATCGACCTGGCGGTGCGCTTCGTGCCGATCGGCCGCGGCATCGGAACGGCGCTGTTCGAGGAATCGGTGATCCCGCTGTGTTCGCCGCAACTCGCCGCGTCGCTGCGCGAGCCGTCCGATTTTTCGAAGCTCACTTTGCTGACGGTGGACTATCCCGATCACGGCGAGGCCCCCACAGTCGACTGGGAGCCCTGGCTTCGGGTGATGGGGCTCGAGCACCTGCGCGTGAAGAGCACGCTGCGCTTTACCCTGTACACCGATGCCGTGGCCGCCGCTGTCGCAGGCCAGGGCGTGGTGATCGGCCGGCTGCCGCTGCTGCGCGATCTGGTGCAGACGGGCCGGCTGGTCGCGCCGCTCGGCGAAGGCGCGGCCTCGCACCGCGGCTACTTCGTCGAAACCTCGAGGCGCGCCGCGGGCAACCGCGACGCGCAGGAGTTTGCGCAGTGGCTGCGCGAGGAAGCCGAGGCGGCGCAGCGAGGCTGACGAGACCGCCGAGCGCCGGGTGATCAGCCCGGCAGCAGCACCTTGTCGACAACGTGGATCACGCCGTTCGACTGGTACACGTTGGCAATGGTCACCGTTGCCGTGCCGCCCGTGGCGTCGCTCACCCTCACGTTGCTGCCGCTCATGGTGGCGGTCAGCGTGCCGCCGCTCGCGGTCTTCAGCGTGGCCTTGCCGCCGCCCGTCTTGATGGCGCTCATGAGCGCGGCGCCGTCCATCCTGCCGGGCACCACGTGGTACGTCAGCACCTTGGTAAGCGTGGGCTTGTTCTCCGTCTTGAGCAGCGTGTCGACCGTGCCGGCCGGCAGTGCCGAGAAGGCCGCGTTCGTCGGCGCGAACACGGTGAAGGGGCCGGGGCTCTTGAGCGTGCCCACCAGGTCGGCGGCCTTCACCGCGGCGACCAGCGTGGTGTGGTCCTTCGAATTCACCGCGTTGTCCACGATGTCCTTCGTCGGGAACATCGCGGCACCGCCGACCATGGGGTTGGGCGTGGTGGCGCCGCTCATGCCCATGCCGCCCGCGCAAGCGCCAAGCAGGACCGAAACGCCGATTGCGATCACGAGTTTTTTCATTGAGGACTCCTGGTAAGAATGTTCTTGAAGACAGCTGTGGAAACCGCCGGCAGCTCGGAGGCGCGATGCGCTCGAGACCTATACGAGGCGTGGGCGCATTTGGATTCGCGTGGGCTTTGCGCCACATCGGCGCGTGCGGAACTTGCGCGCGGCACGCGTGCTCGCCAGAATCCGCCTTCCTTTTTCGGCAACAGTTTTTTATTCGCGCCCGGCGACGACCAACCTCCCGGGCGGCAACTCACTCAATGAACCGTTTCCTGAACACCTGACCCGCACACCGACCGCCCCGGCCGGACGTGCATCCATGCATCCGCCGAGGCCCATCGACAAAGGCCCCGCGCAGCCATTCGCCGGGGCCTTCTTGTTTTTGGAGTGTGCGCACATGAGTGCTCAACGAAAGGCCCGCGACGACGGAAAGCGTCTGGGCCGGTTTTATTTTTCGGTGCCGAGCGCGGCGGCACCTCGCAACCCGGTCCTGGCTGCCATCGCACGCGGCGAGGCAAATCAGAAGGCGGGCCGCCATTTGCGCACGCACCGCGCGGAGCGGCGTGCGCAAAAGGTGGCATTGCAGAAGGCCGCGCGCAGCCTCGGGCGCGAGGACTGACGCGCCGGAAGAATCAGCGCGCCGGGGGCGCCTCGGACCGGGCGGTCGAAGTTTCAAACAGCGTGCTCGCCGGTCTCGTCTCCGGCAGCACGTAGATCACGGCCTTCGCGGTGCCGAACGACGGCTTCACATGCGCGTCGTAAAAGGCCGCCGGCACGTTGATGCAGCCGTAGGAAATGCGGTTGTCCGCTGCGGTCGGCGTGGCCAGGCGTTCGAGCCGCCGCTCGGCCTTGTTGGTCGCCCGCACGCGATGCATCGACACCGCCGCGTCGTAGTCGACCCAGACGATGTCTTCGCCTGAAAGATTGCGGCCCGGCTCGCTGACGAAGCGGCCTGCGGGCGTGGTGCGCTCGTCGTCGCGGATGTCGGCCATCTGGCGCTCGCCGATGCCTGGCACCGAGTGGTCGCCCTTCGCAAGGCCGAGCAGGATGGGCGAAGACGCCCGCCGCTTGCCGTCCGCATCGAAGATGTGGACCACGGCGGCTTTCTTGTCGACGATCGCGAACGGCGTGCCCTGGTTGTCGCCGGTGGTGCGAACCCAGCCGGCGACGGTTTCGGTATCGCGAGAAACCGCCGGCGACGAATGCGCCGGCGGTGCCGCGCTCAGCAGTGAAGCGAGCGCAGCAATGGCGATGCCGGAAGCGAGGCCGCGGCTGCGGCCATCAGAGCCGACCCGCATCGCGCGATCAGTTGCGGTCGGCACGTGCCATGCGCATCGAGCCTTGCGAACCGCCCTGGTTCGACATGTCCTGGCCGGTGCTCGGCGACGTGGTCGCCTGGTTGGTCGTGGTGCCGCCGGTAGAGCCGGACATCGTGCCTTGATTGGTGGCCGGCGTGCCGGTGGTGCCCATCGGGGTGTTCTGCTGCGTCTGCTGGCCGGCACCGGTTGCCGGATTCGGCGAGCCGGTGGTCGGCGGATTGCCCTGTGCAATGGCGAACCCGGCGGCGCTGGTAAGGGCGATGGTGGCCATGGTCATCTTGATCGAACGGGTCATGTGTATCTCCTTGGATGGAATGAATGAATCGATCGCTCGATGGAGCAACCGATAGTCAAACTAGCCTCGGTACACGACCGCGCGGTCGGTGGGCTGCGCGGTCAGCTGTAGGACGGCGGGCGTCTCAGGCGCCCGCCTTCACCTTCAGCCGCCATGCATGCAGCAGCGGTTCGGTGTAGCCGCTCGGCTGCTCGATGCCCTTGAACACCAGGTCCTGCGCAGCCTTGTAGGCGGCCGAGGTGTCGAAGTTGCCGGCCATCGGCTGGTACACCGGGTCGCCCGCGTTCTGCTCGTCGACCACCTTGGCCATGCGCTGGAAGGCCTCGTCCACCTGCGCCTTGGTCACCACGCCGTGCAGCAGCCAGTTGGCGATGTGCTGGCTCGAGATGCGCAGCGTGGCGCGGTCTTCCATCAGGCCCACGTTGTGGATGTCGGGCACCTTGGAGCAGCCCACGCCCTGGTCGATCCAGCGCACGACGTAGCCAAGGATGCCCTGCACGTTGTTGTCGATTTCCTGCTGCTTCTCGGCATCGGTCCACTTGGCTGCCGGCGCAATGGGCACTTGCAGCAGCGCGTTCAGGATGTTGTCGCGCTCGGCGTCGGCGTCGATCTTTTCGAGCTCTAGCTGCACGGCCGTGACGCTCACCTGGTGGTAGTGCAGCGCATGCAGCGTGGCCGCGGTGGGCGAGGGCACCCAGGCGGTGTTGGCGCCGGCCTTGGGGTGCGCAATTTTCTGCTCGAGCATCGCGGCCATCAGGTCGGGCATGGCCCACATGCCCTTGCCGATCTGCGCCTTGCCGCGCAGGCCGCACGAGAGGCCGACCAGCACGTTGTTCTTTTCATACGCGCCGATCCACGCGCTCGACTTCATGTCGCCCTTGCGGATCATCGGGCCGCCCTGCATGGCGGTGTGCATCTCGTCGCCGGTGCGGTCGAGGAAACCGGTGTTGATGAAGGCCACGCGCGCGGCGGCTTCGGCAATGCAGGCCTTGAGGTTGACGCTGGTGCGGCGCTCCTCGTCCATGATGCCGAGCTTCACGGTGTTGGCGGGCAGGCCGAGCAGCTGCTCGACGCGGCCGAACAGTTCGCTCGCAAAGGCCACTTCGGCCGGGCCGTGCATCTTGGGCTTGACGATGTAGATGCTGCCGGTGCGCGAGTTGCCCTTGCGCTTCAGGTCGATCATCGCGATGGTGGTGGTCACCACGGCATCGAGAATGCCTTCGGGAATTTCCTTGCCGTCCGCATACAGCACGGCGGGGTTGGTCATCAGATGGCCCACGTTGCGCAAGAACATGAGCGAGCGGCCGTGCAGCTTCACGGGCTTGCCGTCGGCGCCGGTGTATTCGCGGTCGGGGTTGAGGCCGCGCGTGAAGGTCTTGCCGCCCTTGGCCACTTCTTCGGTGAGCGTGCCCTGTACGATGCCGAGCCAGTTTGCATACGCGAGCACCTTGTCGGCCGCATCGACCACGGCCACCGAGTCTTCGAGGTCGAGAATGGTCGAGAGCGCAGCTTCGAGCACCAGGTCGCTCACGCCGGCCGCGTCGGTCTTGCCGATGGGCGTGCTGCGATCGATGCGGATGTCCAGGTGAATGCCGTTGTGCTTGAGCAGCACCGAAGACGGCGAGGCCGCATCGCCCTGGTAGCCCACGAAGGCGGCGGGGTCGCGCAGCGTGGTGCTGCTGCTTTGCAGCGCAATGTGCAGCTGGCCGTCTTTCACGCTGTAGCCGGTCGCCATCTTGTGCGAACCGTTTTCGAGCGGCGCGGCCTGGTCGAGCACGTTGCGCGCAAATTCGATCACCTTGGCGCCGCGCACGGGGTTGTAGCCCTTGCCCTTTTCGGCGCCACCGGTTTCGGGAATGGCATCGGTGCCGTAGAGAGCGTCGTACAGCGAGCCCCAGCGCGCATTGGCGGCATTGAGTGCGTAACGCGCGTTCAGGATGGGCACCACCAGCTGAGGGCCGGCCTGCAGCGCGAGTTCGGAGTCGACGTTGGCTGTGGTGGCCTTCGCGCCCTTGGGCTGCGGCAGCAGGTAGCCGATTTTTTCGAGGAATGCGCGGTACGCCGGCATGTCGGCAATCGGGCCGGGGTTCTTCTTGTGCCAGGCGTCGAGCTCGGCCTGCAGGCGGTCGCGTTCAGCCAGCAGCGCGATGTTCTTCGGCGCGAGGTCGCTCACGATGGCGTCGAAGCCCTTCCAGAAAACATCGCTGGCCACACCGCTGGCCGGCAAGACCTTTTCTTCGATGAAGCGGTGCAACTCGGTCGCGACCTGGAGTCCGTGGGCGGTGGTGCGGGCGGTCATGTTTTTCTCCTGGAGAACGATTCAATGTGGACGGAACAGGAGGCGATGTCTGTCAGAACAGCGCTGCGCCGTGGTTCCATGCAAGGACTTTATTCGATACTTTGCTAGCCTGTAAGAGCCGAAAGCGTGATTTATCAGTGACAAAAATGACGGTAATTGCGAGTTCTTAGCGCTCGCTCCGTCGCGTTTTCAGCTCATTCCGCTGAGCTGGCGGGCCGCGGCGCGCACCGGCTCTATATGGCGAGCGTCGTAGCGGTGCGCGGGCATGGTCAGCGTCACCGCCGCGGCCAGGCGGCCATCGGCATGGAACACGGGCGCCGAAATGCCCGCCAGTTCGGCCGTGCGGTCGCCCACCAGCGCGCAGTAGCCCTGCGCGCGAATGGCGTCGTACAGCTTCCGTTCCTTGGGGCTGCGCGGCTGTTCGGCTTCTGGGCCGAAGGCGATCAGCACGCGCGCACCGGCGCCGCGGTCGTTGGGCAGCAGGTCGCCCGCGCGCACGTGGTCGCGCACCACATGCGACGAATCGACGCGGAACTGGCACAGCCGCACCCAGCTGTCGCCCTGGCCCTGCCGCACGTGGTACGCCGCGCTTTCGCCCGTGGCCGCAGCCAGAGCGCGCAGCACCGGCAGCACGATGCGGTCGAGCGAGAGCGACGCCGAATAGAGGCCGTGCAGGCGTGCGATCTCGGCGCCGAGCGCATAGCGCCCGTCGTCTTGCCGGCGGATCAATCGCGCATGTTCGAGCGAAGCCAGGAGACGCAGTGCCGTGCTCTTGTAGAGCTGGGTGCGCTCTGCAAATTGCGCGAGCGACAGCGCCTCGTCGCCGGGCTGGAAAGCCGAGAGCAAGCTCAGTGCGCGGTCGACCGCCGCGGCGCCGCCGGGGGCGGCGTTGAGGTCGGAAACCGATTCGGTCTGGGCTTTGCGGGGCATGGCGTTGGCTTGACAGCGAAAGTCGTTTGGCGGTCTAATTCTGTTTAATGGAATTTAGTTCTGCTAGATAGAACTGTCAAGCGATCGGGGCAGCCGATCGCTCCAAGGAGACAAGAGTCGATGACACCTCCCGATGTTGTGATCAGCGAGGTTGGCCCGCGGGACGGCCTGCAATCGGTCAAGGCCACCATGCCCACCGCCGGCAAGCTGCGCTGGATCGACGCGCTCTACGCCGCCGGCGTGCGCGAGATCGAGGTCGCCTCCTTCGTGCCCGCCAGGCTGTTGCCGCAAATGGCCGATGCGGCAGAAGTGGTGCGCCATGCCGCTACGCTGCCCGGCTTGGTGGTGATGGCGCTGGTGCCCAACCGCAAGGGCGCTCAGGCGGCGCTCGAAGCCGGCGCGCACAAGCTCACCATGCCGGTGTCGGCCAGCGTGGCGCACTCGCTGGCCAACGTGCGCAAGACGCCGGCCGAAATGGTTGATGAAGTGCGCGCCATTTCCGAGTTGCGCCGCCAAACGGCACCCGAGGTGCTACTCGAAGTCGGCATTTCCACTGCTTTCGGCTGCACGCTGCAGGGGCTGGTGCCCGAAGACGACGTGATCCGCCTGGCCGCGCAGTGCATCGAGGCCGGCGCCGAGGAGGCCGGCCTTTCGGACACCGTGGGCTATGCCAACCCGGCGCAGGTGCGCCGGCTCTTCAAGCGCCTGCGCGCCGAACTCGGCCAACACGCCGGCGCGGCCCACATGCACAACACGCGCGGCCTCGGTATCGCAAACTGCCTTGCGGCGTGGGACGAGGGCGTGCGCACCTTCGACGCCTCGCTCGGCGGCCTCGGCGGCTGCCCCTATGCGCCCGGCGCCTCCGGCAATGCGGTCACCGAAGACCTCGTCTTCATGTTCGAAGCCATGGGCGTTCGCACCGGCATCGACATCGAAAAACTCATTGCGGCGCGCGCGCCGCTCATGGCTGGCCTGCCGGGCGAACCGGTCTACGGCATGACGCCTGAAGCCGGCCTGCCCAAGGGTTTTGTCCAAGGCCCTGTCCAGGAAACCAACCCACATGCCTGAATCCAATCCGCTTCCCTATGCCGGCGTTCGCGTCGTCGAGTTCACCCACATGGTCATGGGCCCGACCTGCGGCCTGCTGCTGGCCGACCTTGGCGCCGAGGTCATCAAGGTCGAGCCCATCGAGGGCGACAGCACGCGCCGCCTGCTCGGCTCGGGCTCGGGCTTCTTCCCGACCTTCAACCGCAACAAGAAGAGCATTGCGCTCGACCTCAAGACGCCCGCAGGCGTGGAGGCCGCGCTGCGCCTCGTCGCCACGGCCGACATCGTGAGCGAGAACTTCAAGCCCGGCACCATGAAGAAGCTGGGCCTGGACTACGACAGCCTGAAGCAGCTCAACCCGCGCCTCATCTACGTGAGCCACAAGGGCTTTCTGCCGGGCCCGTACGACCATCGCACCGCGCTTGACGAGGTGGTGCAGATGATGGGCGGCCTGGCCTACATGACCGGCCGCGCCGGCGATCCGCTGCGCGCGGGCACCAGCGTGAACGACATCATGGGCGGCATGTTCGGCGCCATCGGCGCCATGGCCGCGCTGCGCCAGCGCGAGCTCACCGGCAACGGCTGCGAGGTGCAGTCCGCGCTGTTCGAGAACAACGTGTTCCTGGTCGCGCAGCACATGATGCAGTTCGCCGCCACCGGCAAGGCGGCCGACCCGATGCCCAGCCGCATTTCCGCCTGGGCGGTGTACGACGTATTCACCGTGAAAGACGGCGAGCAGATCTTTCTCGCCGCCGTGAGCGACAAGCAGTGGGCGATCTTCTGCAAGGCCTTCGGGCTGGAAGAAATGCTGGCCGACCCGCGCCTGAAGACCAACAACGACCGCGTGCTGGCGCGCGAATGGATGATGCCCATCCTGCGCTCGCACCTGGCCGGCCACAGCGCCGCACAACTCAGCGCGGTGTTCGAGCAGAACGAGCTGCCCTTCGCGCCCATCACCAAGCCGCAGGAGCTGTTCGACGACCCTCACCTGAACGCCACCGGCGGGATCGCGCCGGTTCGCATGAACGACGGCCACATGGCCAAGGTGCCGCTCATGCCCTTCACGCTGGATGGCAAGCGCCCCGGCATCCGCATGCAGCCTCCGCGCATCGGCGAGCACACTGCCGAGCTGCTGAAAGAGGTGGGCTACAGCGACAGCGAAATCGCCGCCTTCGAGGCGCGCCGGGCTGGCGCTGCCGGGTGAGCCCAAGGCAAGACCCGGAAGATATAGTTCGGGCGCCATGGACCGCCTGAAGCAACTCGAATCCTTCGTCTCGGTGGCGACCCGCGGCGGTCTCACGGCCGCGGCCAAGGCCGAGGGCGTGGCGCCCGCCATCATGGGGCGACGCCTCGACGCGCTGGAGGCCAGGCTGGGCGTGAAGCTGCTGGTGCGCACCACGCGGCGCATCACGCTCACACACGAAGGCAGCGCCTTTCTCGAGGACTGCCAGCGCCTGCTGACCGAATTCGCCAATGCGGAGGCCAGCGTGAGCGCCGGCGGCGTCAAGGCCAGCGGGCACTTGCGCGTCACGGCGCCGGCGGGCTTTGGCCGCCGCCATGTGGCGCCGCTGGTGCCGCGGTTCCATGCGATGCACCCCGAAGTCACGATCTCGCTCAACCTCAGCGACCGCGTGGTCGACGTGCGCGGCGAGAGCTTCGACTGCGCGGTGCGTGTGGGCGACATGCCCGATTCGTCGCTGGTGAGCGTCCGGCTCGCCGACAACCGGCGTCGCTGCGTCGCCACGCCCGAATTCGTGCGCCGCCACGGCATGCCCAAGCACCCGAGCGAGCTGTCGCGCTTCGCCTGCCTCACGTTGTCGAGCGATGCCTCGCAGACGCGCGGCTGGGCATTCCGCCTGCCGGCCGAAGAGGGCGAGGGCGGCGACGAACTGATCTACCTGCGGCCCGAGGGCCCGCTCGATTGTTCCGACGGACAGGTGTTGCACGACTGGTGCCTGGCCGGCCACGGCATTGCCTGGCGCAGCACCTGGGAGGTCGAGGCCGAGATCGACGCGGGTTTGCTGGTGCCGCTGCTCGATGATTTCGCCGCGCCGCCCAACGGCATCTACGCCGTGTTCACGGGCACCAAGCACCTGCCGCTGCGGGTGCGGCTGTGGCTTGATTTCCTCAAGGAGCAATACGGACGCCCCGAATTCTGGGGCGGAAGAGGGTAAAGCCGCCCGAGCGGCGGCACAATGCGCAAGCATTTGCAACCCCATTGAAGAAGAAAGCCGTTCGATGACCCTCGAAGCCATCCTTGCCTACCTGCACTTGCTGGCCATCCTCACGATGGTGGTGTTCATTTCGAGCGAAGCGGCGCTGTGCCGCGTGCAGTGGCTCAATGCCGCCGTGGTCGAGCGGCTCGCCAAAGTCGACCTGGTCTACGGCATGGCCGCCATTGCGGTGCTCGCGACCGGCATTGCCCGCACGGTGTGGGGCGTGAAGGGCACCGCCTGGTACTGGACCAACCCGCTCCTGCACGTGAAGCTCGGCCTGTTCATCATCATCGGCGTGCTCTCGATCTTTCCGACGCTCACCTACTTCCGCTGGCGCAAGGCTCTGCGCGCCAACGGCACGCTGCCGACCGAAGACGATGTGAAAAAAACGCGCAAGCTGGTCATGGTGCAGGCCCACCTGATTGCGGTGATTCCGCTGGTCGCCGTGTTCCTTGCGCGCGGCTTCGGCAAATAGGGCCGGCATGGAACGCGCCGGCATCCAGTTCCTGTTTGCCGGCACCATCTTCAGCAGCGCGTTCCTGCTGTTTCTCGTCCAGCCGCTCATCGCCAAGCAGATCCTGCCTTGGTTCGGCGGCTCGGCCGCCGTGTGGTCGATCTGCATGGTGTTCTTCCAGGCGGTGCTGCTCGCGGGCTATGCCTATTCCGACTGGGTGACGCGGCATCTTCGCGTTCGCACGCAGGCCGCGTTGCACGTGGGCCTTCTGCTTGCGAGCCTGGCATTCCTGCCGCTGGTGGTGGCCGCCCACTTGAAGCCTACGGGCGACGAAGACCCCACGTGGCTGATCCTGGGCCTGCTGCTCGCGACCATCGGGCTTCCCTACTTTCTGCTTTCGACCACCGGGCCGCTGGTGCAGTCGTGGGTGGCGCGCACGCCCTGGAGCGCGCGGGTGTACCGGTACTTCTCCCTGTCTAACCTGGCCTCGCTGCTGTCGCTCCTGAGCTATCCGGTGCTGATCGAGCCGCGCAGCTCGCTGCTCCGGCAGGCGCAGGGGTGGTCGTGGGGCTATGGCGCGTTCGTGGTGCTTTGCGCGGGCACGACCCTGCTCGTGGCGTACCGCTGGTCGGAAGCCCTGCCGGCACCGGCATCGCCGGCGGCAGCGGCTGCGGCGGGCGGGGAGGCGCCTCCGCGCTGGTCGGACGCGCTGCTCTGGCTCGCCTTGCCGGCGCTCGCGTCGTGGCTGCTGCTGGCCGTGACCAACCACATCACCCAGAACGTCGCCGCGGTGCCGTTTCTCTGGATCTTGCCGCTGTCGCTGTACCTGTTCACCTTTGTGCTGTGCTTCGAAAGCGACCGCTGGTACCGGCGCGGCGTTTTCCTGCCGCTGGCGGCGGGCGTGCTGGTGCTGTGCGCCTTCGGCCTGCAGCACCACATCGGCTCGGACGTGCGCACGGGGCTGCCGATCTATGTGGGCGGCCTGTTCGTGCTGTGCATGTTCCTGCACGGAGAAACCGCAAGGCTGCGGCCTGCGCCGCGCTATCTCACGCGCTTCTACCTGATGCTCTCGCTGGGCGGCGCCATCGGCGGCGCCATGGTCGGGCTGGTCGCACCGCACGTGCTGCCCGCGTACTACGAACTGGGCATCGGGCTCACGCTCACTGCGCTGGCTGCCGTGGCCGTTCTGCGCCATCGCCTGTGGCTGCGGGTTTCCGGCGTGGCCCTGGCGGCCTGCTGCGTCTTTTTCCTGGTGGCGCAGATCCGCAGCGACAGGTCCGGCGCGCGCCACCTGATGCGCAACTTCTACGGCGCACTGATCACCTTCGATGTGCGCCGCGCCAACCCTCCGAGCTACGTGCGGCTGCTGTCGCATGGTTCCATCAAGCATGGCGAACAGTTTCTCGACCCGCTCAGGCGGCGCGAGCCCACCACCTATTACGGCGCCACCTCGGGCATCGGCCGGGCCATGGCCGCCGCGCCGGGCGGGCCGCGCCGCGTGGGGCTGATCGGCCTGGGCGCGGGCACGCTTGCGAGCTACGGCCGAAGCGGCGACGTCTACCGCATCTACGAGATCAATCCGCAGGTGTTCGAGCTGGCGGACAGCGAGTTCACCTTTTTGCGCGACAGCCCTGCGAAGACAGAGCGCGTGCTCGGCGATGCGCGGCTGGCGCTGGAGCGCGAAGCGCCGCAGGGCTTCGACCTGCTGGCGGTCGACGCTTTCTCGGGCGACGCAGTGCCGGTCCATCTGCTTACAGCCGAGGCGATGGACGTCTACTTGCGCCACATGAAGCCCGACGGCATCGTGGCCTTTCACGTGTCCAACCGCTATCTCGAACTCGCACCCGTGGTGGCGCGAATCGCGGCGTTGAAAGGGGTGCACGCGGTGCTGGTGAGCGACGACGCCAAGGATTCGAAGTGGCTCAACTCGACCGATTGGGTGCTGGTTGCGCGCGATCCGGGCGTGCTGGCGCGCGAGCCGCTGCGCGGCGCGGCTTCGCCCATCGCGCTTCCGGCCGATACCCGCCCCTGGACCGACGACTTCAACAACCTGCTGGGCGTGCTCAAGTAGCGCCCATGAAAAAGCCCCGCCGGCGCGGGACCGGGCGGGGCTTGTTTCAGAAAAGCGCGGCTGGTGTCAGGCCTTGGCGCTCAGGCATTCCTTCATGAAGGCCTTGCGCGCGTCGCCCTTGAGGGTCTTGGCCTTTTCGTCGGCGTTGCAGGTCTTCATCTTTTGCTGCTGGGTCTGCTTGGCGGTCATGGCCGGCTTGGCGCTCAGGCAGCTCTTCATGAAGGCCTTGCGTTCGTCGCCTTTCTTGTCGCCCGCTTCCTGGTTGCAGGTTGTCATCTTGCTTTGCTGGGCGGTGGGGGCCTTGGCCGCCGGGGTGGCCGGCGTCGCGGGGGTGGCGGCCGGGGCGACGACCACAGGCGCGGGCGCCTTGTCTTGCGCCTGTGCGGCGCCAAAGGAAAGGCAGGCGCCCAGGGCGACCAGGGAAAGGAGCTTCTTCATGGTGATATGTCCTTGCAAGATTGGGTTGTGACAGGTGCCCCGCCCCCGGGGCCGCCCATCCTAACGGGCGGGGGCATGCATTCGATGACCGCCGGCGCCGCCGAGCGGGTTTGCCCCCGGTAAAATCCGCAGATGCTATTGGTCAAACAGGAGCTGCTCGCGGCGCTCGCGAACACGCTCGAATCCCTCTCGCCCGGCGCTGGCTCCAAAGCCGCGTTCGAGTCGCCCAAGGTGGCCGCCCATGGCGACTTCGCCAGCACGGCCGCCATGCAACTCGCCAAACCGCTCGGCCGCAAGCCGCGCGAACTGGCCGAGGAGCTCAGCGCCGCGCTGCTCGCCACCCCCGTTTTCGGCCAGTGGGTCGAAGCCATCGAAATCGCCGGCCCCGGCTTTCTCAACATCCGCCTCAAGACTTCCGCCAAGCAGCAGATCGTGCGCGAAGTGCTGAATGCGGCCGACGCCTTCGGCCAGCAGCCCGCCACCGGCGAAAAGGTGCTGGTCGAGTTCGTCTCGGCCAATCCGACCGGGCCGCTGCACGTCGGCCACGGCCGCCAGGCCGCGCTCGGCGACGCCATCTGCAACCTGCGCGCCTCGCAGGGCGACACGGTCTGGCGCGAGTTCTACTACAACGACGCCGGCGTGCAGATCCAGACGCTGGCCAACAGCACGCAACTGCGCGCCCGCGGCTTCAAGCCCGGCGACCCCGAATGGCCGAGCGGCGAAAAGGCGCCCGCCTACAACGGCGACTACATCGCCGACATCGCCGAAGACTTCAAGGCGAAGAAGACCGTCAAGTCGGACGACCGCGAATACACCGCCAGCGGCAACATCGACGACCTCGACTCCATCCGCGAATTCGCCGTGGCCTACCTGCGCCGCGAACAGGACCTCGACCTGCAGGCCTTCCGCGTGCGCTTCGACAACTACTACCTCGAATCGAGCCTCTACACCAGCGGCCGCGTCGAGGCGGCGGTGCAAAAGCTCGTGGCGGCGGGCAAGACCTACGAGCAGGACGGCGCGCTGTGGCTCAAGTCGACCGACTACGGCGACGACAAGGACCGCGTGATGAAGAAGCAGGACGGTACGTACACGTACTTCGTGCCCGACGTCGCCTATCACATCGCCAAGTGGGAGCGCGGCTTCCACAAGGTCGTCAACATCCAGGGCACCGACCACCACGGCACCATCGCGCGCGTGCGGGCCGGCCTGCAGGCCGCGGGCGTCGGCATTCCCGAGGGCTACCCCGACTACGTGCTGCACACCATGGTGCGCGTGATGAAGGGCGGCGAAGAGGTCAAGATCAGCAAGCGCGCGGGCAGCTACGTCACGCTGCGCGACCTGATCGAATGGACCAGCACCGACGCCGTGCGCTTCTTCCTCCTGAGCCGCAAGCCCGACACCGAATACACCTTCGACGTCGACTTGGCCGTGACGAAGAACAACGACAACCCGGTGTACTACGTGCAATACGCCCATGCGCGCATCTGCTCGGTGCTGGCCGGCTGGGGCGGCGACGCCGCCACGCTGAAGAACGTCGACCTGTCGCCGCTCGAAAGCCCGGCCGCGCAGGCGCTGATGCTGCTGCTCGCCAAATATCCGGCCATGCTGACGGCGGCGGCGAAGGATTTCGCCCCGCACGACGTGACTTTCTATTTGCGCGAACTGGCCGCCAGCTACCACAGCTACTACGACGCCGAGCGCATCCTGGTCGACGAAGAACCGGTAAAACTGGCGCGGCTCGCGCTCGTCGCCGCCACTGCGCAGGTGCTGCACAATGGCCTCGCGATTCTCGGCGTCAGTGCGCCGAGCAAGATGTGAAACCACCATGAAGAAGACAACCAGACAACGCGGCAACATCGTCATCGGCCTCATCATCGGCCTGGTGCTGGGGTTGGGTGTCGCGCTGGGCATTGCGGTCTACGTGACCAAGGTGCCGATTCCGTTCGTAACCAAGACCCAGCGCGGCGGCGCCGAGCAGGACGAAGCCGAGGCTCGCAAGAACCGCGACTGGGATCCGAATGCGCCCCTGGCCGGCAAGCCCGGCACGCCCGCCAAGCCGCCCACGGCCGCAGGCGGCCCGGTGGCTCCCGCCGGCGGCGACAACACGGCCGTGGCGCCGGGAGCCGCGCCGCCCGCTCCGCCGGTGCCGGTGGTCGTGGCGCCCAAGCCGGCGCGTCCGGCGCCGGTGCCGGCCGAAGCCAATCCGCTGCCGCCCTCGAACGATCCGCTGGGCGATCTGGCCCGCGCGCGCGCCGGCGGCAACAGCGGCAGCACTACCACTGCTGCCGCGCCAAGCAGCAGCAACAACAGCGCGGCGCCGTCGTCCGGCCCCGATCCGTTCATGTACTTTGTGCAGGCCGGCGCGTTCCGCACCACCGACGACGCCGAGGCCCAGCGTGCCAAGCTGTCGCTGATGGGTGTGGAGGCCCGGGTCACCGAGCGCGAGCAGGCGGGCCGCACGGTCTATCGCGTGCGCGCGGGTCCGTTCAACAAGAAGGACGATGCCGATCGCCTGAAAGAGCGGCTCGACAGCGGCGGCCTCGAATCGGCGCTGGTGCGCGTGCAGCGCTGAGGTGTATTCCCGAGGCGGCTGCGGCCTTGCGGCAGCCGTCATGAATAATCCCTAAGCTTTGCGGCATGGGCCGCCGCCAAGATCGCGTCTTGGGCATGCCGCATGCGGGAACTCCGCGCGGCGCCCCGGCTCTGTCTGCCGTACCCAATAGGAGAACTTTTTCAATGAAACGTCGTGACTTTTCGCTGGCCGCCACTTCGCTCGGTCTGATTTCGCTGGCTGGCAATACGGCGCACGCCCAGGCGCGCGCGCCCAAGGCCGGCACCGAGTACCTGGTGCTCGACAAGCGCGTGCCCGTCGACGCGCCCGCCGGCAAAGTCGAAGTGATCGAGTTCTTCTCGTACAACTGCCCGCATTGCAACGATTTCGAGCCGCAGCTCGACGCGTGGCTCAAGACGGCCCCCAAGGAAGTGGCTTTCCGCCGCGTGCCGGTGCCCTTCGTCGGCAACGACGTCGAAGCCAAGCAGCGCCTGTACTACGCACTCGAAGCCATGGGCAAGGTCGAGGAATTCCAGCCGAAGATCTTCAACGCGATTCACAGGCAACGCCAGAACGTCAACGGCGACACCAACATCGTTGCCTGGGCCACGGCCAACGGCCTCGACGGCGCCAAGTTCAAGGAAGTGTTTACCTCGTTCAGCGTGGCCAGCAAGGCCAAGCGCGCCACGCAGCTGACCGAAGCCTACAAGGTGGCCGGCGTTCCGGCGCTGGCCGTGGGCGGCCGCTGGTACGTGGATGGCGAGCTGGCCGGTAACATGACCAAGGCGCTCCAGGTCACCAACTACCTGATCGGCGAAGCCAAGAAGGGCTGATCGCCTTCAGGGGCAAGACAGCGGCCCGGCCACGCCGGGCCCGCAGTGTTCCCGGATCGGATGTCAAGCCCGCTTTGGCGGGCTTTTTCATCTGCGCGCGCTGGGCTGGCGCGATCCGCCGCATACAATGCAGAGCAAGTTTCGTGCCTCTATGACATCGCACTCCTACTCCAACACCACTCCTCTTCTGGACCGCATCGGCCGCCTGGCCCGCCTTGGCATTGGCGCGCTGTGCCTGGCCGGCGCTGCCTCGGGCGCGCTGGCCGAGACGGCCGACCGCACCAAGCCGATGAATATCGAGTCGGACGCCATGCGTTACGACGACCTCAAGCAGACCAGCGTGTTCACCGGCAACGTGCTGGTCACCAAGGGCACCATCATCATCCGCGGCGCGCGGATCGACGTGCGCCAGGACGCCGAGGGCTACCAGTACGGCGTGGTCACGGCGGCGCCCGGCAAGCGGGCCTATTACAAGCAGAAGCGCAACGCGCCCGACGAGTGGATCGAGGGCGAGTCGGAAGTCATCGAGTACGACAGCCGCGCCGACAACGTCAAGTTCATCCGCAATGCCGTCATGCGCCGCCTGATCGGCGCCACGCCCAACGACGAAAGCAGCGGCGCGCTCATCGTCTACGACCAGAGCAACGATACCTACACGGTCAACGGCTCCACCGTGCCGCCGAACGCCGGAGTGAATGCGCCGTCGGGCGGACGCGTCAGGACCATCCTCACGCCCAAGTCGGCCACCGCGCCCGGTGCTGCCGCGCCTGCCGCCGGTGCACAGCCCGCGCCCGCGGCGACCCAGCCGGCACCCGGTGCGGGCCTGCGCTCGACCACCACCCTGGGTAGCGAAGGGGAAGGGCGCAAGTGATCGAAACCGCCGGAACTCAGAACGCCGATGGCACGCCGGGCAGCCGCCTGGTGGTGCGCGGCCTGCAAAAAAGCTATGGCAGCCGCAAGGTCGTCAAGGATGTCTCGCTCGACGTGCAAAAGGGCGAGGTCGTGGGATTGCTCGGCCCCAACGGCGCGGGCAAGACCACTTCGTTCTACATGATCGTGGGCCTGGTGCGGGCCGACGCCGGCGAGATCACCATCGACGGCGAGCCTATTGCGCACATGCCGATCCACCGCCGCGCCCGCATGGGCCTGAGCTACCTGCCGCAGGAAGCGTCGATCTTCCGCAAGCTCAGCGTCGAGGAAAACGTGCGCGCCGTGCTCGAGCTCCAGCGCGAGCCCGACGGCAACGGCAAGCCCGCGCCGCTGACCAAGCAGCGCATCGAAGAGCGCCTTTCCGCGCTTCTGGCCGACCTGCGGGTGGACCATCTTCGCGATTCCCCCGCGCTCGCGCTTTCGGGCGGCGAGCGGCGCCGCGTCGAAATTGCCCGCGCGCTGGCCACGCAGCCGCGCTTCATCCTGCTGGACGAGCCCTTTGCCGGCATCGACCCCATCGCGGTGATCGAAATCCAGCGGATCATCAGCTTTCTCAAGGAGCGCGGCATCGGCGTGCTCATTACCGACCACAACGTGCGTGAAACGCTGGGCATCTGCGATCACGCGTTCATCATCAGCGACGGGCATGTGCTGGCACAAGGCACACCCTCGGAGATCGTCGACAACGCCGAAGTACGCAGGGTGTACTTGGGCGAACACTTCCGGATGTAAGGGAGGAGTCGGTCTCCATGAAGCAAGGGCTGTCCCTTCGCGTCTCGCAGCACCTGGCGCTCACGCCCCAGCTGCAGCAGTCGATCCGGCTGCTTCAGCTCTCCACGCTCGAACTGAGCCAGGAAGTGGAGCAGATGCTCGACGAAAACCCGTTCCTCGAACGCACCGCGGAAGAAGCGGCGCGCGAGGAATTCGGGCTCGACGCCGTCGACACCCCCGCGCCGCGCGATGAAGCGGCGGAGGCCGGCGAGGGCGAATTCGCCTCGCTGCCGGCCAGCAGCGCGACCACCTCTGCGTCCGAGACAGGCACCTCCACAAGCGACACCGAAACCCCCGCCGCCGACATCGCCGAGCGCGAGCCCGACTGGGAAGGCGACGGCACCGTCGACATGGCGCCCGACGACAGCGAGTGGGGCGGCGATGCGCCGGCGCGGCAGAACAACCTTGGCGACGACGAGCGCGCCGACGCCACCGAGCTCGCGCGCAGCCAGGAGTCGCTGCAATCCTTTCTGCACCGGCAGGCGCTCAGCCTGCGCCTGAACGAGAACGACAGCGCCGCGCTGCGCTTCCTGATCGAGTCGCTCAACGATGACGGCTATCTTGAAGATTCGCTGCCTGCCCTGGCCTCGGGCCTTGCGGGCGACGACAATGACCAGTTCGACGAACTGGTCCACCACTTCCAGGTGGCACTCGGCCTGCTGCAGAGCCTGGAGCCCACCGGTGTCGGCGCGCGCGACCTGGGCGAATGCCTGAGCATCCAGCTGCGCGCGCTGGCCAGCAAGGACGAAACCGAAGAACAGGCGCTGGTCCGCAAGACCGCCATCGCCATCTGCAAGCAACCGATGGAGCTGCTCGCGCGGCGCGACTTCAAGCGCTTGGCCACGCTCACCCGCACCAACGAAGACCTGGTGCGCTCGGCGCTGCAGATCATTTCGCGCCTGGAGCCCAAGCCGGGGCGCCGCTTTGTCGACGTCGAGCGCAACATCGTGATCCCCGACGTCATCGTCACCAAGATCGGCCGCGGCACCAACGTCAAGTTCCGCGTCATGCTCAACCCCGAGGTGATGCCGCGCCTGCGCGTGCACGACATCTACGCCGGCGCGCTCAAGTCGCACAAGGGCGAAGGCAGCCAGGCGCTGTCGCAGCGGCTGCAGGAGGCGCGCTGGTTCATCAAGAACATCCAGCAGCGCTTCGACACCATCCTGCGCGTGAGCAACGCCATCGTCGAGCGGCAGAAGAGCTACTTCGTGCACGGCGAGCTTGCCATGCGCCCGCTGGTGCTGCGCGAGATTGCCGACGAGCTCGGCCTGCACGAATCGACCATCTCGCGCGTGACCACGGCCAAGTACATGGCTACGCCGTTCGGCACGGTCGAGCTCAAGTACTTCTTCGGCTCGGCGCTCGGCACCGAGACCGGCGGCAATGCGTCGAGCACCGCCGTGCGCGCGCTGATCAAGCAGTTCGTGAGCTCCGAGAGCATCAAGAAGCCGCTGTCGGACAGCCAGATTTCCGAAATGCTGAAAGAGCAGGGCATCGAATGCGCACGCCGCACCGTGGCCAAGTACCGCGAAGCGTTGCGCATCGCGCCGGCCAACCTGCGCAAGGCCTTGTAGGCCGACGCTTGCAGGACGGAGGGCCGCTCAGCCGCCCCGCACGCCGGACAGCAGCTTGACGCCCAGCAGCACCATCACACCGCCCGCCGCGCGGTCGATCCAGGCCTTGTAGCGCAGGTAGGCCGAGCGCGGCGCCGCCGACGAGAGCGCCAGCGCGACGATCGAATACCAGCCAGTCTCGATGCAGAAGATCACGGCCGGCACCGCGAGCGCCAGCCCCAGCGGCACTTCGCGCGGCAGAAATGCCGCGAAGATGCTGGCGTAGACCACGGCGGTCTTCGGGTTGCTGACCTGCGTGCCCATGCCGAGCAGAAACGCGCGCCATCCGTTGCCCCGATCGCCAGGCGAACCCTCTTCATGCGAAACGGCCAGCGGCTCGCGTGCGCCGCGCCAGATGCGGATGCCCAGGTACACGAGGTAGGCCCCGCCGAGCAGCTTTACCCCCAGGTAGAGCGCGGGAACCGCGAGGAAAGCCGCCTGCAGGCCCACGAGCGCGGCGATGGCGAACACGATGCCTCCGGCGCCCATGCCGAGCGCCGCGGCCAACCCGTCACCGCGCGACGCCGACACGGCGGTGCGCGCGACCATGACGAAGCTCGGGCCGGGGCTCATGGCTCCGACGATCATCGCGCCCGCAATGCCCAGGAGGGGAACCGTGATGTCGTTCATGATTTCGGTGGCTGTACGTTGATTCGGGCCACTATATAGAGAAGCGCCGCGAGGGCGGCGACAATGGCATTCCCCCTGCAGCCGATGACGATGGCGAACCCCTTGTGAACGATCTTTCCCTTTTCCTGCCTTGCGCCGCCGGCGTCGAGGAACTCCTGGCGCAGGAAGTCCATGCGCTCACCGGCCGCGTGGGGCAAGACCTGCTCACGCTGCGCGGCGGGGTGCGGGTGCGCGCCGAGTGGCGCGACATGCTCAAGCTCAACCTGCACAGCCGTCTGGCCCAGCGGGTGCTGGTCGAACTCGCTCACGCGCCTTACCGCAGCGAAAACGACCTGTACGCCATCGCGAGCGGCGTGGCCTGGGAGATCTGGTTCACGCCCAAGCAGAGCTTCAAGATCGAGACCACGGCCCAGCACAGCCCGCTGCAGAGCCTGAACTTTGCCACGTTGCGCATCAAGGACGCCATTGCCGACCGCTTCCGCGCCAAGGCAAACGGCGTGCGCCCGAGCATCGAAACGCAGTGGCCCGACTGCCGCGTGTTCGCGCACCTGACCACCGACCACTGCACGCTCTACATCGACACCTCGGGCGAGCCGCTCTTCAAGCGCGGCTGGCGGCAGGACAAGGGCGATGCGCCGCTGAAGGAAACCCTGGCCGCCGCCATGCTGGCCGCCAGCGGCTGGTGGAACCCCGAGACCGGCGCGGTGGCCGGCGAGCCGCTGTACGACCCATGCTGCGGCAGCGGCACCATTGCCATCGAGGCAGCGCAAATTGCGCGCGGCATCCCCGCCGGCTGGCTGCGGCGCTTCGGCTTCGAGAAGCTGCTGCCGTTCCAGCCGCACGTGTGGGACGCGATCAGGAAAGAAGCCGAATCGGCGGCCACCCCCAAGGAAGTCGCCATCTTCGGCTCCGACGTTTCGCACCGCATGGTCGACTTTGCCGAGCGCAACGCAGAGCGCGCAGGTGTTGCCGATGCCATCGAGTTCCGCGGCGGCGACGCGCTGCAGCGCATGCCGCCGGCCGAGGGCGGCGTGATCATGCTCAACCCGCCTTACGGCGAGCGGATCGAGGTGGGCGGCGTCGCGCGCTTCGGCGCCCGTGAGGCCGCGCAAACCTCCGGCCAGCGCGAGGGAGACGAGGGCGGCCAAGGCGGCGATGGCGGCGAGTTCTTTCCGCAGCTCGCCACGCACTGGAAGAAAAATTACGCCGGCTGGACCGCCTGGGTGCTTACGCCCGACCTGAAGCTGCCCAAGCAGATGCGGCTCAAGGAATCTCGCCGCGTGCCGATGTGGAACGGGCCCATCGAGTGCCGGCTGTTCCGCTTCGACATGGTGGCCGGCTCGGCCCGGAAGTAGCCGTGGCCGGTTTGGCGGGCTACTTGGCCGCGCCCACGCCGCACGCGGCGTTCACCGTCCGCACGGCCAGGTCGCCCGGCAGGCCGGCAAAATTCATCGGGCGGACGTCGGTTTCATCGAACTCGCGCACCGACAGCGGCGGCCCGACGAAGTTCGGCTGTTCGAAATAGGTGGCGCTCACGTATCGCGCCTTGCGCGCCTGGCAATCCACGCTCGCCTTCGCCGCGACGGACCGGAACTTGAGTCCGTCGTCGCCGGTGCGGGGCTCGGCCAGGCTGATCCGCACCGCCACCAGCCGCTTGCTGCCTTCCACCACCACGCTGGTCGGATCGACCTGCACATAGGTGTTGCCCGCTTCGCCGGCCGAACCGGTCAGCGTGAGCCATTCCGCATGGGCAAGCGGTCCGGCAAAAAGGGCGAGCAGCAGGGAAAGTCGTTTCATCATCGAAAAGCTGGAAAGCGCCGCGCACGGCCCGGGCAGCAGCATTGTGAATGGACGGCGCGGTTTGCGCTTGCGGCGGCGCATGGTGCAACATCGGGGTTATTCCAAACGCACACATTTCCATTTCTCCAGAAGCGGCAAACGCCGCGCCCGGCGCCTTCGTGGTGATCGACACCAACATCGCGCTCGACCTGCTGGTGTTCGACAACCCCGACTGCCTGCCGCTGGCCGCCGCCCTTGCCGCCAGCGAGCTGCGCTGGCTGGCCACCGCCTCCATGCGTAGCGAGCTCGAGCGGGTGCTCGGCTATCCCCTCATCGCGGCCCGCCTGGCGCGCAGCAACCTCGCGCCGCAAAGCGTTCTGGCTGCATTCGACGCCCACGTGCAGCTGGTTGCCGAAACACCGCCGCGCGCGCCCTGCGTCTGCAAGGACCCGGACGACCAGGTCTTCATCGACCTGGCGGTCGCCCGGCGCGCACGGCTGCTCAGCAAGGATCAGGCCGTGCTGACGATGCGCAAGCGGCTCGCCGCGCAAGGCGTGGTGGTGCAGGCGGTGCTGGCGCTCTAGCCGGCTACGGCCGGCGGCCGGTGGAAGCCGCCCCGGCGCCGTGCCAGCGACCCAGGAGCCGTGCCACGGCGCGCACGCGCTGCGTGTCGCGGCCCCAGCGGCGGCTGGCGGGCAGGCGCTGCGCCCATTTCATGCGCCGGGCAGCCTCGGCGATGCGGGCGCGAACCTCGCCGCTTACCTCGGCCAGCGCGGCATGCCAGTGCACGCCCGCAGCTTCGGGCGCAGCGGCTTCGAGCATCATGGCCGTGGAGTGCAGGTAGCTCAGCCAGTCGCGCGCCTGGCACTCGGCCAGCGTCATGACTTCGGAAGGGTCGTCCTCGAAGTCGATGTAGCCGATGACCCCGTCGGGGCATTGCACCAGGTTGCGGTCGAAAGCCTGGCTCAGATGCTGGCCATGCACATGCACCCTGGCAATGGCGGCCAGGCCCTCGCGCCACACGGCCAGCAGCGCGGCCGGCCCGGCTGCGGCGGCCTGGTCGAGCTTTTCCTGCAGCACCACGGTGTTGCGGCCGCTTTCGCCCAGGTCGGAAATCAGCAGGCCGTCCGGCTGCTGGGCCAGCACCGCGGGTACGCGCAGGCCCGCCGCCGCCAACTGCCGCAGGCGCCGGGCCTCGGTGGCAATGGCCGCCTCGCCGCCCGGATTGGGCACCGGCTTGATGATGTCCAGCCGCGCCATGCGCGCGACCGCCGCCATCACGCGGTAGCCCCACTTGCCGTGGCGCGGGCCGGCCTTCTTGAGCCACACGCGCTCGCTGCCCAGCCGATGGCTGGCCACGTTCTTCTGCTGCTTGGGCAAGGCGGCGCGCAGGAACTCGGCGTAGTCGCCCGGCCCCGGCACAAAAGCCTGGGCATCCAGCGGCGCCGGCGCCGAGGCCGCACCCTTGGCACTCTGCAGCCGCGCCGACCCACCGCGTCGCAAGGGGTTCATGCGGCGAGCGCGAGACTCGACACCAGGCCGTGCGGCCCCTGTGTCACGGGCTGGAAGCTCTCGGCACTGGCCAGCGGCCAGTAGGTTCGGAACACGTTGTGCTGCTTGTCGAGCGGTCCCAGAAGGGCGCCCGGCTGCACCTGCATCACCAGGTTGCTCAAGAGGCGCACCTCGGTGTCGGAAATGCGCCGCACGATGTGGTGCGCGGTGATCTGCTGCGGATGGTCCAGGCCCGCGGCCTGCACCAGCTCCTGCAGCGCATGCAGGGTGCTGCGGTGGAAGTTGCGAACCCGCTCGGCCTTGGTGGGCACCACCAGCGCCTGCTGGCGCACCGGGTCTTGCGTGGTCACGCCGGTGGGGCAGTGGCCGGTGTGGCAGCTTTGCGCCTGGATGCAGCCCAGCGCCATCATGAAGCCGCGCGCCGCGTTGCACCAGTCGGCGCCCAGCGCCATCATGCGCGCCACGTCGAAGGCCGTGATCACCTTGCCGGCGCAGCCCAATTTGATGCGGTGGCGCAGGTTCACGCCGATGAGCGTGTTGTGCACCAGCAGCAGGCCCTCCTGCAGCGGCGCGCCCACGTGGTCGCTGAACTCGACCGGCGCGGCGCCGGTGCCGCCCTCGGCGCCGTCCACCACGATGAAGTCGGGCGTGATGCCCGTCGCCTGCATGGCCTTGACGATGGCGAACCATTCCCACGGATGGCCCAGGCAGAACTTGAAGCCCGTGGGCTTGCCGCCCGAAAGCTCGCGCAGCCTGGCGATGAAATGCATCATCTCGATGGGCGTGCCGAACGCGCTGTGGGACGAGGGCGAGATGCAGTCCACGCCCACCCGCACACCGCGCGCGGCCGCGATCTCGGGCGTGACCTTGGGGGCGGGAAGCACGCCGCCGTGCCCGGGCTTGGCGCCCTGGCTCAGCTTGATCTCGATCATCTTCACCTGCGGATCGCGCGCGTTGGCGCTGAAGCGCTCGGCATTGAAGGTGCCGTCGTCGTTGCGGCAGCCGAAGTAGCCCGAGCCGATTTCCCAGATCAGGTCGCCGCCATGCACGCGGTGGTGCTGCGAAATGGAGCCCTCGCCGGTGTCATGCGCAAAGCCGCCCATCTTGGCGCCCTGGTTGAGCGCAAGGATCGCATTGGCCGACAGCGCGCCAAAGCTCATCGCGGAAATATTGAATACGCTGGCGCTGTAAGGCTGAGTGCAGACCTGGGCTGGGTTGGCCTCCGTCGGCTGCGGCGTGCCGCCGATCACGATGCGGAAGTCGTGGTTGTCGAGCTTGGTCGGCTGCATCGAGTGGTTGATCCACTCGTAGCCTGCAATGGTCACGTTCAGCTGGGTGCCGAAGGGCCGGTTGTCGGGGTCGCCCTTGGCGCGCTGGTACACCAGCGAGCGCTGGGCGCGCGAGAACGGCGCGGCCTCGGAGTCGCTCTCGATGAAGTACTGCCGCATTTCCGGCCGGATGAATTCGAGCAGAAAACGCAAATGGCCGATGACCGGGTAGTTGCGCAGGATGGCGTGGCGCGTTTGCCGCAAGTCGTGCACGCCGGTGGCGCTGAGCGCCCCGAAAACCACCAGCGCCACCCAGGCGAACCACAGGTGCGGGGACACCAGCACGGCGGCCAGGCTGGCGGCAAGGCCCGCCACGCACAGGGCAAAGGCGCTGTAACGCGTCGGAAACGGAATAATCGTGGACATGGGGTGAAATGACTGCCGGAGCCTGCTGCATCATAGAGGGCTGCCCCGAACTTGCCATGACCACCACCAACGACACCCCCCAGGCCGCAGCGCCCGCTTCCGCTCCTCTCGGCCCCGACGATTTCGACGCCCTCGACCAGGCGCTGGACGCCATGCGCGAGCATGACGAGGAAATTCCCCAGTGGGAGTTCTGCGAAGGCTTCATGGCCGCGCTGATCTGCACCCGCCGGCCCATCGAGCCCTCCGAATACTGGCCCGTGCTGCTGGGCGACGGCTTCGTGCCCGCGCAGCACATGGAATTCGTCTGGAACTGGAAGCGCCGCTGGCTCGAAATCGAGCAGGGCCTGGACGCCGACGTGGAGTCGCTCGAGGACGAGCGCAGCTGGCAACCCGAGGTGCTCGACACCCGCGGCGCCATTGCCTCGCTGCCCGAGGAAGAGCGCGCCGAGATCGAGGGCGAGGAAATCCCCTCGTTCGCCCAGGTGTGGGCGCTGGGCTTCATGTACGCAGTCGAGAACTGGCCCGAAGACTGGGCCGCGCCGCGCGACAAGGAAGCCGCGCAGATGCTGAACGACGCGCTCGACAACATCGTTGCGCTCACCGAGGACGACAAGGCCAAGCCCACGCTCTCGATGTACAGCGACGATGCCCCGCCGAGCGTGAGCCAGCAGCGGCTGGACGACTTCGGCGCCGCCATCTGGGCCGTGTACGACCTGCGTCAGCTCTGGAAGAGCCTGGGGCCCAAGGTCGAGACCATCCGCAAGGAAGCGGAGCCCGGCCGCAACGACCCGTGCCCCTGCGGCAGCGGCAAGAAGTACAAGAAGTGCCACGGCGCCTGACCCAGGCAGCCGCCGCACGCCGCATTCAGATCTTGAACGCGCGCTGGACGTCCGCCCGCACCAGGTCCGCGTATTCGCGGTGCTTGCGGATGTACCCCGCAATGAACTGGCACACCGGAATCACGTGCAGGCCCTTGGCGCGCGCCTCGTCGAGCACATGCCGCGCAATGCCCGAACCCACGCCCTTGCCTTCGTGCTCGGGCAGCACCTCGGTGTGGGTGAACATGATGGCGTCGGTCAGCAGGTTGTATTCGGCGTAGGCCGCAAGCTGGCCCTCGAGCGCGGCTTCGTAGCGGTGCTGGGCTTCGTTGTTGGTGATGGCGAGATTGTTGCTGTTGCTCATGGTTGGCGTGCGAGATAGGTAGCGAGATTGGTGGCTGCGGTGGCGCGCACTTTCTTGCGCAGCATCGGTGTCCAGCCGAGAAGGAGTCCGGGTGCGCCCAGCGCCTGGCGCGACCAGGCCCAGAAGTCGAAGCTGTCGCGGTGCGTGGCAATCAGCCCGTCGGGTGTGAAGCCGAAGCGCGCGTCGATGCTGTTGTCGACCACCCGGCCGGTGGCGCTGAAGCGGTAGTGCGCATCCCAGTGCGCCTGGCCGCTGGTGTCGTCGGCATGCACGTCGCGCCACGTCAGCTTCCACACGTCGGCGCCTCCGGCCTTGGTTGCGCTGCAGAGCATGCGCCACATGCCGCCCACCTGCTGGCGGCCGCGCAATGAAAAGGCTTCGTCGTCGAATTGCGCATCGCTTGCATAGCAGGCGGCCATGGTGGCGGCGTCCAGCCGTGAGAACGCCTCGTAGAAGCGCTCGATCGTCTGGGCATTGGCTGCTGCTGTCATTGAAGTGTCTTTCTTATGGATGACGTGCGATGGCTGCGTGGCCGAAATGCGGCGCAGCGCGAAATCATAGACGGCGGAATTTGCGGCGCGCCTTCTGGTCTAGGGACCGAGCAGGCCGGCCAGCGTCTGCAGCGCGTAGTGCACAGTGGCCGTGCGCACCGCGGCGCGGTCGCCGTCGAAGCGGCGGCGCTCCGTGCGCACCTGCCCGTCGACCGACCATCCGAACCACACGGTGCCGACCGGCTTGCCGGGGGTGCCGCCGGTAGGGCCGGCCACGCCGGTGACGGCCACCGCCACGTGCGCGGGCGAACGCGCGATGGCGCCCATGGCCATGGCGTGCGCCACGGGTTCGCTGACTGCGCCGTGGGCTTCGATCAGTGCCGCATCGACACCCAGCAACTCGGTCTTGGCCGCGTTCGAGTAAGTGACGAAGCCGCGCTCGAACCAGGCGCTGGAGCCCGCCAGTTCGGTGCAGGCGCCGGCAATGAGGCCCCCGGTGCAGCTTTCGGCCGTGGCGAGCATCCAGCCTTTTTTCAGCAGCAGCCCGGCCGTGGCCGCGACGAGGGCGGGTGTGTCCAGGTCCGCAAGAAAGTTGGAGGGGGCCGAGGGTTCCATGAAGTTCACCATGCGCGCCAGAGCGCAATGACCAGCAGCGTGCAGAACGCCGCTACCAGGTCGTCGAGGATGATGCCAAAGCCCGCGCGCCACCAGCGCACCTCGGCGGCATCGCGCTGCTTGAACAGCCCGTCCGCCCAGGCCACCGGGCCCGGCTTGGCGGCATCGAAGAAGCGGAACAGCCCGAATGCCACGGCCTGCGCGACGAGGCCGGCCGGCGTGACGAGCCAGAGCACGATCCAGAACGCGACCACTTCGTCCCACACGATGCTGCCCGGGTCCGCCACGCCCATGTGGCGCGCGGTCACGCTGCAGGCCCACCAGCCGATCGGCAGCGAAGCCAGGATCACCCAGCCGATGGTGGCTGGCGTGAACCACAGCTGCATCACCACGAAGGCCGCCCAGGCCCAGAGCGTGCCGACCGTGCCGGGCGCCACGCGCGGCAGCCCGGAGCCGAAACCCATGGCAATGAAGTGCGCCGGGTGGGAAAGCAGGAAGGCCTTGGTCGGCCGGCCCGGCACGCCAGCCGGGATGGGGCCGGACGGGGAAGGGGTCGAGGAGGAGGAAGAGGGAGGCGGGGGAACGGCTTGCATCACTGCGAAGTGTCGCGCATCCGCGGGCGGCCTGAACCCTCTATTTGTCAAAGCTTTATCTTGTTTAATTGGTCGATGCGGCCTAGTATCGGGTCCTCTTTCGACATTCGCCTCCTTCACACGAGGCGCCGATCCGATGCCCGCCGCACCCAGCTCCGCCGCCGATTCCGCTTCGCCGGTTTCCAATCTCTCCACCGCCGCATGGGGCGACCTGTTCCGGGGCCGCAATGGCTGGCGCGCCCTTGCGCTGACGGGCGGCGTCGCGCTGCATGCGGTCAACGTGCACATCGTCACGACGGTGCTGCCCTCGGTGGTGAGCGAAATCGGCGGGCTCGACTGGTATGCCTGGAGCACCACGCTCTTCGTGGTCGGGTCGATCGTCGGCGCCACGCTGTCGGTGCGCCTGCTCGCCGCATTTGGGCCGCGCGGTGCATGCCTTGCGGCGCTGGCGGCATTCACCGCCGGCTCGATGGGCTGCGCGCTGGCGCCAGCCATGCCCTGGCTGCTTGCGGGCCGCACGGTGCAGGGGGTGGGCGGCGGCCTGCTGGCGGCCCTGAGCTATGGGCTGATCCAACTGGTGTTCGCGCCGCGGCTGTGGCCTCGCGCGGTGGCGCTGGTGTCGGGCATGTGGGGCGTGGCCACGCTCTGCGGCCCGGCGGTCGGCGGCCTGTTCGCACAGGCGGGGCACTGGCGATGGGCCTTCTGGTCGCTGTTGCCGCTGGCGGCGGTGCAGGCACTCCTGGTCGCGGTGCAGCTGCGGCCCGGCGCCGGGGTGCGGCACGTGCGCCCCGCCGGCATGCCGCGCATTCCCGCGTTGCAGATCGGCTTGCTGGCGGCGTCGGTGCTGCTGATCGCCGCCAGCGAGTTCGCACCCGCGCTGGCCTGGCAGGCCATCGGCGTGGCGGCGGGGCTCGGGCTCGGCGTGGCCGCCACACGGGTGGACGGGCGCGCCGCCGTGCGGTTGCTGCCGACCGGCGCCTATGCGGTGCGCGCGCCGATGGGCGCCATCTACGCCGGCGTGGTGCTGCTGATGATCGGCACCACCACCGAAATCTTCGTGCCGTACTTCCTGCAGTTGCTGCACGGGCATTCACCTCTGCTGGCGGGCTACCTCACGGCGGCAATGGCCGGCGGCTGGAGCGCGGGTTCGCTGCTGTCGTCGGGACGCAGCGGCGCGGGCGCCGACCGCATGCTGCGTGCGGGACCGGTGGCCTGCACGCTGGGCCTGGCGGCGCTGGCCGTGCTGATGCCTGCGCATGGCCGCCTTGCCGCGGGTGCCGAAACACTGCTGGTTGCCATCGCCCTCGGCACTGTCGGGCTGGGCGTGGGCATCGGCTGGCCGCACCTGGTCACGCGCGTGATGTCGCTCGCGCCGGCGGGGCAGGAAGGACTGGCCTCCGCCTCCATCACGACCGTGCAGCTCTACGGTATGGCCGTGGGCGCGGCGGTTGCGGGGCTGGTGGCGAACGCGGCCGGCCTCACCGCTCCGGGCGGCGTGGCCGGCGCGCGCTCGGCCGCCTTCTGGCTGTTCGCGAGCTTCGCGCTCGCACCGGCGCTCGCGGCATGGCTCGTCGCCCGCTTCGCGACCGCCGCACACAGTCGATGAGAGCGCGTGCGGCGCGGCTCAGGCGATCACGCCTTCCCACCTCAGCAGCCGCCTGCGGCCCTGAAGATGCCGCCGCTCGCCGCGCAGCTGCGCCACCAGTTCGTAAGCATCGGGTGGCACATAGGCGCCGCGCCACGCCACATGCTGGTCGGCGCGGCACAGCACCAGTCGGTGCATGTATGCGGCAGGTACCTCGGCCGCCTCGATGTCGACCACGGTGAGCGGCATGCCGTAAGCGCGCGCCGCGCGCTCGAGCGCCGATACGTCCGCGCTGCGATCGAAGCGCAGCAGCGTGTAGCCCGGCCCGAACGCGTCGTAGAGCGACCTGCCATCGCCCAGCCAGAAATGCGGCGCGCGGCAGCCCGGCACCGTGGAGGGCGTGAAGCCGCCCATCGAATAGGCCGGCGCGGCGTGCTCGCCATCTGCCACGATGATCGGCGAGCCTGTGTAGAAGTAGCCGAAGTTCAGGCCCGCACAGCAGAACTGCTGCACGTTGAGTTCGTACGCCTCGCGGCCGATCTCGGCGCGCAGCGCATCTCCCTCGGGCCCGGGCGCCTCGATGTCCTGCGGCACGGCGCGGCGCGCGCGAATCATCTTCTGCGCATGTTCCATCGCAAAGTTCGACACCTGCTCGGTGATCGGCAGGCGCTCGGCTTCATACGCATCGAGAATGCCTTCGTCGCCCCAGCCCCGCACGCAGGCCGCGAGCAGCCACGAGAGGTTGAGCGCATCGGCAATGCCCGCGTTCATTCCGTATCCCGCGTAGGGCACCCACAGATGCGCCGCGTCGCCCGCAAGGAACACGCGGCCTTCGCGAAACCGGTTGGCCACAAGACGTCGCCCGACCCAGTCTTCCTTGCTGATGATCTCGTAGGAAAAATCGGGCCCCACCCCCAGGATTTCACGCAGCGACTTGTCGCGGTCGACCGAATCGAACTCGGGCTCGTCGGCGTTCAGGTGGTTGTGCACCAGCCAGGTCTCGTGGCCGTCGATGGCGAACATGGTGCCGCAGCGGCGCGGGTTCATGGCGTAGCAAGACCACGCCGGCTTGCCCGGCATGAGCGCACGCAGCTGCGGCGCGCGAATGAGGGTGGACTGCACGCGCTGGATTACGGCCGTGCCCTCCAGCTTCGCGCCGATCTGCTTGCGCACCGCGGAGCTGCCGCCGTCGCAGCCCACCATGTAGCGGCAGCGAATGGTGTGCGTCGCGTGGCTGTCGAGATTGAGTGCGGTGGCGCTCACGCCGCCGCCGTCCTGCGCGAGCGAGGTGAACTGCGTGCGGTTCAGCAACCGCACGCCGGGCAGCGCCGCCGTGTGCCTGAGCAAGATCGGCTCCAGGTAGATCTGGTTGATGCGGTGCGGCGGCTCGGGTGTGGGCCAGCGTGCATCGGGTCCTTCCGTTGCGGTGTAGCGGTCGCGCCGGCACGGAATGGGAATGCGCGCGAGCTCCATGCCCGTTGCGCTGGTGCGAAACACCACGTCGTTGGGATAGTCGGCCGGCAGGCCCGCGTCGCGCAGCTTCTGCGCCACGCCCAGGCGGCGAAACTGCTCCATGGTGCGCGAGGACACGTGGTTGCATTTCACGCTCGGCGGCTCGGCGAACCGGCGGGTTTCGCAAATGATGACCGAGAGGCCGTGCGAGGCCAGGTCCATCGCCAGCGTGAGGCCCACCGGGCCCGCACCGACGATCAGCACGTCGGCTTCGAGATTCTTGTCTGTCATGGTTTCTCGAACCCCTTCAGTCAAGCTTGATGTGGGCGTCCTGGATCACCTTGGCCCACTTCCTCGTTTCGGTGCGGATGTAAGCTGAAAAGGCCTCCGGCGTGCCCGGCGAGGGCTCCACGCCAAGGTTGCGCATGGCGGCCTTGTTCTGCTCGTCGGCCAGTGCGGCATTGATCTCCGCATTCAGCCTTGCCACCACGGGCGCCGGTGTGCCCGCGGGCGCAACCACGCCGAACCAGCCGGTCGAGTCGTAGCCGGGCAGTCCGCCTTCGGCCACGGTCGGCACGTCGGGCAGCATGGGGAGCCGCTCGGGGCTTGTGACGGCGAAGGCAACCAGCTTGCCGGCCTTGATCTGCTGCAGCGACGAAGGCAGGTCGACCACCGCGAGCGGTATCTGGCCCGCCAGCGCATCGAGCGCCGCCGGTCCCGAGCCGCGGTAGGGCACCTCCACCAGCTTGATGCCCGCCATCTGCGAGAACAGCGCGGCCGAGAGATGCATGGCCGTGCCGTTGCCACCATGGCCGATGGAGAGCGAGCCCGGCTTTTCCTTTGCAAGTGCAATCAATTCGCGCTGCGTCTTCGCAGCCACGGAAGGGTGTCCGACGAGCACGAACGGAATGGCCGCGAGCATGCCCACCGGCTTGAAGTCCTTCAGCGGATCGAAGGGCATCTGCGCATACAGGCTCGTGTTGGCCGACAGCGCGCCGGCCGCGCCCACACCCAGCGTGTAGCCGTCGGCGGGCGCCTTGGCCACCAGCGAAAGGCCCACGTTGCCCCCGGCACCGGGGCGGTTGTCCACCACCACCTGCTGGCCGAGCTTGTCGTTCATGCGCGGCACCAGCATGCGCACTACGCCATCGGCGCTGCCGCCGGGCGGAAAGGTCACCACCATGCGAATGGGCTTGTCGGGAAAGTCGCCGGCGGCGGGTGCCTGTGCGTGGGCGGTACCGGTCAGCAGTGCGCACGCCGTGCCCAGCAGCAGTAGCTTCCGGCGAAGCGCATGTGCCTGGCAGGCCATGGTTGCAGTCATCGAATCACTCCTTGAATATTGGTCTTGTTTGATGCCGATTGGACGATGCCAGCATTCATCCGTAAATCAAGGAATTCCGCATCAAATATCATCTTTTCTAATGAACGCGAACTTCAGTCCTACGCTGCGCCAGTTGCGTGCATTTCTTGCCGTGTACCAGCTGCGACAGCTCAGTGCGGCGGCGCAAAAGCTCTTCGTCACGCAATCGGCGGTGAGCATGCTGATCCGCCAGCTCGAGGAAGGTCTGGGCACGCGCCTGTTCGACCGCACCACGCGTTCGCTCAAGCCCACCGCCGCCGCGGAAGAAATGCTCTCCACGGTCGAACGCGTGCTGCGCGATGTCGATTCGCTCTCGGCCGATTTCCGCGAACTCAGCACGCTCGAGCGCGGGCGCGTGACGCTGGCCATCACGCCCACGCTTGCCGCGCTGC
This sequence comes from Variovorax paradoxus, assembly GCF_009755665.1. Taxonomy (NCBI): domain Bacteria; kingdom Pseudomonadati; phylum Pseudomonadota; class Betaproteobacteria; order Burkholderiales; family Comamonadaceae; genus Variovorax; species Variovorax paradoxus. The sequence goes on from NZ_CP046622.1 coordinate 557,509, forward strand.
TCCTGCCCGACGCGATGCGCGTGTTCGCCCAGCAGCATCCCAAGGTGCGCGTGCTGGTGAACGACTGCGCGCCCGACCAGTTCATTTCGCGCATCCTCGGCGAGCATGTGGATTTCGGAATCGGCACGCCCGAACGGCCCGGCGCCGAGGTCGAGACGCAGCGGCTGATGCGCGACCATCTCGCGCTGGTGTGCCGCAGCGACCATCCGCTGGCCAATGCACGCGTGGTCCGCTGGAGCGATCTCGGGCGCTACCCCGTGATTACCGTGCGGCCGGGCTACGGCGTGCGGCCGCTCATTGACGGCACCGCAGCCGATGCCGGCGTGGCGCTCGACGTGGTGAACGAAGTTTCGTTTCTTTCAACGGCACTGTGGATGACCGCCAGCGGCATGGGGCCGTCGATCATGCCCTCGGCCTTCGCCCGCGCCGCAAACGATCCGTCGCTGGTGATCAAGGTGCTCAGCGCGCCGCGCGTGGCGCGCGACGTCTCGGTGGTGACTAAGCGCGGGCATTCGCTGTCGGCGGCGGCGCGCAGCTTCATCGACGTGCTGAAGCAGTCGCTGTAGTTCTTTTCGCCTCTTTTCGCGGCAAGCACGAGCCGTATGCTTGGCGCCTCATTCAAGCGCGAAAGCCCACTCATCATGAAGACAACCCTCGTCCGTTTCAACGCGTTGTGCCTGTGCCTCGCATTCAGTCTCTTGCTCGCCGCCTGCGGCAACAAGGAGGCCGAGCAGCGCGCCGCATTCATCGGCTTCTTGCAGACCCGCGTGCTCGACAAGCCCGGCCTGCGCGTGCCCGCGCCCAACGCCGATGAAAAAGCCTCCTTCGGCGACTATGCGCAGCACTACGCGGTGATTGCCGACTTCAACGAAGGCATGAACAAGTCCGTCAGCCAGCCGATGGGCCAGGTCATGGCCAAGGGCGCGCTGCGCTCCGTTGCCGACCTGGCATCGCGGCGCGACGACCTCAAGGCTGCGAAAGACGGCCTGGGCGGCTTGCGCACCGCGCTCGACCAGGAGCTTGCCAAGGCCGACGCAGCGCGCGCCAAGCTCAAGCAGCCCGACGACCTGAAGCAGGTGTACGACAAGGCCTATGAAAAGACGGTGACAGCGCCGGCCGCCACCTTCAAGGAAGTGTTCCCCGCGCTCGATGCGGTGTTCGACGGCGCGCTGGCCGTGGGCAACTACATCGAGCAGAACAAGTCGAAGATCCAGGTCTCGGGCTCGACCGTGGCCGTGACCGACCCCGCGGTGCAGGCGGAGCTCAACAAGATGCTGCAGGACCTCAACGGCCATTCGAAGGCCATCAATGCCGCGCAAACGAAAATGCAGGCAATGGTGCGCGGGGGCTAATCAGACGAAGTGGTCGAACGAGCCGAATCGCTGCGCGACGGGTGAGCCGCTCGCGTCCACGATGCGCAGGCCTGCTTCGGCATCGATGCGGCCGATGCGCGTCACGCGAGTGAGGCTTTCCTTGCCGGCTTGCTCCACGGCGGCGCGCGCGGAGGGCGCCGCGGTAAAAACCAGTTCGTAGTCGTCGCCGCCCGAGAGCGCGCAGGTGCGCAGTGCCTCGATACTCAAGCCCGGTGTGGATGCGGCGGCCACCGTGCTCGTGGCCGCGTCGGCATCGAGCGTTGCGCCCACCCGGCTCGACGCGAGGATGTGGCCCAGGTCGCCGACGAGCCCGTCGCTCACATCCACCGCCGCCGAGGCGGTGCCGCGCAACGCCTGGCCCAATGCGACGCGCGGCGTCGGCTGTTCCATGCGCATCCTTGCCTGCGCGAAGATGTCGGCTGGCAATGCGAGCGTGCCGCGAAACACTTCGAGCGCCAGCCGCGCATCGCCCAGCGTGCCGCTGACCCATATGTCGTCGCCCGCGCGCGCGCCAGAGCGCAGCAGCGCCGCGCCGGCCGGCACTTCGCCGAACACCGTGATGCAGATGTTGAGCGGCCCGCGCGTGGTGTCGCCGCCCACAAGCTCGCAGCCGTGCGCATCGGCCAGCGCAAAGAGTCCGCGCGAAAAGCCTTCGAGCCAGGGCTCGTCGACCCCGGGCAATGCGAGCGCGAGCGTGAAGGCCAGCGGCCTGGCGCCGCAGGCCGCAAGGTCGCTGAGGTTCACCGCCAGCGCCTTGTGGCCAAGCCGCGCCGGATCGACCGTCGAGAGAAAGTGCCGGCCCTCGACCAGCATGTCGGAGGACACGGCCAACTGCATGCCCGGCGCGGGTGCGAGCAAGGCGCAGTCGTCGCCCACGCCGAGCGGAGAGCGCTTGGCGGGACGCTTGAAGTAACGTGTGATCAGGTCGAATTCACCCATGGGGCGAGCATAAGCGCTGCGGCAGCCGAAGCCGGCTTGCTCGACCTGGCGAGCTGCGGCTAGAGTCGAGCAAAAGAGGGGGGGTCATTCATGTCTCTAACGTTCGGCTCATTCTTGCTGCTTTCCGGTCTCGCGCTCGCGGTTGCGGCACAAGTCGGCATTGCGTTGCACGCTTTCACGGGGAACCCGGGCAAAGGGCTTCTTTGTTTGTTTGTGCCGCTGTATATCTATGTCTATGCAAGACGGCACAAGGTCGGCGTCTGGATGATGCGCTTTTGGTATCTGGGCATTGCGATCTTCCTGGTCGGCGCCACGCTCGTCTCGTAACCAGCGCGCGTCATCGCACGGCGTCACTCACCCCCGCGCGCGGCGGTTCGACATCACCACGTTGTCCTTCTCGATCGCTTGGCCGGCTTGCAGGGCGGCAATCCATGCCTCGGTGCTCGCCACGGCCGCGAAATTGCTATGGAACACGACGCTGAAGACGCGGTGGATTTCTTCGGCGCTGACCTGGCCGGCTGCATTCGAGTAGGGCAGCGCGCCGGTGGCATCAGAAAGAAACTCCACGTTCAGTCCGCGGTGCATGGCCTCGAACACCGTCGAGGCGTCGCAGTTGTGAGTCATGTAGCCGGCCACGGCGAGCGTGTCGATCTCATGGCGCGCGAGCCAGTCGGCAAAGTCGGTGCCAGTGAACACGCTGGGGAATGCCTTGGTGATCAGGTGGTCGCGCGGGCGCTTTGCAATCTCTGGATGCAGTTCGCCGTTGTGGGTGTCGGCCTGGAACACCGGCGCTCCCTTGGGCGCGTGATGGCGAACCACCACCACCGGCGTGCCGGCCGCGCGAGCTGCGTCCATGGCCTTGGCGATGTTCGGCAGCGATTGCTCGACGGGCGGAAATTCGATCGGCAGGCCGCCGCCTTCGAAATACTCGTTCTGCACGTCGATCGCGACGAGGGCGCGGCGCGGGGTGGGGTTGCTCATGGTGTGTGGCTCCTGGCGATGGTTGTGTTGGGATGGGGTGATTCTTCCCGCCCGGGCTGGTAAGAGAAAGTGGCCCGAAAGCCATTCATCGATAAAATCGGGCCATGGCCACAAAACCTGCGGAAACCATTGCCGTCGTTGCCTTCGATGGCATCAGTCCTTTTCACCTGTCGGTGCCGTGTATGGTCTTCGGCGAAGACCGCACGGAAGCGGGCGACCTGCGCTTTCGTCTGCTGGTGTGCGGCATCGAGCCCGGCCCGCTGCGCACCAATGCCGGCTTCACGCTGACGGTGCCGCACGGCCTGGAGGCGCTCAGAAAGGCGCAGATCGTGGTCGTTCCTTCATGGCGCGACGACAGGCGGCCCGCGCCGCCCGCGCTGATCCGGGCGCTGCAGGCGGCGCATCGGCGCGGTGCCATCGTGGTGGGGCTGTGCCTGGGCGCATTCGTGCTGGCCGAAGCGGGCCTGCTCGACGGCCGCCCGGCCACCACGCACTGGAACCTGGCCGAAGCCTTTGCCAGGCAATATCCCAAGGTCACGCTGCACCCCGAGGTGCTGTACGTCGACGACGGCGATGTGCTCACTTCGGCCGGCACAGCAGCAGGTATCGACTGCTGTCTTCATCTGCTGCGGGTGCGCTACGGCGCCGAGGCGGCCAACCGCGCCGCGCGGCGCATGGTGGTTGCGCCGCACCGCGAGGGCGGGCAGGCGCAGTACATCGAGCGGCCGGTGCCCGCCGCTGCAGAAAGCGACCGCCTTGCGCCGCTGCTCGAGTGGCTGGGCCGCCATTTGCACAGCCCGCATGAGCTGGACGACCTTGCCAGGCGCTCGCTGATGAGCCGGCGCACCTTTACGCGGCGCTTTCGCGAAGCCACCGGCACCACCGTCGGCCAGTGGCTGCAGAACCAGCGCCTGGCGCTGGCCCAGCGGCTGCTGGAGACAACCGGCCAGCCCATCGAACAGGTGGCGACGGACGCCGGCTTCGGCTCGGCGGTGTCGCTGCGAAAGCACTTCGTCGCGGCATTCAAGACCTCGCCCACGGCGTACCGCAGGCAGTTCTCGCAGGAGGCCGTCGCCGCCTGACCGGCAGGGGCCGAAGCGGACTCAGGCCGCGCCGCGAAAGCGCAGCGCCGCCTGCCGCACCACCTCGGCCAACAGGCGCTCCTTGCCCTGCTTCTCGCGCAGCCAGCGCGCATCGTTGCGGTTGGCTTCCACGCTGGTGCGCAGCTCGCCGAGCGCTTGCGTGGCGTTGAGCGCCTCGCTGTGCCATTCGAGCTGCGTCATGGTCATGAGGATGTGATCGCGCAGCGGCATGTGCTGGCCGCTGGCGGGGTCGACATACACCGCGTCGAGCCCGAAGCGGCAGGCCTGGAAGCGGTTGTAGGTGTAGACCAGGTAGTCGTCTTCCGTCGGCTCGAAGGGCTGCTCCTGCAGAAACCACGCGGCCAGCGACTGCACGTAGCCCGCCAGCGCCGCGGCGCGCTCCACCGTGAGCGGCGTGTCGAACACGCGAATCTCGATGGTGCCGAACTCCGGCTTGGGCCGGATGTCCCAATAAAAGTCCTTCATGCTGCGCACGACGCCGGTGCGGGTCATGCGCTCGAAGTACGCTTCGAATTCTTTCCAGCTCAAGGTGAAGGGCGCGCGCCCCGAGAGCGGAAACGCGAACACCGAGTTGAGCCGGGCCGAGTCGAATTGCGTGTCCTGCCCCTGCACGAACGGCGACGAGGCCGACAGCGCAATGAAGTGCGGGATGTAGCGCGACATGCGGTGCAGCATCAGCAAGGCCGCGTCTGCATCGGGGCAGCCGATGTGCACGTGCTGGCCGAAGATGGTGAACTGCTTGCTCAGGTAGCCGTACAGCTCCGACAGCTCGCGAAAGCGCGGCTTGTCGTAGATGCGCCGCTCATGCCACTGCTGGAACGCGTGAGTGCCGCCGCCCACCACCGCGATGTTGAGCTTGTCGGCATTCTTGATCAGCGCCTCGCGAATGGGCGAAAGCTGCGTGATGACGTCTTGCGCCGAATGGCAGATGTCGGTCGAGATCTCGATCATGCTCGAGGTCATCTCGGGCACCACGCTGCCGGGCAGCGGGGTTTGCGCCATCAGCCGGAGCATGTCCTCGGCATAGGGCGCCAGGTCGTAGTCGTGCGTGTTGACGAGCTGAAGCTCCAGTTCCACGCCGAGCGACAGTGCTTCGGAGCGGTTGAAGGGCTCCAGCTTGACCACGCGGCTCGCGGGATCCGAGGGAAGCGCCGGCGAGCGGAAGTCGTCGCTGTCCGCCATGCTGGGAACGAGGGGGGTACTGGAGCTGTCGGGAAAGCCCGTGGACGCGGTCATCGCTGCGTGTCCTCCGTGGTGCTGAAAGCCTGTGGCGCCCAAGGCACCGAGCTCTCGCCCACCGCGTGAATGGCCACGGTGGCGAGCACGGCGCCCATCACTTCCATCAGGAGAATCGAGGGCAGGGCCACCTGCGTGATCATGGTGCCGAGCAGCGGCGAGGCGGTGGTGAAGTTGGATGCGATCAACAGCGCGATCGCCGACAGCGGCGACATGGCGCAGCCTACCCAGAAGGCCTGCTTCCAGCTGGCGCCGCTGCCGGGGTTGGCAATGGCCACGCCGGCAATCTTGGCAAACAGGCGAACCACGATCACCGCCAGCACCACGCTGGCAACGGGCAAGGTCCAGTCGGCCTGCGCCGCCACGATGGACACCAGCACGAACATCAGCATGGTGAGCAGCGATGCGGCCGTGCCGAGCTGCCGCTGCCAGGCCCAGGGCTTGGGGTTGAGCGTCTTCAGCAGCACACCGCCGATCAGCGCGGCCAGCGGCGCGGAGCCGCCGACGTGGGCCGTGAGGGCGGCTCCGGCCGCAATCAGCGCGAGCAGAAGGATCGAGGTGCTCTCGCTCGTCGGGCTCATGAACCGCAGCGCCGTGCGAAGCGCCAGCGCCAGGATGGCGCCGATCACGAACGACAGGCCGAGCACCACCGCCACCGGATAGAGCTTTTGCAGCAGGGTTTGCGGCGCACGCTCGATCAGGCCCGCCTGCGCATAGCCGAGCGCCAGCGCATAAAAGGTGTTGAGCGTGGCCAGCGTCATGGCGCGCTCGGTCACGGGGCCCGAGGCGCGCGTATCCATGATCACGCGGCTCAGCACCGCCGGCGAGGCGACGATGGCCATCAGCGCAATGGGGTTGGCCACTGGGTCGGGCAGGCCCAGCAGCTGCAGTGTCCACAGCACGCCGAAGTAGGTGAGAGTGGCTTCCAGCAGGCTTTGCCCCAGCACCATCGGGTTGTGGCGGAACCAGCGCAGCGGCAGCCGGCCGCCGGCTTCGAACAGCACAACAGCGGCGCCCAGCTCCAGCAGGAACAGGCTGATGCCGCGCAGAGGCCAGATGGCGCCCTCGAAACCGGCAAAGCCGACCACTGCGCCCACGATCGAATAGCCGACCACCTTGGGCAAGCCCAGGTAGCGCTGCACCAGGTGGCCGGAGGCCGCCGCGGCGGCCAGCAAAAGCGACCACAGCACGGTAGGCAGGCCCGCCGAAGGGCGCAGCCACTCGGACCAGAAGCCCAGCAGGTCGTTGATGAAACTCGTCAAATTCATGCAGGTAGAAAAAAGCTGGTGGCCGCCGCTATTTGGCCGGCCGACAGTGTCACGTGGCGCACGCCCAGGCTAGCCCGAACAAACCCGCTAATGCGGGCAGCGGGCCAGGCATGAGTCCGAGCGGAATGGAGGAAGCGAAGCCCGAGATATGTGTGCGCATGAAGATGGCCCGGCGGTGGGCACGGGGCGGCGCCCGGAAAAACGCCGATGCGAGGTTTGTAACGCATGGCAGAGTCCCGGCGGTGCAGGACAAAGGCGTTTTCTGTTCAGCCAGTGCCTGGATGCCCGGGGCCAGCCTAGTGCAACACACGCGATACAGGCGCTCCGCCGATGTCGGCCTCCAGCACGAACATCGGTACCGGCACGTCGAAGCGCTCCCCCTCTTCAGTCACCACGAAGAAGCTGCCGTGCATGGTGCCGCTCGGCGCCTGCAGGCGGCAGCCGCTGGTATAGCGGAACGATTCCCCCGGCGCCAGCAGCGGCTGCTGGCCGATCACGCCAAGCCCTTTGACTTCCTGCGCATGGCCGGAGGCGTCGTTGATGAGCCAGTGGCGCGCGATCAACTGCGCGCCCACCTGGCCCACGTTCGTGATGGTGATCGTGTAGGAGAAGGTGTAGATGTTGTCCTTGGAGGAGGACTGGTCGGCCAAGTAGCGGGGCTCGACCTGGACGCTGAAGGGGCTGTGTGACATGCGCGCGATGGTAACTGGAGCCTTCTCTTGCACTGCTTTCCGGGTTTTGCGCCGGCTGCGACAATCGGCGCATGAGCACGCCGTTCCGCATCGCCCCCTCCATTCTTTCCGCCGATTTCGCCCACCTTGGCGACGAGCTGACCAAGGTCATCGCCGCCGGCGCCGACTGGATCCATTTCGACGTGATGGACAACCATTACGTGCCGAACCTGACCTTCGGTCCGATGATCTGCAAGGCCCTGAAGCCCTACGCCAAGACGGCGGACGGCGAGCCGGTGCCGGTCGACGTGCACCTGATGATCCAGCCCGTCGACGCGCTGGCCGCGTCTTTTGCGGAAGCGGGCGCCGACTACATCAGCTTTCACCCCGACGCGTCGCCGCACGTCAACCGTAGCATCCAGGCCATCAAGGGCGCGGGCTGCAAGGCGGGGCTGGTGTTCAACCCGGGGCTGGGGCTGGAGGCGCTGGACTGGGCCATCGACGACATCGACCTGATCCTGATCATGTCGGTGAACCCCGGTTTCGGCGGGCAGAGTTTCATCGACTCGGCGCTGCGCAAGATCGAACTCGCGCGCAAGCGCATCGAGCAAAGCGGCCGCGACATCCGGCTGGAGGTGGACGGCGGCATCAAGGCCGACAACATTGCGCGCGTGGCCTCCGCGGGCGCCGACACCTTCGTGGCCGGCAGCGCGATCTTCAATGCCAAGGACTACGGCGCGGTGATCTCGTCCATGCGCGACCAGCTCGCCGGCGTCGGCAAGAAGAAGTAAATCGGGCTCAGCGCTTGACCTTGTCGTTGTAGACGCGGTCCGTCACCGGGCCGCGGTCGGTATCGACGGCGCCGCGCTCGATGTCGTCATGGCCCTTGCGGCCCACCTCGCTCGGCTGGCCGTCCTGCGCCTCCTGGCTGTCGGAAGACTGGTCGCGCTCATGCGGCAGGCGCGGCGCCGAATCGCCCCCTTGCTCGACCTTGGTGTTGCCGCCGCCGGCGTCCCGCACCGGATCGTCCGGCTTGCCGGGGTCCTTCGAACGGGGCTTGCTGCTGCTCATGGCGTGTTCCTCTCGGTGTCGATCTGATGAGTCGAGCCTGCATCGCCCGGCCGGTAGCGACGGTAGGACAGCCGATGCGAGCCCTGTAGGCGTGCCGCGCCGCTATGAATCTAGTAGCGTCTTTGCGCACAGGGCAACCCCTCCGCAATAATCGACCGGATGTCTTCCGATGATCCTTTTGCCGGCGCAGCAACCGACAGCCTGCGCATCCACACCTTCGCCTCGCTGAACCCCGGCCCCCGGCTGCTGGTGATGGGCGGGGTGCATGGCGACGAAACCTGCGGCACCGTGGGCATCGAGCGGGTGCTGGCCGAATTCGACGGCGGAACGCTCCAGCTGTTGCGCGGCCAGCTCAGCTTGGTGCCCGTGGCCAATCCGCTCGCGCGACGGCGGCTGCGGCGCGAGGGCGAGCGCAACCTCAATCGCCTGTTCAAGCCCAGCGAGGCGCCGGCGGACTACGAGGGCCGAGTGACCAATGTGCTGTGCCCGCTCATCGAGCGGCACGACGTGCTGCTCGACCTGCACTCGTTCCAGAGCGAGGGCGAGGCCTTCGCGATGATCGGCCCGCGCGACAACGCCGGCCAGCTGGAGCCCTTTGCCCGCGCCCGCGAAGAGGGGCTGCTTGCGCTGCACCTGGGCACGCCCATCGTGGTGGAAGGCTGGCTCGACATCTATGCGGCCGGGCTCGCGCAGCGTTCCGCGGGCACCGCCGTTGGGGAAGACGCCATCGACTTCGGCCGCGGCACCAACGAGTACATCCGCAATTGCGGCGGCTACGGCGTCACGCTCGAATGCGGCCAGCACCAGGACCCGCAGGCGCCCGAAGTGGCGTGGCGCGCCATTCGCCGCGCGCTCACGCTGCTCGGCATGGCGGCGTTGCCGGAAGGCATGGCGGCCGCGCCGCCCAGCCCGCCTCAGTTGCTGCGGCTGGCCAGCGTGACCGACCGCCTGCATGAAGAAGACAGCTTCGTGCGCGACTGGGCCACCTTCGATGCGGTGCAGCGGGGCGAGCCCATCGGCGTGCGCCACGACGGCACGCTGGTCAGCGCGCCGGACGACGGATTCATCGTGTTTCCCAACGCGCTGGCACTGCCCGGCGCCGAGTGGTTCTACTTCGCGCGGCCGAGCGAGCGCGTGCTCGGCTCTGTGGCCTGAAGCATCCGCTCCTTCCCCCTCCGGGGGAAGGCTGGGATGGGGGCGGGCAGAGCGCCCGAATAGACACGCCGCTTGCCCCCACCCCGGCCCTCCCTCGGAAGGGGACGGAGAAATGCATGATCCCTACGGCAGGCGCCGCAGCACTCCTACATCGGCGGGCCGTCGTTGGCGCAAAGTCCTGAGCCTGAAGGAGTGTGTCCATGGCAGTCTCGAAAAAAGCACCCGCGCCGCGCGTCCTGTGGAAGGGCGCGATCAGCTTCGGCCTCGTCCACATCCCCGTGGCGCTGTACTCGGCCACCACCAGCCAGAGCATCGACTTCGACTGGCTCGACAAGCGCACCATGGACCCCGTGGGCTACAAGCGCATCAACAAGAAGACCGGCAAGGAGATCGCGCGCGAGAACATCGTGAAGGGCGTCGAGTACGAAGACGGCGAATACGTGGTGCTGAGCGACAAGGAAATTGCCGACGCGTACCCCAAGACCACGCAGACCATCGAGATCGAGACCTTCGTGCCCGCCAACGGCATTCCGTTTCTCTATCTCGAGCGGCCCTACTATGTTGCGCCCATCAACCGCGGCGCCAAGGTGTATGCGCTGCTGCGCGAAACGCTGCAGCGAAGCGGCCGCATCGGCGTGGCGCGCGTGGTCATCCAGACCAAGCAGCACCTTGCCGCACTGGTGCCCGTGGGCCCCGGGCTGGTGCTGAACCTGCTGCGCTGGGGCTCCGACATCCGTCCCTGGACCGAACTGCCGCTGCCCTCCGAAGACGCCAAGAAGGCCGGGCTGAACGAACGCGAGATCAAGATGGCCGAGCAGTTGGTCGAGGACATGAGCGCCGACTGGGACCCTGACGAATACAAGGACGAGTTCAAGGACGAGATCCTGCGGCTCGTCGACCGCAAGGTGGCCGCGGGCCAGACCGAGACCGTGACGCAAATCGAGCCCGAGGAAGGCCAGGCCGTGGAAGGCCGCGGCGCAAAGATCATCGACCTGACCGAGCTGCTGCAGCGCAGCCTGCGCAAGGGCGGCGGCGCAAAAGCCTCGACCAAGACCGCCGACGCGGACGAAGAGGACGACGACGAAGAAGAGCCTGCCAAGCCGTCCGCGAAGAGCAAGACCACCGCAAAGGCCAAGCCGAAGACCAAGGCCCACGGCAAGACCACCTCAAAGAGCACCAGCGGCAGTGCCGCCGGCAAGCGCTCCGCAGCCAAGTCGGCCCCAGCCCGGCGCCGCGCGGCATGACGGACCGAAAGAGCGACCGAATGGAGACCAAGGCGCCGCGCATCACCCATGCGGAACGCATGATCGACGCCGCCAGCGGCGTGACCAAGGGCGACCTTGCAACCTACTACGCCACCGTGGCGCCGCTGATCATTCCGCACCTCAAGGGGCGCCCCGTGGCCCTGGTGCGCGCGCCCGAGGGCGTGGGCGGCGAGCTGTTCTTCCAGAAGCATGCGCAGCACAGCGACATTGCCGGCATCAAGCTGCTCGACCCCGCGCTGGACCCGGGGCATGAGCCGCTGCTGCAGATCGACACCGCCCAGGCGCTGATCGGGGCGGCGCAATACAACACCATCGAGCTGCACACCTGGAACGCCACCTCGCGCGCCCTCGGAAAGCCTGACCGCATGACCTTCGACCTCGACCCCGGCGAAGGTGTCGACTGGCAGCAGATCCAGGAGGCCGCGCTGCTGGTGCACGTGCTGCTCGACGAACTCGGCCTGCCGTCGTTCCTGAAGACCAGCGGCGGCAAGGGGCTGCATGTGGTGGTGCCGCTTCGGCGCGAGCTTGGCTGGGACGAGGTGCGGGGCTTTTCGCGGGCCATCGTCGAGCACCTGGCGCGCATCGTTCCCGACCGCTTCGTGGCCAAGAGCGGCCCGCGCAACCGCGTGGGCAAGATCTTCGCGGACTACCTGCGCAACGGTTTCGGCGCAACCACGGCCAGTGCCTGGTCGGCGCGCGCGCGTCCGGGCATGGGCGTGTCGGTGCCGCTGGCGTGGGAAGAACTGCCCGATCTGGGCAGCGCCGCCCACTGGACGGTGGCCACCATTGCCGAACGCGTCAGCGTGGGAAACACGCCTTGGGACGCCATGGAGAGCAGCCGAACGGGGCTTCGGGCCGCCATGGAGATGCTGGGCTACATGCCCTCGTGAAGCCGCTGCGCTTGCCGGGCTGCCCTATTGCAGCACTTCGGCCGTCGTTACTTCGAAGCGCTGCAACGAGTTGGCGCCGAACACCATGGTGATCGGCACGTCGGCCGCGTCGCGCCCGCGCGCAATCACGATGCGGCCGATGCGGGGCACGTTGTGCCGCGCATCGAAGGTGTACCAGCGGTCGCCCAGGTACACCTCGAACCAGGCGCTGAAGTCCATCGGGTACGGCACGGGCGGAATGCCGATGTCGCCCAGATAGCCCGTGGCATAGCGGGCCGGAATGTTCATGCAGCGGCACAGCGTGATGGCCAGGTGCGCGAAGTCCCTGCACACGCCCGTGCGCTCGCGAAAGCCTTCGAGTGCCGTGCGCGTGGCGCGTGCGGCCTGGTAGTCGAAGCGCAGGTGCTCGTGCACGAAATCGCAGATGGCCTGCACGCGATGCCAGCCGGGCGTCACGCGCGAAAAGTTGTTCCATGCGAACTGCAGCAGTTCGCTGTCCACTTCGCAATAGCGGCTGGGCAGCAAAAAGCGCAGCGTCGACACCGGCAGGTCGGCGGCCGAGTGCTCCACGGCGCCGTAGTCCACCGGGTCAGTCCAGCCGGGGTCGAACACCACGGCATGGTTGCGCAGCCGCACGCTCTCCACGCCTGCCGGTATCCGCACCCGCGCGCAGTGGTTGTCGAAGGCGTCCATGTAGTAGTCGGTGTGCAGCGGCGGGCTGATGGTGATGTGCTCGCCGTTCTGCAGGTCGGCCGCGCGCGACGGGTGGACTTGCAGCATGTAGATCAGTGCCGTGGGCGCCGTGACGGCCAGTTCAATGTCGAAACCGATCTCTATCTGCATGTCGTTCTTCCCTCTCGGCCGAGTATGTGTTCTGTCCGGATGTGCAAGCAGGCTTCGTGCCTCCTTTGTTGATGCTATCGGCGCCCCAGTGCCGCGGCATGCGGGCAGAGGCGCAAAGCCGCGTAGGTGCCAGCCCGGCCCTGTCGGCGCGCTCCTACCTTGCGCGCCTCACCTCTCCCACAAGCTGGGGCGAGGCGCCACTACGGGTAACAGACTGCGGCAAACATAACCTTTCGAATCGCTCGCAACGCCTTCAAATCGGCTCTTATCGCCCTTACCGGCTGCAGCGCAAGCATTACGTCTTGTTCAATCTGATCTGCTGGAGCGAATCATGGATATCTCTGCGTTGTTCGATTCACTCACCGGTACTTGGGGGGATGAAATCCTGTTCTGGGTGGTGGCCGCAGTGGCAGGTTTCATCTGCCTGATCGCGTTGGTGAACGTGCTGGACCTTTTTCTCGACAACGAAGCTGACCCCCCAATGAAAGATCCTCGATGACGCCACAGAACAAGGCCGCCGCCGGACGCCGATCTAAGGCCACGGACGGCACCAATGCCAAGCAGCAGCAACTCGAAGGCTTCGCAACCGATCATGCGCCCAATCTGACGACCAACCAGGGTCTTCAGATTCCAGACAACCACAACTCGCTCAAGGCAGGTCTGCGCGGGCCCACGCTGCTCGAAGACTTCATCCTGCGCGAGAAGATCACGCACTTCGACCACGAGCGCATTCCCGAGCGCGCGGTGCATGCCCGCGGCTCGGCGGCGCATGGTTTCTTCCAGGTCTACAAGTCGATGTCGCAGTTCACCTCGGCCGACTTCCTGCAGGACCCCGATGCGAAGACGCCCGTTTTCGTGCGCTTCTCGACGGTGGCCGGCGAACGCGGATCGGCCGATACGGTGCGCGACGTGCGCGGCTTCGCGGTCAAGTTCTACACCCGCGAAGGCAACTACGACCTCGTGGGCAACAACATCCCCGTGTTCTTCATCCAGGACGCGATGAAGTTTCCCGACCTCGTCCACGCCGTCAAGCCCGAGCCGCATCACGCGATGCCGCAGGCCGCGAGCGCGCATGACACCTTCTGGGACTTTGCCTCGCTCATGCCCGAGAGCACCCACATGCTGATGTGGGCGATGTCGGACCGCGCCATTCCGCGCAGCTACCGGATGATGGAAGGCTTCGGCGTTCACACCTTCCGCTTCGTCAACCATCGCGGCGAGAGCCATTTCGTCAAGTTCCACTGGAAGCCCAAGCTCGGCATTCACGGCCTCGCATGGGACGAAGCGCAGAAGATCGCGGGCAAGGACCCGGACTTTCACCGGCGCGACCTGTGGGAAGCCATCGAGAACGGCGACTTTCCCGAGTGGGAGCTCGGCGTGCAGCTCATTGCGCCAGACAAGGCGCAATCGCTCGGCTTCGACCTGCTCGACCCCACCAAGCTCGTTCCCGAGGAGATGGTGCCGGTGCAGCGCATCGGCCGGCTTGTGCTCAACCGCAACCCCGACAACTTCTTTGCCGAAACCGAGCAGGTGGCATTCCACCCGGGCCACGTGGTGCCCGGCATCGACTTCAGCAACGACCCGCTGCTGCAAGGGCGCCTGTTCTCGTATACCGACACGCAGATCTCGCGGCTCGGTGGTGCCAACTTTCACGAGCTGCCCATCAACAAGAGCGTGTGCCCGTTCCACAACTTCCAGCGCGACGGCATGCACCGCCAGACCATCGCGCGTGGACAGGTCGCCTACGAGCCCAATTCGCTGGGCGACGGCAAGGAGTTCCGGGTGGACGGCGGCAGCGTCGGCTTCCAGTCGTACCCCGACGAGATGGAGTCGCCCAAGGTGCGCCGGCGCAGCCCGACCTTCGACGACCACTTCACGCAGGCGCGCCTGTTCTTCAACAGCCAGAGCGCCGCCGAGAAAGAGCACATCGTCGCGGGCTTTCGCTTCGAGCTCTCGAAAGTCGACGTGCCGGCCATCCGCCAGCGCATGGTCGACAACCTCGCGCACGTGGACGAGAAGCTCGCGCGGCGCGTGGCGGAGCCGCTCGGTATCGGTGCTCCCGATGCCAAGGCCGCGGCGGGCCGCGCGGGCTATCGCGAACACCGCATGTCGCTGCCGATCTCGGAGTCTCCAGCGCTCAGCATGGCCGATTCCGGCGACGGCACGATCCGCACGCGCAAGATCGCCATCCTGGTGGCGGACGGCATCGACTCCGCCTCCCTCAAGCCGATCCGCGATGCGCTCGAGCAGGCCGGCGCGCGCTGCAAGGTGGTCGGCCCGCGCCTGGGCACCGTGGCCAGTGCGTCGAAGCGGCAGATCGACATCGACATGACCTTCGCCAATGCGCCTTCGGTGATGTTCGACGCCGTGCTGGTGCCCGGCGGCAGCCTGGGCGCCACGGCCCTTGCGGCCACTGGCGATGCCGTGCACTTCGTGCTCGAGGCCTACAAGCACTGCAAGGCCATCTGCACCGTGGGCGAGGGCGTGCAGCTGTTGTCCAGGCTCGGCATTGCCGCCGACGCGCAACCCGGCGACCTGCCTCCGGGCGTCGTGGTGGCGGCCACGCCGGTTACCAACCTGGGCGACAACACCGCGGCCACGCAGATCGCGCAGGACTTCGTCGCGGCCATTGCCAAGCACCGCCACTGGGAGCGGGCCGACATCGAATCGGTCCCCGCCTGACGGACTCCTTCAGGTAGTCCGTTTGCGCTAGGCCTTCTTGCGAATAGCCGCCGCGGGAGGGCGCTCCTAGACTTTCCCACGAGGCCTGAACGGCGCGCACTTCCGCGGCGTCGACCCCCGCAACCGCGGGCACACGGGCCGCACGCGGGGGTCCAATGACGTGGTTTTCGAGAACGGGATGGGAGCGCTCGGCACGTCGTGCAGGAGCCGCGGGTGCTCTCGGGCTGGCTGGCATTCTCTTGCTGGGGCACGGGCCATTGGCCTTGGCGCAGCCGCAGGCGCCCAACGCCGAGGCCGCGGCCAGCAAGGCCGAGCAGGCCCGGCTTGCCGACACCGACACCTTGCTGGCATTGACCAGCGAGGGCGCGGTGCTCTACGGGCAAGACGCGGTCAAGCTCTCCGGCTACCAGTACTGCAGCCAGGCGGTGGCGCTGGCCGAAGCTGGCGAGTTTCGCCAGAGCGTGCGCGCCGCCAGCAAGGCGCTGCACCTGGCCAATGCCACGCGCGACCCGAACCTGATGGCCATGGCCAACAGGGACCTGGCCATCGTCTACAGCTATTCGGGCCAGCTCGAGAAGGCTGAAGAATTTGCACGCGAGGCGCTCAAGCACCAGGCGCGCGACCCCAAGCTGGTGGTCGGCCCGGTGCAAAAGGTCATCGGCGATGTGCGCACTCGCCGCGGCGACTATGCCGGCGCTGTGATCAGCTACGACGAGGCACTGGCCAACAGCTCGGCCCGCTATGCCCCTCTGGTGCAGGCCTCCCTGGTCAACGCGCTCATCGAAGCGGGCGATGCGGCCAGGGCGCGCGAAGTGCTCGGCGGCATGGCGGCGCCCAAGGACGCACCGCTCACGGCCCAGCTCGACCGCACGCGCGCACGGCTGCTGCTGGCCGAGAACAAGCCGACCGAAGCACGCGACCTGTACCGCGCGCTCACGGCCCGGCAGGTGGGCACCGACACCGAGTACTACCGCCTCTGGGCCTGGGACGGCGTGGCGCGCAGCGAGCTCGCGCTGGGCCAGAAGCAGGCCGCGGCCGACGCCGTGGCCCGCGCGCTCGGCGGCGTCGACCAGGTGCGCGCCAAGTTCCGCAGCGAAGAATTCAAGATGGGCCTGTTCTCGGACCTGCAGTCGGTGTTCGAGCGCGGCGTGTCCATCTACAGCGACGCGGGCGATGCACGCCAGGCCTTTGAAGTGAGCGAGCGCAGCCGCTCGCGCGCGCTGCTCGATGCGGTGCGCGGCCGCGCAAAAATCAACGAACGCGCCGCGCACACCGTCGACCTGGCCACGCTGCAAGGCACGCTGGCGCCCGACGAACGCGTGGTGCAGTTCCACGCGCTGCCCGACCGCCTGCTGGTGTGGGTCGTGAGTCCCGCCGGCATCGAGGCCAAGACGGTGCCGGTGCGCCGCGAGGAGCTCACCGAACTGGTGGAGGTGTTCCGCAACTCCATCGTGCGCGGCCGCCGCGCGGCCATCACCAATGCCGACAAGCTGGGCGCGGCGCTGCTCGGCCCGCTGGGCCTGGCGCCGGGGCAGCGGGTGATCGTGGTGCCCCACGGGCCATTGCACTACCTGCCGTTCCAGGCGCTGCGCCTGGGTGGGCGCTACCTGATCGAGACGAATCCGGTGGCGGTGGCGCCTTCCATCAGCATTGCGGTGCAGCTGGCACAACGCACGCCGCGCGTGAGCGCATCGCTCACGGCATTCGGCAATCCGCGCATCGAAGACAAGTACGACCTGCCCGGTGCCGAAGTCGAGGTGAAGCAGCTCGCGCAGCTGTTCCCGCGCAACACCGTGTACATGGGCGCGGCGGCCACCAAGACGCAGTTCCGCGACGTGGCCGCACGCTCGCCGCTGATGCACGTGGCGGCCCATGCAGAGGCCGATGCGGTCGACCCGCTGTACTCGCGCATCCTGCTGGCCAACGAAGGCGGCAAGCAGAATTTTCTGGAGGCGCACGAGATCCTCGGGCTGCCGATGGACGGCACGGCGCTTGTCACGCTCTCGGCCTGCGAGTCGGGGCTCGGCCGCATTGCGCAGGGCGACGAAGTGCTGGGTTTCACACGCTCCTTTCTCTCGGCCGGAAGCTCGAGCCTGATCGCATCGCTGTGGCCCGTTTCCGACGACGCAACCGCGGTGCTCATGGGCACGCTCTACGGCGAGCTCGCCAAGGGGCGCGATCTGCAGAAGGCGATGCAGGCGGGGCAGCTGGCCGTGCTGAAGGACCCGAAGATGTCTCATCCCTTTTTCTGGGCGCCGTTCAACCTGATCGGCAATTGGCGCCTTACGGTGGGGAGCTGACATGAAACAACGGCCTACACCCATTGCCTTCGCCGTCACCGCCCTGATGGGTGCGGCATTTCTATTGGCAGCCCAACGCACCCACGCAGCAGAAACAGACACCAACACGCTGCTCCCCACCAAAGATCCCTGCGGCACCTGCGACCGGCCGCTCGCCCAAGCCACCGGCACCGTTGCACCGCAAAGCCTGCCTGCACCGCCGCAACCGCCTGCTGCTTCGTTCAAGCTCAACGACCTGCGCCTGAACGGCGTCAAGGCGCTGACCAACGAAGAGCTGCAAGGCATTAGCGCACCCTACATCGGGCGCAACGTCACGCTCGGCGACCTGGAAAGCCTGGCGCAGGCCATCACCGCACGCTACAAGGAACGCGGCTACTTTCTCGCGCAGGCCGTGGTGCCGGTTCAAACCGTGCGCGACGGCATTGTGGAGATCAGCGTCATCGAAGGCCGGCTCGGCAAGGTCGACGTCACGGTCGCACCCGATGCGCCCATCAGCGAGGCAAGGGTGCGCGGCTTTCTCGCGCCCCTGCAGCCCGGAGAAGCCGTGAGCGCGCCCGCCTACGAGCGCGCGATGCTGCTGCTGTCGGACCAGCCCGGCATCCGCGTCACGTCGGGGCTGCAGGAGGGCACGCAGAGCGGCACCACCGATCTTTCGGTCGAAGTCGTCGCGGGCCCACGCTGGGCCTTCACGGCCGAGGGCGACAACCACGGCACCAAGGAATCGGGGCGCTTTCGCGTCGGTGGCACCGCGCGCTATCTCAGCCCCTTCGGCATAGGCGACAACCTCGACA
Source organism: Variovorax paradoxus (assembly GCF_009755665.1). Lineage (NCBI taxonomy): Bacteria > Pseudomonadati > Pseudomonadota > Betaproteobacteria > Burkholderiales > Comamonadaceae > Variovorax > Variovorax paradoxus. Next base: position 576,077 of record NZ_CP046622.1, read on the forward strand.
TGCGGCTGATGGTTTCGAACAGCAACGCGCTGCAGTTCGGGCGCGTGGCCTACGAGGCGCCCATCGGCACCAGCGGCCTGCGTGCCGGCATTGGCCTTGCGCGCGTCAACTACGAGCTGGGCGGCGAGTTTGCCGAACTCGGGGCGCAGGGCAGGGCCGACGTGCTCGATTTTTCGCTCAACTATCCGTTGATCCGCCAGCGCCAGCAGAACCTCTTCCTGCGCCTCGGCGCCGACGTGAAGAACCTGACCGACGAAATGAACGCGGTCGACTTCGCATCGAAGAAGCGCGTGCACGGCCTGGGCCTTGGCTGGGCCTGGGAGCGGCGCGACGAGGTGCTCGGCGGCGGCTACTGGGCCAGCTCGGGCACGCTCTACCGCGGCGACCTCTCCATTCGCGACGAGCAGAGCCGCGCGTTCGACCAGAGCGTGGCGGGCCACCGCACCGAGGGCGGCTACACCAAGCTGAGCTTCCAGGTATCGCGGCTGCAGGCCATCGTGCCGAACCATTCGCTGTATGTGGCGCTCGGCGGCCAATGGGCGAGCAAGAATCTCGATGCTTCCGAGAAGCTCTCGCTCGGCGGTGCGCGCGCTGTGCGTGCGTACCCCTCCGGCGAACTGCTGGTGGACGAGGGCGCCATCGGCACCGTCGAATGGCGCTGGTCCCTCAACTCGGAGCTCACGCCTTTCGTGTTCTACGACGCCGCGCGCGGAAAGATCGTGCGCAACCCCTCGCCGTTCGACACCGGCCCCAACCGCCACAGCCTGCGCGGTTTCGGCATCGGCATTTCGTGGGCGCGGCCCGGCAACTTTGCGATCAACGCGACGCTCGCCTGGCGCGACGGCACACGGCCGGCGCAGACCGATGGCGGCGGCCGCAACCCGCGTTTGTACGTGCAGGCGCAAAAGGTGTTCTGACATGGCAATGCACAACCGTTCCCCACGATTCCAGCCGCGCCTGCGGCTGCGTCCCGTCGCGCTCGCGCTGGTGTGCCTGGGCTTGGCACCCGCGCTGGCGCAGACCCTGCCCACCGGGTTCTCGCCCATTGCCGGAGGCGTGACCGCCGCGACGCCGAATGCCGCGACGATGAACATCAACCAGACGACGGCGCGCGCCATTGCGCAATGGAACACCTTCTCCATTTCGACGGGAGCGACGGTCAACGTTGCGCAGCCGAGCGCCAGCAGCGTGCTGCTGAACCGCGTGATCGGCGGGGAGCCCTCGGCCATTGCCGGATCGCTCAATGCGAATGGCCGCGTCTTCCTGGTCAACCCGGCCGGCGTGACGTTCTCCAAGGGTTCCTCGATCAGCGTCGGCGGGCTGGTCGCATCGACACTCGACATGTCCACCAGCAACGACGATTTCATGGCCGGTGCGTCCAAGCTCGAGTTCAGGCGGCCGGACGGCAGTTTCGGCACCGTGGACAACCAGGGCAACATCACGCTGGTGGGCAGTGGCGGCACCGCGGCGCTCATCGGATCGCAGGTGCTCAACAGCGGCAGCATCGTTGCCGACGGCGGCACGGCCGCCATGGCGTCGGGCGAGACAGTCACGCTCGACTTTGCCGGCGACGGGCTCACCACGCTCCGGGTGACGCCCGGCATCTACAGCGGCGTGGCGAACAGCGGCACCATGCAGGCCAACGGCGGCCGTGTGGCGCTGGTAGCGACGAGCGGCTCGGAAGTGTCGAACGGCGTGGTCAATTTCCGCGGCGTGCTGCGGGCCGACTCCATGGTTTCGCGAAATGGCGAGATCATTCTGGACAGCGGGCTGTCGCCCGAGGGCGTGCGCATGACAGGCGGCCTGGTCTCCGCGGTGGGCAATGGCGCCGGCCTCACGGGCGGCACCATCGACATCAAGGGCCGTGCGATTGGGCTCGTGCCTTACACGCCTCCGCTCATCATCGACGTTTCCGCACCGCTGGAGCCACCACCACCGCCGCCCGGAAACGACGACCGCGGCATTCTCGACGCGAGCGGCAGCGCCGGCGGCGGGCGCATCCGCCTATATGCGAACGCGGTGGCCGAACTCGGCGACACCGGCGCCATCGCGCTCGGCGCCGGGTCGATCGCGCGCGCGGACGCCGTCGCTTCCGGCAACGGCGGCGATGTTCGCCTGCTGGCCGAACGCACCCTGCGTGCCTACGGCAGCATTTCGGCGCGTGGCGGCTCGGGCGGCGGCAACGGCGGCTTCATCGAGACTTCCGGCGGTTTTGCCGCGCCCGGCGACGGACAGGGCGGCGGCTTCAGCATCAACGGGCTGCGCGTGGATGCCGCCGCGCCCGCGGGCACTGCCGGCACCTGGCTCGTCGACCCCTTCAATGTCGACATCGTTCCCGGCGCCGCGGCCGGCACGCTGCCGACCAATCCCTTCGAGCCGCTCGCGGCCAGCACGATCCAGGACGGCGACATCAACGCCGCCCTCAACGGCGGCACCAGCGTGCGCATCACCACCGGCGACCCCGGCGCGGGGTCGCCCACGGATGGCGACATCCGCATGTTCAATGGCGTGCGCATCAACTACAGCACGGCCAACGGCCCGTTGACTTTTCAGCTCGACGCCCACCGCAGCGTGCGCGGCGACAACAACGTGGTGATCGAGTCCTCGGGCGCCGGCGGGCCACTCAATGTGGTGTTCAACACCGATGTCAACGGCGGCGGTGCCGCGACCGGCGGCGGGCAGGTGAGCTACAGCGGCGACATCTACACCAACGGCGGCAATGTGGTGATGAACGGCGCCTGGTCGGCCTCGGGGGCGGGCCCGAGCGTGAGCCTCAACGGCAACGTCATCGACACGCGCGTCGGCCGCACCGATGCCGGCGCGGGCGGCTCGGTAACGATCAACGGCAGCACCAGCGGGCCCTCGGGCGGCGGCTTCACGGATGCGGCGGTCTACATCAACGGCGTGCAGATCAGCGCCTCGACCGGCAACGTCGACATCACGGGCATCGGCGCCGACACCAGCGGCGTGCGGCTCGGCTCGCGCTTCTCGGGCACGGGCCTCCCGAACCGGCGCACGGACATCTCGAGCACCACCGGCAACATCACTGTGCGCGGCGTCGGCAACTTCACGGGCAACAGCAGCGAGATCCCGGGCCATGGGGTGGTCATCAACGATTCGGCGCTTCGCTCGGTCAGCGGCAACATCGCGGTGCGCGGCTTGCGCCAGGCCGACACGGATCCGGGCACGGGGGGCGACGGTGTGCTGCTGCGCACCGGCGCGCAGATTGCCACCACTGGCAGCGGCAGCATCGAGATCACCGGCCAGGCCGAGGGCGACGGCGCCGGCGTGCGAATCGGGCCGCCAGCGCCCGTGCCGGGCGTGTTCCCTCCGGTGCTTGCGGGCGTTTCCGTGTCATCGGCCGGCGGCAACGTCGTGCTGCGTGCCAGCAACGACGGCAGCACCGATGCGCTGGTGATCGACGGCACCGTGAGCGCGGGCAACGTCGTCAACCTCCGTCCCGGCGGCGTGGCTGCCGACGGCACGGCCTTCGACCAGGTCGCGACACCGATCACGCTCGGCGGCACCGCCAACACGGGCTTCGCTGTGTCGGCCGCCGAGTTCTCGCGCATCTCGGCCGGCAACGCGATCGTGGCCGGCAGCAATGCGCATGCAGCCGACATCAACGTGGTGGGTCCGCTCGCGCTGGCCTCGGGCCTCACGCTGCAGAACGAAGGGGGCGGCAACATCGCGCTGCAGGCGCCCATTACGGCGCCGCGCGTAGGCCTGGTGTCGGCTGGCAACATCACGCAGGCGGCAACCGCACCCATCACGGCGGGCACGCTGCTGGCTCGCTCCAGCGGCGGCAGCGTGCTGCTCGACCAGGCGGCCAACAACGTGAGCGCGAACACGCTGGGCGGCGGGGCGGCCGGTGCGTTCCGCTACCAGGACGTGGACGAACTGCGCATCGGGCCCGTCTCGGTCGTCGGCTACGACGCGGCCGGCAATGCGCCGCAGGTGGTGTCGGCCGGCTCCATGGCGGCGGACACGGTGTTCGTGCGCACGCTGAGCGGCGACCTGCAGTTGGGTACGGCGGTGACCAGCACTTCGGGCGCCGACCTGGTGGCCGCGGCGCGGTTCCAGAACGTGGGCGGTGCCAGCCTGGGCGGGGCGCCCTGGCGCGTGTGGGCCGATACCTGGATCGGCGAAACGCGCGGCGGCGTTGTCGGCTCGGGCCTGCTGCCGAACCTCTACAACTGCGCCTACCTGGGCCTGTGCGGCGTCACCGTATCGCCGGGTGACAACCACTTCATCTATGCGCAGCGGCCTACCGCGACCGTCGTGATCGGCAATGCGTTCAGGCCGGCGGGCCTGAACAATCCGTTCTTCACCTGGAGCATCACGGGCCTGATTCTTGGCGACAGCGGCGCCGGCTTCAGCGGTGCGGTCGGCACCGCGGCCAACCGGTCGAGCCCGCCCGGGGCTTATGCGATCAACGGCAGCTTCACCTCGGCAGAGGGCTACCTGGTCAACGTGGTGCCGGGAACGCTCACAGTCGGCGGCTTTCCGCAGATTCCGAAGGCCGATGTGATCCGCGACCTGCCGACCACCTGGCTGTACGACCGCAACATCGGCCCGCCGCCGATCTGCTTTGCGACCGGCCCGCTCGAAGGCGACCGCGCCTCGCAAGGCAACGACGTGCTGGCGCGCGAATGGTCGCGCGTGCGCTCGCGGCCCAATCTCACGAGCTGCGTCGACACCGAGAAGCGCAACGGCTGCGCCGACTTCTAGCGGCTAGCCCGCGGCGCCGAAGCGGCCCGTGTAGGTGCGCAGTCCCTGGTGCGCCAGGTCGGACTGCGCGTCGATGTGGATCTTGCCGCCCAGCGCCTGCCAGCGACGGCAGAACGCATAGTCTTCGCTCAGGTAGCGGCCGTTGCCGGGCTCGGCCAGCACGTCGAAGAAGCGGTAGTGCGGCCATGCCTCTGCTGCGGTGTCGCGCGACGGCTCGGGCGTGTAGTGCAGGTCGGGCCGCGCTTCGGCCAGGCGCTCGAACACCGAACGGGCGATCAGCATGAAGCCCGTGGGCGCATCGAGCACCTCGATGAAACCGTCGGCATCGAGTTTGCCCTCGCCGGTCCGTGCGTTGGCCGGAAAGCGCGCATGCCGCGCCTCGAAGTCGGCGCGCGTGCTGCCCGCGGGCAAGGCTTCGCGCAGGCCGTCGGCGGGCCAACCGTCCTCCTTGAGCGGATAGACGCCGGCGACCACGTCGCGGCCGGCCAACAGCAGCCGCAGCGCTGCGGAAGGCTCGAAGCCGATGTCGGCGTCGATCCAGAACAGGTGCGTCCAGCGCGTGTCGGCCATGAACTCGGCCACCAGCCGGTTGCGGGCGCGCGGAATCAGGCTGTCGCCGTCGAGGAAGCGCGTCTGCATCGAAAAGCCTTGGCTCCAGGCGAGGTTCACCAGGCCGAGCAGGCTGCGCACGTAGATCGAGGCCAGCGCGCCGCCATAGCTCGGCGTCGCGATGAAGGGGCGGATGTCTTTCAGTGCGGCAATGTCGAGCATCGGAAGCGTTCCTGTGGGCGAGCGAGGGGGCTGCGACCTGGGTGTGTGGGGGCGCGCTCAGGCCGGCGAGGCGGCATGCCGCCGCGTGGAAAGCAGCGCGCGCAGCTTGGCGGGTGCGACCGGCTTGGTGAGCAGCATCACGCCCCCATGGCGCAGGCGCTGCAGCACCTCGGGCCCGGTGGCGCCGGACACGAGTACGGCGAGTGCGTCGGGCTGCAGGCGCTTGGCGGCGGTGATCACGTCCATGCCGTCGTCGGCGCCGGCCAGTTGCAAATCGCACAGCACTGCATCGAAGCGCAGGTCGCCGGTGCCCAGCCGCGCAATGGCCTCGGCGCCCGTGGCGATGCATTCGACCTCGCAACCCCATTGCTCCAGCAGCGCGCGGCTGCCGTCGAGGATCACGGGGTCGTCGTCGACCACCATGCAGTGAAGGCCGGCCAGCGGCGTGAGCGCGCGCGGTGCGGCTGCGGGCGCGGTGGCTTCGGCCGCCTGGGCGGCGGGCAGCGTGAGCGCAAAGGTGCTGCCCGCCTGCAGCGCAGAGCGCACCGTGATGCGGGTTCCGAGCAGCGCGGCGATGCGCGCGCAGATGGCAAGGCCCAGCCCGAAGCCGCGGCGCCTGTCTCGCTCGGTGTTGGCCACTTGGTAGAACTCTTCGAAGATCCGGCCCTGGTGAATGGGCGCAATGCCCACGCCGTTGTCGCGCACTTCGATGCGCACGTTGTCGCCGCCGGCCCGGCTGCGCCGCGCGGCCACCAGCACCGTGCCGCCGGCGGGCGCATGGCGCAGCGCGTTGGCCACCAGGTTGCCAACGATGCGCTGCAGCAGCGCCGCATCGCTGCGCACCGCAAGCCCGCGGTCGCTCCAGCGCAGCCGCACACGGGTCTCGGCCGCGGTGGGGGCGTGCTGCGCATCGAGCTGGTCGAACAGCGCGGCCAAAGGCACCTTGGTGATCGCGGGCGTCAGCACCTGGGCGTCGAGCCGCGAGATTTCGAGCAGGTCGTCGAGCAGCACGCCCATGAACTCGGTGCTCTCCTGCAGGCGCAGCACGGCCGGGCGCTGCGCCTCGGTGGCGCTCGGCAGCAGGCCGTCGATGAAAAGCCCCATGGCATGCAACGGCTGCCGCAGGTCGTGGCTGGCTGCGGCCAGGAACCGTGCGCGCGACAGCGCCGCCTGTTCGGCTTCGGCCATGCGCTGCAGCGCCACGGCCGTGGCCTCGCGCACGCGCTCCTCGCTGACCTGGCGGTTGCGCTGCAGCCGCTCGGCGAGTCGGTCGATGTCGTGCGCGAGCACGGCCAGTTCATGCGTGTGGCCCTGGCCGGACGATGCCGGGGCAACGCTCCGCGGCTCGCCTTCGACCACGTCGCAGCGCGCTTCGAAGTGCCCGGCCTCCAATGCCGCCACCGTGCGCGACACGCGTCGCAGAGGCCGCGCTACCGTGCGCGCCATGTGGCGCACCGAGGCCCATGCCGCGAGCAGCGCCACCATCGCAATGCCGATGCCCGCCATGAGCGAGCGGCTGCGCTCGCGCGCGTAGGCCGTGGTGTCGCGAAAGGTCTGCACCAGCCCGATGGGTGTTTCGCCCGCCGCGGTGGAGCCCGCGGGCGCGAAGGCGCTGGCGCGCGAAGCCTCGCGCAGCGTAACGGGCGAGGTGAACATGCGCAGCTGCGCAAGCGCCGAGGCCTTGGGGCCGGCGGTCACGAACACGCCCGCGCTGTTGCTGATTTCCACCCGCATCACCTGCCCGCCGCGCAGCGCTGCGTTGGCCACGTTCTGCAGCGCCGGCAAGTCGCCGGCATAGAGGCTCAGGTCCGACATGGCGGCCACCTGGCGCGCCACGGCCTGGCCCTCCGCGTCGAAGGCCGCTTCGAGCGTTTGCAGTCGGCTGTGCGTGAACCAGCCGGTGAGCGCCAACGCCACCGCGGCGCACGGCACCACGCCAAGACGGAACAGGTCGCGCTGCAGGTTGCCGCGCACCACCAGCGTGGGCGTGGACAGGGGCTGCGGCTGCGCCGGCGAATCGGCGCGCGTGCCTTCGGGCGTCGTCCCCATGTCGCTCATCGGGTGACGGTGAGCCGCTCGGTCAGTTCCCGCTCCTCCGGCAAGCGCAGTCCGAGTCCGCGCGCCACGGTCACGTTGACGCGCACGGTGGCGGGCGTGGCCGACTCCACCAGCGGGCCGCCACCGGCGCTCGCCAGCTTCTGGCCGAGCAGCCGCGCCTGCCGCGCCAGTTGCGCCGGCGTGGAGACCGCCGCCGCAAGACCGCCCGAACGCACCAGCCCTTCGCTGGCACCGAACACCGGCAAGCCCGCCCCAGCACCCGCGCGCAATACCGAAAGCGTGGCGGCCTGGCTGTCGCCGATCAGGTCTGGCAGCACCATCAGCGCGTCGCTGCGCGGCACCACCGAATGCAAGGCGGAAGCGAGAGACTTTGCGTCCGGCGCGTATTCCACCTGCACGTCCCACGGCGGGATTGCGCCCTGTGCCGCGCGTTGCAGTTCGCGCACCAGCGGTTCCGATTCGGGTGTGGCGACCACGCCGATGCGGTACTTGTGCGGCAGCACTGCACCCACAAGCGCAAGCTGGTCGCCCATGGCGGGGTCGCGCAGCAGAACGCCCACGCGCCGGTCGCCGCGCCGCAGGGCCGGGCTGCTGGCGCGCAGGGTCTCGTAGTCGAGCCGGCTCAGCATCGCAAGCACCAGCGGCTGCTGGCCGGGCCGCTCGAGCGCGGCGCGCGCGGCCGGCACGCCGACCGCCAGGGTCATGCCGGCGTCCGCCGGCGCGGTGCGCAGGCCGCGCGTTCGCACACCCGCATTGGCGCCGGGGTGGGGTTCGGCGGTGGCTGCTTCCACGGCTTGCGAGGTGTCCGCGCCGCCCTGCGGGAGCCGCACCAGGTCGAAGCGGCCGCCAGGCTCCTGGGCCGCGCGAAGATGCTGCACGAACTCCGAGTGCGCGGCGAGGTCGTCGCTCATCAACACCGTGAGACCGGTGGCCGATGCAGCGGCGGCGGCGAGCTGCGCGATGCCGAGGGCCAGCGCGGCGCGAGCGCCGCAGCGCAGCCGTTTCCGGAAGAGCGAGATGAAAGGGTTCACGGCAACAAACATGGACTGCTTCTGCAGCAAGAGAGAGCAGTACCCAATGTACGGAAGCCCCTTGCTTGGCGCGATAAGGCGGAGGGCTTATGTCGGCGCCTGCCACCGCTTGCGGGCGTGATGAAGTGCACAGCGCGGCGGCTGCTTGGCCTATGTCCGATGGACTAGGGCCTCCAGGACGCTAGGCTTCGGCGTTGAGCAATGCCGCCGCGCGCTGGGCCTGGATGGCCTGGCGCAGCACGCGCGGAGAAACCGGCTTGTAGAGCACCGCGATGCCGGCGCTGGCCACTTCGCGCAGGCGGTCGGGCTTGGTTTCTCCCGTGACCAGCAGGCGTGCCGTGCCGGGCCCGATGCCGCGCGGATGGCGTTCGAGCGCCGCGATCACGTCCAGCCCGTTGTCGCCGCCCTGCAGGAGCAGATCGCTCACCACCACGTCCGGCGGCCGCTCCCACGCGTCGGCCAGCGCGAGTGCCTCGGCGCGGGTCTGCGCCGCCTGCACTTCGGCGCCCCAATTGGTGAGCACCACCGACAGGCCTTCGAGAATGGTGCGCTCGTCATCGATCACCAGGATGCGCAACTGTTCGAAGCTGGGTTCCTCCTCGATGGCGCTGGGGGCCGGCGTCACGTCCAGCGCGGGCAATGCGGCCGGCGCCGAACGCACCAGCACCCGCACGCAGGTGCCCTTGTTCGGCCGCGAGGTCAGCTCGACGCGGGTGTTGAGCAGTTCCGTCAGGCGCTGCACCGTGGCAAGCCCCAGGCCCATGCCGCGCTGGCCGCGCGGCGCCTGGCGGCCGGTGGCCTCTACCTGGTAGAACTCCTCGAACACGCGTGCCTGATGCTGCACGGCAATGCCCACGCCGGTGTCGACCACGTCGATGCGAACACCCTTGCCGCGCCGCCGGGCGCCGATCAGCACGCCGCCTTCGATGGTGTGGCGCAGCGAGTTCGACACCAGGTTGTTGAGAATGCGCGAGAGCATCACGTAGTCGCAGCGCACCCAGAGGTCGGTCTTGCGCGCCACCAGCCGCAGGCCCTGCTGCTCGGCCACCGGCCGGAAGTTGCGGCTGATTTCGTCGAACAGCTGGTCGAGCGGAAAGTCCGCCCACTGCGGCTGCAGCACGCCGGCGTCGAGCTGCGAGAGGTTGAGCAGTTCCGAGAACAGCCGGTCGAGCGAATCGACGCACTCGCGGATGTGGCCGATGCGCTGCAGGCGCACGGGGTCGGTCTCGCCGTTGGCCAAGCCGTCGGAAAACAGCGTGAGCGCATGCAGCGGCTGGCGCAGGTCGTGGCTGGCGGCCGCCAGCAGGCGCGTCTTGGCCTGGCTCGCGACTTCGAGCTGCTGGTTCTTGCGCGCGAGTTCGGCCGTGGCCTCGCTGATGCGGCTTTGCAGCAGCCGGTGGCTCTCGGCCAGCGCGCGCGCCGCCTGGTTGAAGCCGTGCTGCAGGTGCCGCACTTCGGAGGTGCCCTCGATGGTCACGCTCGCGGCTTCGCCGGCGCCCAGGCGGTCGACCGCCTTGCCCAGCGCACGGATCGGCTCGCTGATGCGCCGCGCGGCCCACCAGCCCGCCAGCCCCACGCCCACCAGGCTGGTTGCCAGCACCAGCACCACGTTGAGCCACACCGAGCGCCGCGCGTCCTGCACGGCGTCCAGGCTCATCTCGACCATGACCTTGCCGCTGTGCCGGCCGTCCTCGCTCACGATCGGCACTACCACCTGCAGCCCTTCGCCCCGGGCGCGGTCGACGGTTTCGGAGTTGGCGACGATCTCGCCATCGTCCGACCAGATCTGCACCTGCTGCACGTGCGGCTGGTAGGTGCCCGACTGGGCTGTGCGCTGAAGAATGCGGCGGTCCATGCGCACCAGCGGGGCTTGCGCCGCGGTGGCAACCTGCAGCGCCACCGTTTGCGCGTTGGCGCGCATCAGCTCGGTGAGGTTGTCCAGGTGCTGGCGCGTCAGAACGGCAATGGCCGCCAGCGTGGCGGCGGTTGCCGGCACCAGCGCCAGCAGGATCAGCTGCTGCGCGAAGGTGAGGCGCGCAAGCCCCCGGACGACGCGGAAGTTCCAGTTCATGGGGGCATTTGGCGCATGAAGATCAAGCTTAGGGACCCAGGTTACGGAGCGAAAGATGGGAAAAACATCACAAAATCAGCTTGTATTTGATATCTAATCGTGTCCGCGTTTGTCCATGTTAGACCCGCTGACCCGCAGCGGCCCATGTTCCGTGCCCAAAAATGCAGGCCTCCCCAAGCCGCGTCCGGAAGGCTTCCGGCGCCATTGACGCCTTTCGTGCCCCGCACCGCAGCCCGCGGTTCAGGCGTGCTGCCGCCGTGGTGGTTCGCCGCGGCGCACTCGCCTTGACGCTGCTCGCCGGCCTGCCGATGCTGGCGGCCGCCCAGCCCGCGCTGCAGCCCGATGCACCGGTGCGCTTCGGCATCCTGCCTCTCGGCGGCGCTTTCGAATCGCGCAGCGACTGGGACCCCTTGCTGGCCGAACTGAGCCGCGCCATCTCCCGACCGGTGAGCGTGCTCTCGGTCAATTCGTATGAAGCGCTCGAACAGGCCATCCGCCGCGACGAGGTCGACATGGCGTTCCTGTCCGGAAAGATGGCGCTCGACGCCGTGACGCAGCGCCGCATGAAAGTGGTGGCGCAGGTGGTGCGGCACGATGGCCTGGCCGGCTACCGCGCCCTGCTGCTCACCCGCAAGACGCCGCCGTTCAACACCAGGAAGAGCCTGCTCGGCGAGCCGGAACGCTGGCGCCTTGCGCGCGGCGAGCGGCAGTCCGTGTCGGGCTTCATCGTGCCGCAGCTGCAGTTCTTCCTGCCCAACCACATCGCCATGGAAACCCGCTTCCTGAGCGAGATCGTCGGCACGCATCAGGCGACCGCCCTGGCCGTGGCCAACAACGAAGCCGATGTGGCCACCAACAACACGGCCGATTTCGAGCGCTTCAAGCAGCGCTTTCCGGCCGAGGCGCTGCGGCTGCAGGTGCTGTGGGAGTCGGAGCTGATTCCGCATGCGCAGATCGTGGTGCGGCGTGAGTACCCGCCGGAGCTGCGCAGCAGCGTGCAGGCCTTCCTGGTCGGCTACGGGCGTGCCAAGGGGCCCAAGGGCGATGCGGAGCGGGCCGTGCTCAAGTCGCTGCACGACCTGGCCGGCTTCGTGGCGGCGGACAACAGCTCGCTGCAGCCGGCCGCCAAGCTCGCCTATCAGCTGGCCAAGCAAAACGCCATGACCGCGCAATGGGTCAACGACGAGGCGCGGCAGGCGCGCCTGAAGCGCATCGAGAGCGGCTACTCGGAGCAGGCCACCGTCCTTCGGGACCTGTCGCCCTGACATGCCTGCCCGCGCGCTGCCTCGCGCTGTCAGGTGGCTTGCCGCCATGGCACTGCCGCTCATGCTTGTTGCCACCGCGCTCTTGCTGGCGCCGGGCAGCGTCGGCGCTACCGAAAAGGCGGCCGTTCCCGCCAAGCCCGTGCGCTTTGGCGTGCTGCCGCTGGGAGGCGCCGTCGAATCGCGTGCGTTGTGGATGCCGCTGCTGGCCGACATGAGCCAGGCCATCGGCGTGCCGGTGGCGGCGTACTCCGTGGCGTCGTACGAAGAGCTCGACCGCGCCATCAAGCGCGATGAAGTCGACATGGCGTTTCTCTCGGCCAAGATCGCGCTGGACGCAGTGATGCAGCGGCGCATGAAGGTGGTGGCGCAAATCGCCCGCCGGCCCGGCATGCCCACCCACCGCGCGGTGCTGCTCACGCGGAAGGCCGGCGCGCCCAACACGCTGGAAGCGGTGCTCGCAGAGCCTGAGCGCTGGCGGCTCGCACGTGGAGACAGCCGCTCGGTGACCGGTTTTCTCATGCCGCAGAGCCAGCTGTTCCTGCCGAGAAATATCCAGATGGAAACCCGGTTCCGAGGCGAGATCGTCGGCAACCACCAGGCCACAGCACTTGCAGTGGCCAACGGCGACGCCGACGTGGCCACCAACAACACCACCGACTTCGAGCGCTTCAGGGAGCAGTTTCCCGTCGAGGCCGCGCGGCTGCATGTGGTGTGGGAGTCCGAGCCGCCGCCCGGCGCGCAGATGGTGGTGCGGCGCGACTACCCGCCCGCGTTTCAGGCCCGGCTGCAGGCCTTTCTGGTCGGCTATGGCCAGGGCAAGGGCCCGCGCGCCGATGCCGAGCGCGAAGTGCTCAAGACGCTGCGCGCGGCCTACGGCTATGCGCCGGCCGACGACAGCGCGCTGCTGCCCGAGGCCACGCTCGAGTACCAGTTGGGCAAGCAAAGTGCCATGGCGGCTGCCTGGGTCAACGATGCGGCGCGCGAGCAGCGGCTGCGGCGCATAGAGCAGGCGTACAAGGAGCAGGTCGAGACTTTGCGGGCGGCGTCTACTGCCGCACGTTGAACGAGGCGTGCGGGCGCCCGCCTAGTCCCTTCGCCGTAGCTCCAAATCCCTCCGCCTAGGCCGTTAGGCGGATTTGCCGCCGGCCTTGCGCGCCGGAAACTCCGTGCTTCTTTCGGGCAGCCCTTGCCTTTGACGGAGTGCGGATGAGTTGGCGAACAAAAGTGGTCTGGAGCGAGGGGATGCTGCTGCAGCCCCAGCACCTGCAGCAGAGCGAGCGTCATGGCGACCATGCGCGGCATGTGCTTTTGCGTTCGACCACGCCCTATGCCTGGGGTTTTGCGGAGATCGAGATCGACCAGGCCGCGCTCACGCTGGGCAAGCTCGCGCTGGTGCGCGCGGTGGGCATCTTCGGCGACGGCACGGTGTTCGACATGCCGGCGGTCGATCCGCTGCCCGAACCCATCGACATTCCGCCCGCCATGCGCGACGAGGCCGTGATGCTGGCGCTGCCCGTGCGCCGTGCCGGTGCCCGCGAGGCCGATGCCGAAGAATATGAAGAGCTGGTGCGCCACCGCGTGCTCGAGTCCGAAGTGCCCGACTCCAACACCGCCGGCGAGCGCACCGCCATGCTGCAACTGGGCCAGCTTCATACCCGCCTGATGCGCGCCAGCGAAGCGACCGATGCCTGGACCACGCTGGGCGTGGCACGCGTGGTCGAGCGCCGCGTCGACAATCAGGTGCAGCTCGACCGTGCCATGCTGCCGCCGCTGCTCGACGTGGCGGGCCATGCCGTGATCCGTTCGTGGCTCGACGAACTGCTGGGCCTCTTGCGCCAGCGCGGCGAGGCGCTGGCCGGCCGCATGACGCAAGGCGGCACGGGCGGCGTGGCCGAGATCGCGGACTTCATGCTGCTGCAGACGGTCAACCGCAACGAGGCGGTGTTTGCACACTTGGCCAAGAGCGCGATGTTGCACCCGCAGCATTTCTTCGAGCATGCGCTCGGGCTGGCGGGCGATCTCGCGAGCTTTCGCGATTCGCGCCGCGTCACGCGCTTCGGCCCCTACATCCACGACGACCTGGCGCTGAGCTTCCGCCCGGTGATGGACGACCTGCGCCGCAGCCTCTCGATGGTGCTGGAGCAGTCGGCCATCCGCATCGAGCTGCATGACCGCAAGCACGGCGTGCGCGTGGCGGTGGTCACCGACGTGGAGCTGCAGCGCAAGGCGACCTTCGTGCTTGCGGTGAATGCCAGCATGCCGAGCGAGGCGCTGCGCGCGCGCTTTCCCACGCAGGTCAAGATCGGCCCGGTCGAGCGCATCCGCGACCTGGTCAACCTGGCGCTGCCGGGCGTCACGCTCACGCCGATGCCGGTGGCGCCGCGGCAGATTCCCTTCCATACCGGCGCCAACTACTTCGAGCTCGAAACGCGCAACAGCGACCTGTGGCGGCAGCTGGAGCAATCGGGCGGCATCGCGATGCACATCGCGGGCGACTTTCCAGGCCTCGACCTCGCGTTCTGGGCCATTCGTTCCTAGCCGCATCGGGCTGACGGAAACGGAACACCATCATGACCACACCAGACCCCTTCGCCGCTTTCGAGTCGGAGCGCACGGTCATCAAGCCCAAGCCGCGCACGCCTGCCGGCACGCCGCCGCCTGCGGCCGCACCCGCGCCGTTCTTCGGCGGTGCCGATCCCACGCCCGCGGTTGAGGTCGGCGACATCGGCCTGCTCAATCCGCTGGTCTCGGCCGCGGGCAAGCTGCTGGTGCTGATCGGCAAGCTGCGCAATCTTGCGCAGCCGCCCAACGTGCCGGCCCTGCGCGCCTCCACCGCCGACGCGGTGAACCAGTTCGACGCCGCCGCTCGCCGCGCCGGGGTGAGCAACGAGTCGGTGCTTGCCGCGCGCTATGTGCTGTGCACCGCGCTCGACGAAGCCGTGGCCAACACGCCCTGGGGCGTGCAGGCCGGCTGGAACAAGCAGAGCCTCCTGGTGCAGTTCCACAATGAGACCTGGGGCGGCGAAAAAGTGTTCCAGCTGCTTGCCAAGCTCGCGCAGGACGTGCCCACGCACCGCCAGCTGCTGGAGCTGATCTACAGCGTGCTCGCACTCGGCTTCGAAGGCCGCTACCGCGTGGTCGACAACGGCCGCGCCCAGCTCGATTCGGTGCGCCAGCGCCTGGCCGACCTCATCGCCAAGGACCGCCCGCCGCTCGAGGCCGAGCTTTCTCCTCATTGGCGCGGGCAAGGTGCGGGCACGGTGCGGCTGCGCGAATCGCTGCCGCTGTGGGTGTTTGCGGCGGGCTTTGCGCTGCTGCTCGCGCTGGCTTGGTTTGGCCTCAGGCTCACGCTCAACTACCGCTCCGACACCACCTATGCCGCCGTGTCGGGCCTGCGCGTGCCCAACATACAGATTGCGCTGCCCGCCGTACCGGCCAAGTCGCCGCGGCTCGCGCGCTTTCTCGAACCCGAGATCAAGCAGGGCCTGGTCACGGTGACCGACGAGGCCGACCGCAGCGTGGTGCGCCTGCGCGGCGACTCTTTCTTCGGCTCGGGTAGTGCCGAGCCCATGGCCGCATCGCTGCCGGTGCTGCGCCGCATCGGCCAGGCGCTGGCCGAGGTGAAGGGCGAGGTGCTGATCACCGGCCACTCCGACAACCAGCCGATCCGCTCGCTTCGCTATCCGTCCAACTGGCATCTTTCGGCCGCGCGCGCCGATGCGGTGAAGGGCTCGCTCACCACGCTGGTGGACCCGGCGCGCATGCGCTCCGATGGCAAGGCCGACGCCGAGCCCGTGGCCGCCAATGACACCCCGGCCAACCGCGCGCGCAACCGGCGTGTCGACATCGTGCTGTTGTCAGAGCCCGACCGGGTGGCTTCGGCGGGAGTGACGAAATGATCAAGAAAATCTTCGGCTTCCTGTTCAGCCCGCTGCTGCTGACCCTGCTGGCGCTGGTCATCGTCGCGCTGCTGATCTGGTGGATCGGCCCCATGGTGAAGATCGGCGCGCTGGCGCCGTTCGAAAGCGAACTCGTGCGCGCGCTGCTGATCGGTGCCATCGTGCTCATCGTGGTGCTGCGCGCGATTTACCGCCGGTGGCGCGCGCGCCGTGCGAGCCAGCACCTGACCGACGGCTTGATGAAGGCGCCGTCCGCCAAGACCGATGCACCGGTCAACGGCGAACAGAAGATCCTGGACACGCGCTTCAGCGAAGCCGTGGCCACGCTCAAGCAGATGCGCCTGCACGCGGCCGGCAAGAAGCCCGGTTGGCGCGACTGGCTTTCCATCTCCGGCGGCAGCTATCTGTACGACTTGCCGTGGTACGTGTTCATCGGCGCACCCGGCGCGGGCAAGACCACCGCGCTGGTCAACTCGGGCCTCTCGTTTCCGCTGGCGGAAAAGTTCGGCCCCGGCGCCATTCGCGGCGTGGGCGGCACGCGCAACTGCGACTGGTGGTTCACCGACGAGGCCGTGCTCATCGACACCGCCGGCCGCTACACCACGCAGGACAGCCACCAGTCGGAAGACAAGAGTGCATGGGAAGGCTTCCTCGGCCTGCTCAAGAAGGCACGCCCGCGCCGCCCGCTGAACGGCGTGTTCCTGACCGTGAGCGTGGCCGACCTGCTGAGCCAGGGCCCAGAGCAGCGCACGCAGCTGGCGGCCTCCATTCGCGCGCGGCTGCTGGAACTCGATGCGAAGCTCACCACGCGGCTGCCGGTGTACGTGCTCGTTACCAAGAGCGATTTGCTCTACGGCTTCACCGACTACTTCGATGACCTTGGCAAGGAGCAGCGCGCGCAGGTGTTCGGCTTTACGCTCCCGGCCGACGAGAACGTGCAGGCCGACGAGAAGGGCCTATCCACCGCCTTCAACCGCGAGTTTGCGCTGCTGCACAACCGCGTCAACGACGGTCTCATCGCGCGCATGCAGCGCGAGACCGACGGCACGCGGCGCGCGGCGATCTTCGGCTTTCCGGCGCAGTTCGGTTCCATCGGCTCGATGCTTTCCGACCTGCTCGACCAGGTGTTCACCGGCTCGCGTTTTGCCCAGCCGCCGTGGGTGCGCGGCGTGTACTTCACCAGCGGCACACAAGAGGGCAGCCCGATCGATCGCGTGATGGGCAGCCTTGCGCGCAGCTTCGGCCTGGAGCGCGCCATGCTCGCGCCGCAGAAGTCGAGCGGCCGCAGCTACTTTCTCACCGCACTGCTGCGCGAGGTGGTGTTCCCGGAACAGCGCCTGGCCGGCGCCAACGTGAAGCTGGAGCGCCGACGCCACACGCTGCGCATGGCCGGCGTCGCAGCCATGACGCTGGTCACGCTTGCGCTCCTGGCGGGCTGGGGCTACAGCACGCTGCAGAACGTCAACTACCTGAAGTCGGTCGAGGCCCGTGTCGAGCCTGCGCGCCAGAATCTTGCGGCGCTGCCTTCACGGGTGCAGAACCTGGTGGAGGTGGCGCCCGTGCTGCAGGGCTTGCGCGACATCTGGAAGACGCCCGACAACCGCCAGGGCGATGAGCCGCTGTCGATGACGCTCGGCCTCTACCAGGGCGACAAGCTCGATGCGGCCGCCATGCTCACGCACCAGCGCGCGCTCAACGACGCCTTCCTGCCGCAGATCGCCAAGCGCATCGAGGACCAGCTGCGCACCGCGCAGAAGGACAACCTCGAATACACGTACGAGGCGCTCAAGAGCTACCTCATGCTCTACCAGCCCGAGCACTTCGATGCCGAGGCGCTCAAGGCCTGGATCACGCTCGACTGGGCGCGCAGCCTGGACCGCGGCATTCCCGAAGACCAGCGCCAGGCGCTCGAAGACCAGCTCGACGTGCTCATTGCACAAGGCCCGCCGCGCTCGCCGCTCAAGATGGACGAGAACCTGGTGCGCAGCGTGCGCGCTGTACTCGCGAGCTATCCGCTGGAGCAGCGCGTGTTCAGCCGCCTCAAGCGCCAGCGCGCCACCAAGGACATTCCGGGTTTCAGCATCGCCACCGCCGCCGGCCCCTCGGCACCCCTGGTGTTCGAGCGCATCAGCGGCAAGCCGCTCACCGAAGGCGTGCCGGGCATGTTCACCTACGACGGCTATCACAAGCGCTTCCAGAACGAGGTCACGGTGCTCACCGGCCTGCTCGCGCAGGAAGACCCGTGGGTGCTCGGGCAAGACCGCAGCGCCACCGACCGCATGCGCGACGTGGCCGCCCTCGGCGCGCTGACCGACCGCGTGCGCCGGCTCTACCTGGCGGAATACGTCAAGGTATGGGAGACGCTCTTGGCCGACGTGCGGCTGATTCGCGCCACCGGGCTCGAGAAGAACATCGAGGCCGCGCGCATTCTCTCGGGCGTGGGTTCGCCGCTTGCCAACTTCTTGCGCGCGGTGGTGAAGGAAACCACGCTCATTCCCGCCGACCAGCCCAAGGACGTGGTGAGCAAGGCGACCGCCACGGTCGCCAACACGCGCAAGGGCCTCGAAGACCTTTTCGGCGGCGACCCGAACAAGCCGGTGGCCAGCGGCAAGCGCATCGAGAGCATCGTGGACGACCGCTTCGAGCCGCTGCGCCGCCTGGTCACGCCCGTTGCGCCCAACCAGCCCGCGCCCATCGACGAGGCGCTCAAGCTGTTCAACGAGGTGTATGTGTACCTCAACGCCGTCGACACGGCCGTGAAGGGCCGCACCTCGCCGCCGCCCGGCGACGTGGCCGGCAAGCTCAAGTCGGACGCCGGGCGCCTGCCCGAGCCGGTGCGCACCATGGTCGAGAACCTGAGCCAGTCGGGCGCCGCGCAGGCGCAGGTGGCCGAGCGCGGCAACCTGAGCCAGGACCTGCGCCCCGTGACCGAGTTCTGCAACCGCGCCATTGCGGGCCGCTACCCCTTCGTGGGCAGCAGCAAGCGCGACGTGCTGCCCGAGGACTTCGGCCAGATGTTCGGCGCTGGCGGGTTGATGGACGAGTTTTTCCAGAAGCGGCTGGCCGCATTGGTCGACACCAGCACCAAGCCGTGGCGCTACAAGCCAGTGGCCGAGCGCGGCGCCGTCACCACGCAGGCGCTGGCGCAGTTCGAGCGGGCCGCGCGCATCAAGGACATCTTTTTTCGCGGCGGCGGCCGCGGCCCTTCGATGCGGCTGGACTTCAAGCCGGTGGAGATGGACGCGGGCATTACCCAATTCATTCTCGACGTGGACGGCCAGCTCGTGAAATACGCGCACGGCCCGGTGGTGCCCATGGCGGTGCAATGGCCAGGCCCCAAGGGCAGCAACCAGGTGCGCATTCAGGTGAGCCCGCCTTCGACCATCGGCAGTTCGGGCTCCGCCGTCGATGGGCCGTGGGCGCTGTTCCGCGCGCTCGACGACGGCCAGCTCGAAGCCGGCGATGCGCCCGAGAAGTTCTTCATCACCTTCCAGGTCGGGCCCCGCAAGACGCGCTTCGAGGTGACGACGAACAGCGTGCAGCATCCGATCCGCTTGAAGGAACTGCGTGAGTTTTCCTGTCCGGAGGGGTTGTGAGCGACGCGCTTGCTTTTCCTTCTTCTGCTGCTGCATTGCCAGGATGGTTCGGCAAGTTGCCGGGCATGGGGGACTTTGCGCACCGGCGGCTGCCTGAGTCGTTTCGCTCGGCGTGGGATCACTGGCTGCAGCGCGGCTTGGCACGGCTGAAGGACCGGCATGAAGACTGGATTTCGCATTACCTGCAGGCGCCGGTGTGGTGCTTTGCGCTGGGGCCGGGCGTGGCGGGTGAGGGTGCCTGGATCGGCGTGATGATGCCTTCGGTCGATGGCGTGGGGCGGTACTTTCCGATCACGCTGGCTGTCGAGCTCGATGAATTTGCTGGCGAGACGCTGGGGGGCGATGCGCTGCGGGGGTGCTGCTTTGGTGGGAGCGGGGGACGCGGGCTGCGCTGGAGGGGCTTGAGGGGGATATGGATGCGCTGGGGTTCGATGCTTTGCTTGAGCGGTTGTTTGTTGCGACGCAAGGTGGTGAGGTGCGCGAAGGGGGATTGGAGTCGCTGGCTTTGCCGGGGGCGGGGAGGTCCTTGTGGCTGGACGATCCTGCTGCTTCGGCTGACGCCGGGGTGATGGTTGCCGGGTTGCCTTTGGATGGGGAGTTCGAGGCTTTGTTTGTGGGGGAGGGGGAATGAACTCCTTGCTTTGTTTTGTTGTCGGAGGCCGGGTCTCGCCCCGGCGGGCGACTCACTTTCTTTGCTTCGCCAAAGAAAGTAAGCAAAGAAAGGCGACCCCTACTGTCTGCGTCCCTGCGCTGCGCTACGGGCAACCTGCGGTGCTCGACTCCGGCGGGGGTCCGCAGAACTCGCTTCGCTCAAACAGCTGCGGCCCTGATCCCGCCTCCATCTGCGCTCCTCGGCGCATACAGAAGGGGTGGGAGCGGGCAGCCTTCGCTCTCGCTCGGCTCCAACAGCCAATACCAACAGCCAATACCAACAGCCATCAGCCCCGCTCGATGCCAACCACTGCGACGCGCAGCGCCGCAGTGGCCCGGTGGCCGAGCGAAGCAAAGGCCCGTTCGGTTTCCAAGCCCCTCTGTATGCGCCGAGGAGCGCAGGGTTTCGCGGATCAGGGCTCGCAGCTGTCTGAGCGAAGCGAGTTCTGCGAGACCCCGCGAAACCCGAGCACCGCAGGTTGCCCGCAGCGCAGCGGAGGGACGCAGACAGTGGGGTCGCCTTTCTTTTGCCTACGTTTCTTTGGCGAAGCAAAGAAAAGTAGGTCGCCCGCCGGGGCGACACCCGGCCTCGGAAAGCAAGCCCCCGTCAACGTCCATACGGGAGCAAGTCAATGACCGAAGCAAACCCCAACAAGCCGACAGAAGACGACCGCACCCAGGTCATGTCAAGACCCGTCCAGCAAACAGACACCTCAGTAACGGTAATCACCGCCAGCCCCACTAGCCTGTCCAACGCCCCCGTCACAAGCCCAGCCACAGAAGCAAACGAAGCCGGCCTCCTCCCCGTAGGCAGCCGCCTCGCAGAATTCGAAATCACCCGTGTCGTTGGCCAGGGCGGCTTCGGCGTGGTCTACGAAGCCTGGGACCACGCCCTCGAACGCGTCGTCGCCATCAAGGAATACCTGCCCACGTCACTCTCGACAAGGCAGCAGGACGGAACAGTCGTCCCCTTGTCGGAACGCCACCGCGAAACCTTCGACCTCGGCATGCGCAGCTTCATCAACGAAGCCCGCCTGCTCGCGCAGTTCGACCATCCCTCGCTGCTGAAGGTCTACCGTTTCTGGCAGGAGCGCGGCACCACCTACATGGTCATGCCGTTCTACCGCGGCGACACGCTGCGCCAGGCGCTGGTGTCCATTCCGGCGGGCGTGGACGAGGCCTGGCTCATCCGCATCATGGACGGCGTGACGCAGGCGCTGGGCGTGATGCACGGCGCCAACTGCTACCACCGCGACATCGCGCCCGACAACATCATCCTGCTCGAAGGCTCGGGCCGGCCGGTGGTGCTCGACTTCGGTGCCGCGCGCCGCGTGATCACCGACAAGACGCAGGCGATCACCGTCATCCTCAAGCCCGGCTACGCACCCATCGAGCAGTACGCCGAAATGCCCGACATGTCGCAGGGCGCGTGGACCGATGTCTATGCGCTTGCGGCGGTGATGCACGTGGCCGTTTGCGGACGCGCGCCGCCGCCCTCGGTGGCACGGCTCTTGTCCGACAGCTATGTGCCGCTGGCGGGCAACGAGATCCTGCGCCAGCGCTACAGCCTGCGGCTGCTGCAGGCGATCGATGCGGGCCTGGGCGTGCGGCCGGAGTCGCGGCCCCAGTCGATGGCCGAGTTCCGCGCGGCGCTCGACCTGGAGGTGGGCCACAGCATCGCACCGGTGCCGCGCACCTCGCCGCCTGTGACGCCCGGCTCGCGTAAAACGGGCAGCAACGCCGACGCGCCGACGATCATCGGTCGAGGCAATCCACCGGTGCAGGGCACGGACAGCGGCGGCGGCTCCGGCAGAAGCAAGGCCGTGCCCGCCATCGCATCGCTGGCGGTGGCCGCCGTGGTGGCTGGCGGTGGATGGTGGTGGTACCAAGGCCGCACGGCCGCTGAGGGCGACAGTGGCGGCGGCAAGCAGGCCATCGTGGCGCCTCCACCGCCGCCCGAGGCTCGCGTGGCTGAAGCGCCTCCACCACCGCCGCCGCCCCCTCCGGCACCCCGCACGCCGCTCGACTCGCTGCAGTCGCTCGCAACAGGCGCGTCGCCGGCCTTCGATGTGGCGGCCGCGCCGAAGAAGCCAGAGGTCGCAATCGGCAAGGACAGGCTCGCGTTCGAAGTGCGCAGCAAGCGCGACGGCTTCGTCTACGTGTTTTTGCTGTCCAGCGGTGGCGAGATGTTCTTGCTGTTTCCGAACCTGCTCGACAAGCACAACAAGATCACCGCCGGCAGCCCGCTCTCGCTGCCGCGCGCTTCGTGGCCGATGGATGCGGGCGGCCCGGCCGGCACCAACCAGTTCGCGGTGCTCGTGAGCGAGCACGAGCGCGATTTCGGCGCCTCTGGCGTCCAGAACGACGGCGTGTTTCCGCAGTTTCCCCTGCCCGTGCTGGCGGCGCTCGAAGCCACGCGCGGCACGGGGCCGTCGCCTTTGCTGGGCAAGCCGGTGTGCGCGCCCAACACCCCGTGCAACGACGTCTATGGCGTCGCGAATTTCAAAATCGTCGAGAAGTAATCGTCTGTAGAGCATTGGCTCGAAGGGGCCGTCTTTCCGGACAAGGAGGCTTTCATGTACACGCAGTCGCCGATTTTCATTTTTTCCGCCCTTCGCTGGGCTGCCGCCGCCGCGGCCGTATTTGCAGCAGGCTGCGTCAACACGCCGCCAGCGGCCACCGCTGGCGCCAACGCCAACGCCAGCACCGGGGCGGCCGCTTCCGGCACAACGGCAACAGCAGGCGGAGCGCCGGCGGCTGCATCGCGCCCGGCCCCGGTCGGCTCGAGCGTGGCCGGCCAGGCGCGCACCTTCTCCACCCAACTGGCCACCTACACCTCGGTCAGCTTCGATGCCGTGCCGGGCTGGGCGCGCGACGATTTTTCCGACAGTTGGCCGGCGTTTCTCGGCAGCTGCAAGGTGCTCACCGGCCGCGGTGCCGAGTGGAAGGACGTGTGTGCGCGCGCCCTCAGGGTCGACAGCAGGAACAGCACCGCCATCCGCGCCTTCTTCGAGCAGGAGTTCTCGGCCTACCAGATCCGCGACGACGACCGCAAGCCCGACGGCGTGGTCACCGGCTACTTCGAGCCCGAGATCCCGGGCAGCCGCCAATACGCGGCGCCCTTCATCTACCCGGTGTACGGCCAACCCGAAGACATGCTGTTTGCCGATGCGCGCAAGCTGCCGGCCGGCAACGGCACCGTGGCGGCGCGCGTCGAAGGCCGCAACGTGGTGGTGCAGAGCGGCCTCAGCACGCGCGACATGGGTGCGCCGGGCCTCTATGCGCTCGACCTCTCGGCCATCACGCGCGACACGCTCGACCGCAAGGTGCGCCTGCGCGTCGAGGGCAAGCAGCTGCTGCCGTACTACACGCGCGAAGAAATCGAAACCAAGGGTGCGCCCAACGCCAAGGTGCTGGCCTTCGTGAGCAGCGCCACCGCGCTGTACGAAATGCAGATCCAGGGCTCGGGCCGCATCAAGCTGGCCAACGGCGACATCATTCGCGTGGCCTACGCCGAGCAGAACGGCCAGCCCTTCCGCCCCACGCTGGCGCAGGCGTCCAACGGCAAGCCCCGCAGCCCGGTGAAGGTGCGCGGCTCGTCCATCGAGCTGGACCTGGACGACGGCGATGACGACGAAGACCCCGGCGGCACCTCGACCAACACCATTCGCACGCGCGGCTTCACGCTCGCGCGGCCCACCGCCAGCGGCGCCGTCGTGGTGCCGGGGCGGCGCACGGCCGGCCCGGTCATCGGTTCGGGCATCAAGGACCCGAGCTACGTGTTCTTCAAGGAATCGACATCGCCCGCGGGTGGGCCGGTAGGTGCCTTCGGCGTGCCGCTGTCGGCGGGACGTTCGATTGCCGTGGACCCGCGCAGCACGCCGCTCGGCTACCCCGTGTTCGTGTCTACCCGCGCCCCCGGCACCGGTGCCCCGATGCAGCGGCTGACCATTGCGCAGGACACCGGCGGTGCGATTCGCGGCGCGGTGCGGGCCGACTATTTCTTCGGCAACGGCCAGCAGGCCGCGACCAACGCGCGCCGCATGAAGGAGCGCGGGCAACTCTGGATCTTGCTGCCGCGCGGCCTGGCCGTGGCGTCGGCGGCGGTGTCTTCGGCCATTCGCACGCGCGGCGGTCCGGCGGGCGCCGGCTTGCCGCAATGCCTGGTGCCGACAGAAGGCGTGTGCGTGGACGACTAGCCCGGCTGTCTTCCGAATCCTTGTCGTCTCATGCAGGAAACGCTGTCGTCCGCAGAAAGTACGGAACTCGTCCGCCTCTGGCGGCGGCGTCAGACGCTGTCTTCGCACGACATGGGCACCATGTACCGCATCGTGGGCGATGCGCTCGTGGCCTGCAATCCGCCCGAGCTCCAGGTGCTGGGCGAAGGCCGGCAGGAGCTGGTGGCGCAGTTCATCTACGTGAAGGTGCTGCGGCTCGACGCCGACCCCGACGAGGCCGACGAGCGCGCGAGCCACAGCGCGCCCTCCAGCGCCTTTGCGCTGTGCGCCTATTTCAGGCGCTACCTCATCGACTGCACGCGCGCGAGTTCGTTCCGCCGCAAGCTCTCTATCGGCGACCAGGTGACCGAGGCGCAGCTCGAAGACGCAATCGGCAGCAGCGATGACCACGAGGGCTGCCTTGCGGAGCACGGGCTGAGCCCCGGCGCGGTGCAGCAGGCCGCGCGCGCGTTCATTGCCGGGCTGCCCGAGCCCGAGCGCATCCTGCTGTGCGAAGGCTTCGGCAAGGAGGCCGAAGGCGGCTTGTCAGGCATTGCCTCGCGCCATGCCATTGCTTCCTATCACTACCGCGCGGGCCGGCTCGGCCTGGTGCACAAGCGCGAGGGGCTCACGGCGGACTATGCCAAGACCCGCCTGGGCGGCTGGATCCAGCAGACGCTGGGCATTGCCATCGAGCCCGACAACATGGCCGCGATCCTGCAGGTTTTCAAAATCCTCGGTGCTGAAGCGTCTTATGCCTGAAGACATAGCCATTCAGGAACAGACCGCCATGAACACCGAACTCTGGCCCCCTCTCAGCGTGATCCGAAGTGCGTTCCAGGCCGGGGGCGCCGCGCCTGCTGCCGCGGACGCCGCGGGGCAGGAGTCCGTCGTGGCCATGCCGGGCACGTCATCCGCCAGCGGCGCCGCTGCCGAGCCGCCGCGCGCCGTGCTCGACCTGTTGCTGCCCCTGACCGAATTGGCCCGGCGCCGCGAGGCCGTGGCCCAGCGTGCCTTCACGGCGCGATGGGCGCCGGGCCGCCTTGTGAGCGTGGTGCACGAAGGACGGCTGCTCGGCGTGCTGCTGGACCGCTGCATCCACGACGACCTGTGGCAAGGCTGGATGGCCGCGGGCGAGGCGGACTGGGCCAGCGCGCACGACGTGCTGCTGGAGCCCGACGACGAACCCTTCGAGCCCGCCTTCGGGTTGATCCAGGCCTGGAACGTTCTCACGCTCGAACCCAGTCCGCAGCTTTGCGCGCGCGTGCTCGGCGAAGTCTCGGCCACGCGGCTCGCCGCGATTCGCGCAGTGCACGACGAGTGGAGCGCACAGGCGCCGCTGGCCATTGCGCCCGAACCCGGACACATCGCATTGCGCACCGTGGGCGACGTGTTCTCGGTGCTCTGCGGAACACCACTGGGCGCGCAAGACCCGCGCGCCGACTACCAGGCGCTCTACCGCGATGCCGCATCGCAGTTGAGCAGCGCATCGGCCGCGGCGGGCACGGCGCGCGCCATTCCGCAGCTGAAGCCCGCGGACGGCTGGTGGGGCAGCATCAGCCGCTGGTTCACTGCCGATGGCTGGATGCGCCCCGCGTTCGCGGTGCTCGCGCTGGTGCTCGTGGTGGAGAACGTGAGCCTTTTCGGCCAGCGCACCGAAGAAGACGATGTGCGGTTCCGCTCCGCTCCGCCCGCCACCGCCGCCGCACCTGCCGATCTGGTGGTGCGCTGGAAGCCCGAGGCGCGCGTCGAAGACACCAACCGCCTGCTGCAGTCGATTTCTGCAGAAGTGGTCGGCGGTCCGGGTGCCGACGGCCGCTGGCGGCTGCGCGTGGCCGATCCCGTGCAGGGCCTGGCCGCCTTGGCGGCGTCCCCCCTGGTTGCATCGGCCGGCCCGGCACCGGAGCGGCCATGACCATTGCGGCGCGCCTGATGCTGTTGCTGGTGTTGCTTGCCACGGGCGGCAACGCGGCGGCAGTGCAGCGCGCGCTGCTCGTGGGGGTGTCCGAACTGGTGAACCAGCCGCAGGCGCTGTGGCTCCAGGCGCCGCGCAACGACGTGATGCTGATGCGGCAGACCCTGGTGAAACAGGGCTTTGCGCCCGCCGATGTCACCGTGCTGGCCGACGGTGTTGCGGGCGCCTCGCTGCCCGAAGCCGAGCGCATCAACGAGGCGCTGGCCCGGCTGCTCGAGCAGTCCCGTTCGGGCGATTTCGTGATGCTCTATTTTTCTGGCCACGGCACGCGGGTGCGCGACAGCACCAAGCGCTACCAGGAGCCCGATGGCCTGGCGGAAAACTTTCTGGCACGCGACGCCCGGGGCACGGATGCGTCCGGCGGCAGCTTGCCGGGCGGCCTGCGCGACGTCGACTTCGACCGCTGGATCCGCGCCTTCCTGGGCAAGAACGTGTTCGTGTGGTCGGTGTTCGACACCTGCTCCGCGGCCTCGATGACGCGCAGCAGCGCGGCACAGCCGCCGGAAGACGCCGGCCCCGCGGACGATGAAGTGCGCTTTCGCGGCGTGCGTGCCGGCCAGCTTGCTGCGAGCGGGCCCTCCGCGGCACCGCCGCCGATGCAGGCGCTGCCCGAGGCTGCGGCCGGCGTGCCCCGCGCGCGCTATGTGGCCTTCTTCGCGTCGGAGAGCCACCAGGTCACGCCCGAACTGCGCTTGCCGCGCAAGGCCCGCAACGCGCGGCCCCAGGGTTTGCTGACGTGGGCGGTGGCCGAGGCGCTGCAGCAGAAGCCCGCGACCTGGCGCGACCTGTTCAACGGCGTGCTGGACCTGTATCCGCCGGTGATCGAAGAACTCGAATCGCGCTTTCCCGCGCGCGAGTTGCCGTCGCCGGTGGCGGAGGGCAACCTCGACCTGCCGATCTTCGCCAACGCCTCGGCACCTCTTTCGACACGGCCCGTGTGGCGTGCCGAACGCGCGGGCGGCAGCCTCACGCTCAAGGCCGGCTTGCTCGACGGACTGGAGCCGGGGCAGGAGCTTCGCATCGTCGCCACCCTGGCCGACGGCATCCAGCGCACGGCGCAGGGCAGGCTGGCGCAGGCCGATCTCGGCAGCGCGCGGCTGGCTGTCCCCCCGGTCTTGGCCGAACTCGCGCAGGCCACTTCATGGAGCGTGACGCCGATGGGCGAGCCGGCCTCGGCGGCGTTGCGGGTGCGCAGCGATTCCGCGCTGCCCGGCGGGCTCAGCCTCGACTACCCTGCCTCCGTCCGCACGGCGGGCGAGGCGCAAGCCGATGTGCGCTGGGTGGACCTTGGCGCGGCGGGTGGCCGGCTGGAGCTGCTGTCTCCCGCGCTCGCTGCGGCTGCGGAGGCAGGCTCTGCGCCGTCCGGCATCGTGGTGCGCGACATGGCCGAAGCCCGCGTACGGCTCCAGGCACTGGCGCAACTCAAGTGGATGTCGCGCCTTGCCGAGCTGGCAAAGGACGGGCGGCTCGACGGTTTCGACGCCGTGCTCGAAGTGCGCGACGACAGCCGCGTGCTGCGCAGCGCGAACGTGCGCGACACCGCCGGCAGCGCCTTGCAGCTGCGGCCGGGAGAGCGCGCCGAGCTCATGGTTCGCAACGGCAGCGGCCAGTCGATCGATCTCGTGGTGGTCGGTGTCGATGCACAGGGAGTCCTGCGGTCGGTCTATCCCGAGGATCTGGGCGAAGCCAATCGCTTCGAACGCGGTACGCGCGAGTCGCCTGCCTCCAAGCGCTTTGCGCTGCCGTGGCTCAAGCCCGGGCGGCCGGCCAGGCTGTTGGTGCTGGCAACGCCGGCCCAGGCCCGCAGTGCACCGCGCCTGTTCGGCGCCGGCACCGCCGAAGCCACGACCCCCACCGCGGAACTGCGGGTGCGCGGCCAGCTCACGCCCGAGCGCGAGCGCCAGGTGTACGGCGCCATGTTGCGCTGGACGAACTTCGCCGCGCCCTGACCAGGCCCCTCCGCACACGTCCATCCGCACACATCCACCGAATCACACATCACCGAGAAGGAGAAGCCCATGTCCATGACTTCCAACGGAGTCCCCGATCCCGACGACGCGCTGCGCATGCTCGATCTTGCGCTGGGAGGGGCGAGCGGCTGCGATCTCGTGATGCTGATCGAACACTCGGGCACTCCCATCGAGGGAGAGCTGGCGCGCCAGTTCGAAGACGGCAAGCCGCGCCTGGAAATTGCCGGCTATTTCTGGGGCGGGCATCAGCACTCGCAATCCGGCCGCGCCGCGGCGGCGCGCGCGTTGTCGAACTTCATCGTCGTGCGCCGCACCGATGCGGCCACGGCCTCCATCGCGAGCCTGCTGCGGGTCAATGCAGAAGCCGGAAAGGTGATCGTGAGCGTCTACAAGTCGGGCGGGGACGTCAAGTCGACCGAGGCCCAGTCCATGCTGGAGTTCACCATGGAGAAGGTGCGGGTGACCAGCCACATGTTGCTCACCAACAGCGTGCTGGGCGTGCCGACGGAAATCATCAGCTTCGCATTCAGGCGTTTCAGCATCCGCTCGGCGCCA
The DNA here is from genome assembly GCF_009755665.1 of Variovorax paradoxus. Classification (NCBI taxonomy): domain Bacteria; kingdom Pseudomonadati; phylum Pseudomonadota; class Betaproteobacteria; order Burkholderiales; family Comamonadaceae; genus Variovorax; species Variovorax paradoxus. Next base: position 604,867 of record NZ_CP046622.1, read on the forward strand.
CAAAAGGAGGCGGGCGCGCGCGGTGCGGTGCGAGAGTGCGTCTTCGAATCCACCGAGTGATCGAAACCAACCGGGGCCCCACACCATGACCGCATCCGAACTGCTGAAGGCCGCCGATCCGGTGGCTGCGCTCAAGGCACTGAGCGACGAAGTGCGCGCCAAGCCGTCCGACAGCAAGCACCGCGTCTTCATGGCGCAGCTGCTCTGCGTGCTGGGCCAATGGGAGCGCGCGCTCAACCAGCTCACCGTGGCGGCCGAGCTCGATGCGCTGGCCGTGCCGATGAAGCAGGTGTACGGCGAAGCCGTGCGCTGCGAGGGCCTGCGCGCAGAAGTGTTCGCGGGCAAGCGCACGCCCATGGTGTTCGGCCAGCCGGACGAATGGCTGGCGCTGCTGATCGAATCGCTGCTGCGCCAGGGCCGCGGTGAAGACGGCATGGCCGAAGACCTGCGCCAGCGCGCCTTCGACGCCGCACCGGCCATCGGCGGCACCATCGACGGCGCACCGTTCGATTGGCTGGCCGATGCCGACATGCGCCTCGGCCCGGTGCTCGAAGCTTTCGTCAACGGCAAGTACTACTGGATTCCCTATGTGCGGCTCGCGCACGTCAAGATCGAGCCGCCCGAAGACCTGCGCGATTGCGTCTGGATGCCCGCCCACCTGCAGTTCGAGAACGGCGGCGAGACGCTTGCGCTGATTCCCACGCGCTACGAGGGCAGCGAGAACAGCGCGGACGGCGAACTGCAGCTCGCACGCAAGACCGAGTGGCGCGAACTGCGGCCCGAGGTGTGGATCGGCAGCGGCCAGCGCGTGCTGGGCAGCGACGCCGGCGAGTACGCGCTGATGGACGTGCGCGAAATCCTGTTCACGCCGTCGGAGGACGGCACCGGTGGCTGAACTCACCGCACAGGAGCGGCTGCAGCCGTCGCTGCTCGATCGCCTCGTCGACCATGCGCCCGACGAGAAGCGCGAGAGCGACGACAAGCGCACGCTCACCAAGCAGGCGCTGCGCCAAGCCGTGCTGCGCGACCTCGGCTGGCTTTTCAATGCCACCAGCTATGGCCTTGCCATGGACGACAAGCGCTTTCCCAATGCGGCGCGCTCCGTCATCAATTACGGATTGCCTATGCTGTCTGGCCAGTACACCTCGTCGGTGCAGCGTGTCAGCATGGAGCAGGCTTTGAAGAACGCAATCCTGCAGTTCGAGCCACGCATCCTGTCCCGCACTCTCGAAGTTGAACTCGTCATGGAAGGCTCGGCATTGGACTCCCACAACAGCATCGGCCTGCAGATCCGCGGCATGCTGTGGGCGCAGCCCGTGCCGCTCGAGTTCCTGATGCGCAGCCGCGTCGACCTGGAAGAAGGCCGCATAGAGATCGTGGACATGGCGCAATCCCAGAGGTAAGTCCGCCATGGACCCCAGGTTGCTGAGCCTGTATGAACAGGAACTGCGCTACTTCCGCGAAAGCTCTTCGGAGTTCGCACGCGCCTTTCCGAAGATCGCGCACCGCCTGGGCATCGAAGGCCAGGAGGTCGCCGACCCGTACGTCGAGCGGCTGATCGAGGCCACGGCATTCCTCTCGGCACGCGTGGGGCTGAAGCTCGATGCCGAATACCCGCGCTTCACGGGCCATCTGCTCGACATCGTCTATCCGCACTTCCTGGCGCCCACGCCGGCCATGGCCATTGTGTCGGTGACGCCCGATGCCGATGACGCCAAGCTTGCCACCGGCCCGACGCTGCCGCGCGGCAGCGGGCTGCGCGCACGGCAGGCGGTAGGGCAGAACACGCACTGCGAATTCCGCACGGCCAGCGCACTGCGCGTCTGGCCCATCGAGATTCTGCGGGCCCAGTACTTCACCTATGCGCCGGACCTGCCGCTGAATGCGCACCCGCAGTCGCGCGCAATTCGCGGCGGGCTGCGCATTGCGCTGCGCGCGACGGCGGGGCTGAACTTCGGCCAGATCGCCATGGACGAGCTGGTGCTGCATTTCGGCGGCGCCGAAGACGTGGCGTGGCAACTGCACGAATGCGCGCTGGGCCAGCCCGTGGGTGTGCTGGTGCGGCCGATGGCGCCCGGCGGTGCAATGCAAGGCGCGATGAAGACGCTGCCCGGCAGTGCCATCCAGCCGGTGGGCTTCGAGGAAGACGAGGCGCTGCTGCCGGTAACGGCCACCGGCTTCTCGGGCTTCAGGCTGCTGCAGGAGTACTTCGCGTTTCCGCAGCGTTTTCAGTTCGCGCGCATCGGCGGCCTGCAGCCGCTGCTGGCGGACATGGCCGCGGCGGAGCTTGAGCTTGTGCTGCTCTTCTCGCGCGGCGATGCGGCACTCGAAAAGCTGGTGAGTGCCGACAACGTGCAGTTGCACTGCGTGCCGGTGGCCAACCTCTTCAGCAAGCGGCTCGACCGCGTACCCGTGTCGGAAGGCGTGAGCCAGTTCCACCTGGTGCCCGACCGCACGCGCCCGCAGGATTTTGAAGTGCACACCGTGACCGAGGTCACCGGACACGGCGCACCGGGCGCGGCGGAAGTGGCGGCCGAGCAGTCCTTTCGCCCGTTCTATTCGGCTTTTCATGGCAGCCGCCACGCGCACCCGGCCTACTACACGACGACGCGCGAGCCGCGCATGCTTTCGGTACGCCAGCGCACCGAAGGGCACCGCAGCAGCCATATCGGCTCCGAGGTGTACATGCAGATCGTCGATCCGCAGCAGGCGCCGTATTCGACCGCGCTGCGCCAGCTGGCGGTGACCGCGCTGTGCACCAACCGCGACCTGCCGCTCCTGATGCCGCTGGGCCGCGACAACGACTTCGATTGCATCGACTCTTTTCCGGCGCAGCGCGTGCGCATGGTGCGCGGGCCTTCGCGGCCGGTCTCGCCGGTGGTCAGCCAGGGCCTCGGTTGGCGCGTGGTCGACCACCTGGCACTCAACTACCTGTCGCTTTCGGACAGCACGCCCGAGCAGGGCGCCGCCGCATTGCGCGAAACCTTGATGCTCTACGCCGCGCACGCGGACGAAATGCGCCAGGGCCAGGTGCGCGGCCTGCTCTCGGTCAAGAGCAAGCCCGTGGCACGCAGACTGCCGCTGCCGGGGCCGATTGCGTTCGGCCGCGGTCTCGAAGTGACGCTCGAAGTCGACAAGGATGCGTTCCACGGCCACAGCGTCTTTCTTTTTGGCGCCGTGATGGCGCGCTACCTGGCGCGCCACGTGGAGGTCAACCACTTCGTCGAGGCCGTGCTGCGTATTGCGGGCAAGGGCGAAATCATGCGCTGGAGGCCGCTGTGCGGGACACGCCAGATTCTGTGAGCGTCGCCCGTGCGGAGCCAGTCGGAACGCGCGTGGACAACGCGCTGCGCGAGTGGTCGGCCGAGCCGTGGGCCTTCGACTATTTTGCGGTGCTGCGCCGGCTGGAATCGATTGCAGGGACCACGCCGCGCTGGGGCCGCGCGCTGTTGCCGAACGCGGAGCCGGTGCGCGTGGGGCAGGAGCCTTCGCTCTCGTTTGCGCCCGCCAGCTTCAGCCGCTTCGAGCCCGCCACCGCCTATTCGCCGCCGCGCCTGCGCCAGCATTTCTTCAGCTACATCGGTCCCAACGGTCCGCTGCCGGTGCACCTGAGCGACTTCATTCGCGAGCGCAGCATCAACCAGGGCGACCCGACGTGGCTGGCTTTCCTGGACAGCTTCTCGCATCGCTTCTCGCTGCACTTCTACCGGGCCTGGGCGCAGTCGCGGCCGGCCGTGGCGCTCGACCGGCCCAGCGAAGACAGGTTCAGGCTGCAGGTGGGTGCGCTGGTTGGCATCGGCGCGCCGGGACGCATCGGGCGCGACGAGGTGCACGACGACGCGCGCCTGCATTTTTCGGGTTGGCTCGCGCGGCGCGTGCACAACGCCGAAGGTGTGGAATCGGTGCTGTGCAGCTACTTCGGCGTGCCGTTCAAGCTGGAGCGCTGGGTCGGCCACTGGATGAGCCTGCCCGCCGGCGAGCTCACCCGGCTCGGCCAGGGCGAGACCTTGCGATCGATGGGCATGGGCGCAATGCTCGGCACGCGCGCCTGGGACAGGCAGCACCGCGTGCGGCTGCACGTGGGCCCCCTCACGCTCGACCAGTACCGCATGTTCCTTCCCATCGGCGATGCGCAGCCCGTGCTGCAGCGCTGGATGCAGCAACTGCTCGGTGACGAGCTCGAGTGGGACGCGCAGCTTGCGCTGCAAGGCGCGCAGGTGCCGCCCACGCGCCTGGGGCAGGCGAAAGGCAATGCGCCGCGCCTCGGATGGATTGCGTGGCTCGGACAAAGGCCGCGCTCGCGCGACGCGGCCGACGTGCGCATTGCAAGCCAGCCGGCCGGCGCGAACCGGCGGCCGCACGCGCTTCCACTTCAATAAACCCATCTTCATTCGTCTTGAAGAGATACGGAGTCCTCCATGAGTGAAATCAGCCGCACCGCCCTTTTCGGCAAGCTCAACTCGCTGGCCTACAAAGCCATCGAAGGCGCCACGGTGTTCTGCAAGATGCGGGGCAATCCGTATGTGGAGCTGGAGCACTGGTTCGCCCAACTGCTGCAGGCGCAGGACTCGGATCTGCACCGCGTGATCCAGCACTACGGGCTCGACGTTTCGGTGATTGCCAAGGACATGACTGCCGCGCTCGACCGCCTGCCGCGCGGCGCCACTGCCATCAGCGACTTTTCTCCGCACATCGAGAACGCCATCGAGCGTGCCTGGACCTACGCCACGCTGCAGTTCGGCGAGGCGCAGGTGCGCACCGGCTACATCCTGGTGGGCATGCTCAAGACGCAGAGCATGCGCAACCCGCTCTTCGGCTTGTCGAAGCAGTTCGAGAAGGTCAAAGTCGAAGACCTGGCCGACAACTTCGTGAAGATCTGCGACGCCTCGCCCGAATCGCAGATGCGCGCGCAGGACGGCACCGGCATGGGCAGCGGCGCGCCGGGCGAAGACTCGGGCGCGATGGCGCCGGCTGCCATGGGCAAGGGCGACGCGTTGAAGAAGTTCGCAGTCGACCTGACGGAGAAGGCCAAGAAGGGCGAGATGGACCCGGTGACCGGGCGCGACGAAGAAATCCGCCAGATCGTCGACATCCTGATGCGCCGCCGCCAGAACAACCCGCTGCTCACCGGCGAGGCGGGCGTTGGCAAGACCGCGGTGGTCGAAGGCTTTGCACAGCGCCTTGCGCGCGGCGACGTGCCGCCGCAGCTGAAGGACGTGAAGCTGCTCACGCTCGACATCGGCCTGTTGCAGGCGGGCGCCAGCATGAAGGGCGAGTTCGAGCAGCGCCTGCGCCAGGTGATCGACGAGGTGCAGAGCTCGCCCACGCCCATCATTCTTTTCATCGACGAGATCCACACGCTGGTGGGGGCCGGCGGCGCGGCGGGCACCGGCGATGCGGCCAACCTGTTGAAGCCTGCGTTGGCGCGCGGCAACCTGCGCACCATCGGTGCCACCACCTGGGCCGAGTACAAGAAGTACATCGAGAAAGACCCGGCGCTCACGCGGCGCTTTCAGGTGGTGCAGGTGCCCGAGCCCGACGAGGTCAAGGCCATTCTGATGCTGCGCGGCGTGGCCAGCGTGCTCGAAAAGCACCACCGCGTGCAGTTGCTCGACGAAGCCATCGAAGCGGCCGTGAAGCTGAGCCACCGCTACATTCCCGCGCGCCAGCTGCCCGACAAGGCCGTGAGCCTGCTGGACACGGCCTGCGCGCGCGTGGCGGTGTCGCAGCACGCCACGCCGCCCGAGGTGGAAGACTGCATGCGCCGCATCGAGGGGCTCACGGTCGAGCAGGAGATCATCGGCCGCGAGGCCACCATCGGCATCGACGTGACCAAGCGCTCGGCGCAGGTGGAGGCGCTGCTGGTCGAGTCGAAGCTGCAGCTCGAAGGCTTGAATGCGCGCTGGCAGGAAGAAAAAGGGCTGGTCGACCGGCTGCTTGAGTTGCGTGCGAAGCTGCGGGCGGGGAACAAGCCGGTGGATGCATCGGCGGGCGGAGGCGGCCAGGAAGGCAATGGCATTGCCGCCTCTCCAGATCGCACCGCGCTGCTCGAAGAGTTGCATGCGCTGCAGGCGAAGATCCATGCGGTGCAGGGCGAGTCGCCGCTCATCCTGCCTTCGGTCGACGAGCAGGCCGTGGCTTCGGTGGTGGCGGACTGGACGGGCATTCCCGTCGGCCGCATGGTCAAGAACGAAGTCGAGGCGGTGCTGAAGCTCGCCGACACGCTGAACCAACGCGTCATCGGCCAGAAGCACGGCCTGGAAATGATCGCGCGGCGGATTCAAACGTCTCGCGCGCGGCTCGACAACCCGCAGAAACCCATCGGCGTGTTCATGCTCTGCGGCACCTCGGGCGTGGGCAAGACCGAGACCGCACTGGCTCTGGCCGAGGCGCTCTACGGTGGCGAGCAGAACATCATCACCATCAACATGAGCGAGTTCCAGGAGGCGCACACCGTCTCCACGCTCAAGGGTGCGCCGCCCGGCTACGTGGGCTACGGCGAGGGCGGCATCCTGACTGAAGCCGTGCGCCGCCGGCCCTACAGCGTGGTGCTGCTCGACGAGGTCGAAAAGGCTCACCCCGACGTGCACGAGATCTTCTTCCAGGTGTTCGACAAGGGCTGGATGGAAGACGGCGAGGGCCGCATGATCGATTTCAAGAACACGATCATCCTGCTCACCACCAATGCCGGCAGCGAGCTGGTGATGAGCATGTGCCGCGACCCCGAGCTGCTGCCCGATTCGAACGCACTGGCAGATGCCTTGAAGGCACCGCTCATGAAGGTGTTTCCGCCCGCGCTGCTGGGCCGCATCGTCACCATTCCCTACTACCCGCTGTCGCCAGACATGATGAAGAAGATCGTGCGGCTGCAGCTGGGCCGCATCAAGAAGCGCGTGGAGACCAACCACGGCGTGCCCTTCGAGTACAGCGACGCGGTGGTCGACCAGGTGGTTGCGCGCTGCCAGGACCCGGAGTCCGGCGGGCGTGTGATCGACGCGATCTTGACCAACACCGTGCTGCCGACGATTTCGGTCGAGTACCTGCAACGGCTGGCCTCGGGCGGCGAGATTCGCCGCGTGGCGCTGGACGTGAAGGACGCCGACTTTACCTACGCCTTCGACTGAAACAACACAAGCACCCCGACATGGCTGAAGAAAAGTTCCACATCAAGAGTGACTCGCCTGCCGTCGACGATCTGATGTTCTGGAGCCTTGCGGGGCATGAGGCGCTGTCGCGCGCTTCGTTCTACGAGCTCACGGTGGTTTCGAAGAACCGGGCAATCAGCGCGACCGACATCCTGGGCCGCGCCTTCGATGTCGTGATCGATTTTGCCGACGCGGACGGCGGCACGCACCAGCGGCACTGCCATGGCCATGCGGTGCGCTTTGTGCGCGCACAGGAACTCGGGCGCTATTTCGAGTACCGGATCACCTTGCGCTCCTGGTTCTGGCTGCTGACCAAGCGGAAGAACTCGCGGATCTTCCAGGTGAAGCCCACCCTGGAGGTGTTCGACGCGACGCTGGACGACAGTCCTATCAAGCGCGTCAAGAAGACCAATGTGGACCAGGTCATCGGCAAGCACGACGCATTGCGCTACTGCGTGCAATTCGAAGAGAGCGACTACAACTTCCTGTCGCGCCTGATGGAGCAGGAGGGCATCCATTACTGGTTCGACGCGCACGATGCTCCCGGCACGATGTACCTGGCCGACGCCAGCGACATTGCGCACGCAGCACTGCCTGTCACCGACACGCTCGCGCATGTGGCCGAGCAACGCAGCGAAGCGCGCTTCAACGAGATCAGCCGCTGGGTTTCGGCCACTCGCCTGGATACGGGCAAGTACGCTTCGACCGACAGCAACTTCAAGACGATCAACACGCTGCTCGGCGTCACGGCCGACGGTTCCGCCGATTGCGAACTCGCCGATCTCGAAAGCTTCGAGTTTCCTGGGGGTTATTTCCACAAGGAAACGTCCGAGGTCGTCGGCGCAGTTCGCCGCGATGAATTGATCGGCCGCCGAGAGCGGCACTGGGCCCTGACTGCGTGGCCCGACGTGTCCGCGGGGCGCAGCTTCAAGTTCGAGGGCGACCCCGACGGCACTCGCGACGGCGAATACTCCATCGCGGCCTGCACGTTCTTCGTGAGCCATCCCGGCTATGAGGGCCTTGACCAGGCCCCGCAGCCCCAGCCGGTGGCAGACATGCTGCGCGCGGTGCTCTCCGACGATCCGCCCAACATGGAGAACCTGGCCATCGTCCAGGACCTGTTCGAAAGCGCGCCCCAACTGCGTGGAGACGGGCGCGATGCCAGCGTCTTCGTGGCGACGGTCATGCCGCAGGCCATGCCCTACCGGCCCCCTCGCCTGACACCGACCGTCCGGATGCCCGGCTTGCAGTCGGCCATCGTGGTGGGCCCCAAAGGCCAGGAGAACGAGCCCTATGTCGATGAGTTCGGAAGGGTCAAGGTCCACTTCCACTGGGACCGCTACGACGAGAGTAACGAGAAGTCCACTTGCTGGGTGCGCGTGTCCCAGCCCTGGGCGGGAAAGAACTGGGGCGGCTATTTCATGCCGCGCATCGGGCAGGAGGTGCTGGTCGACTTCCTGGAGGGCAACCCGAACCGCCCGGTGATCGTCGGGCGGGTCTACAACGACGATCAGCCGATTCCCTACCAGTCGCCTACGCAAAGCGGCTTCAAGACCCGGTCGACGCCCAAGGGAGGTTCGGGGAACTACAACGAGATCATGTTCGAGGACAAGAAGGGCGCCGAGAACATCAACGTCCATGCCGAGCGCAACATGTCGCGCTCGGTGGAAGCCGACGACTCGACCACGGTCGGCCACGACCAGAGCGTCACGGTGGAGAACGATCGTACGGTGCACACCATCGGCAACGAGAAACGCGAAGTCGACAAGGACCAGCGCAACATCGTTCACCAGCACCAGCACACCAACGTGACCTGGTGCCAGTACAACAACATCGGCCAGCACCAGCAGAACATCATCGGCGACAAGGGGCAGTTCAACCAGATCGCCGGCAAGGTCGACATGATCATCGGCCAGACCTTGAACACCAACGTCACTGGCGCCATGACGCAGCACTCGGCCTCGCTGGCTCTGACCTCGGGGCCGGTGACGATGGGGGTGGGGGCGCTGGCGATCACTTCCTCCGGCAACATCAGTGTGGCCTCTGCCTCCGACCGGAAGGACACGACAGGCGGAAGCCACCTGATAGCGGCAACCTCCGGCGTCAAGATCGTGAGTGCGGGCGATGTGGACCTGATGTCCTACGCGAACATCAACCAGACCTCGACAGGCTCCAACACGACCGTTCTCGGGTCGAACAGCAGCGGCTATCTGGGCATGTCCAACGAAGCCAACATGGGCCTGGCGACCAGCACCTTCCTGGGGCTGCAGATGGGCAACTTCATGGGGGCCTCGATCGACAACGCCTTGGCCATCAGCATGGAGAACTGCGCGGGGCTGCGCATGGGCAACGTTGGCGCGCTCGATCTCAGCCTGTCCGCCTTCGACGTCGACTCGACCGGCATCAAGGTCGTCAATCCGGGCGCAGGCGGCGGCGCGGGCGCGGGCGCGATGATTGCGGTGTCGGCGCTGGCCGGTCTGGGCGCGGCCGCAATGGGAGTGGTCGGAGTGGCCGCAACGCTCCAGCAATATGCCGATGCGGCGAAGGCGCTGCGCGACACGGCCGCAGAACTCAACGACATGCCGGTGCTGCAAGCCAAGCTGAACGAAATGGCGTCAGCGGCCGATCGCAGGCTTCGCCAGGGGCGCGCCGGCGTTGGCGCCGCGGTCGGTGCAGTGGTCGGCGGAGTTTTGGCGGGCCCGGGCGGCGTGGCGATGGGTGCGGGACTGGGCGGCGCCGCCGGCGACGCGATCTTGCCCGCGACCGTCGCTACGCCGCCCGGTCCGCCGGCTCCGCACGAGGCCCCCAGGGCGGCGCCCACGCAGCCGACACCGCCGACCGCGCCGGGTGCACCCGGGCCGTCGAAAGGCGGAACGGGCGGCGGTTCGGGAGGCGGCTGATGCAGGTCTACAAGCCGCTGTCGCTGGGGCTGCTCAGTCGCGCTGTCGAGTACCGCAAGCGCTTCGGACTGTGCCTGAGCGGCTTCCTTCACCTGCCTTTCGAGCAAGGCGAAACCGGCCGGATCTGGGGCGAACAATCGTTGTGGAACTTTGTGGCAAGCGAGATGGCCACCCCCCTGCTCGACGAGGGCGTTGCCAAGCTCACGCCGGAATTCCTGGTGCATGGCCATGCGTATCCGGGGCCCGAGGCCGCGCAGGGGTGTGCCGTGCGGGCGCGCCTCGGGGGCACTGAAAAAACCGTCCTCGCCTTTTCCAACCGGTATTGGGACGGCGATGCGCCCAAGGTGCTTCCTGCTGCCGGCGAGCCGATTCCGCTGAGCTGGGACAAAGCTTACGGCGGCCCGGACTACCCGCTCAATTCGGTAGGCGCGGGACGCATCGAGACTCAGGGGCGGCGCTGGCTGCCCAACCTGGAGCTGCCGAGTTCGCGCGTGCTCACGCCGCGTTCGGAAGTGATTCCCGCCGGTTTCGGCCCGCTCGAGAGCGTGCATCCGCAGCGGGTGAAGTACCGGGGTACTTACGACAACAGCTACCTCCAGGCGCATTCGCCGGGTTTCCCCCCCGACCTCGACTGGAAGCACTTCAATCTTGCACCCAGCGACCAGTGGCTGGCGGCGCCGCTGAAGGGCGACGAGCCCTTTGCCCTGGACAACCTGCATCCGACGCTAAGCCGCATCGAGGGCCGGTTGCCGGCGCTGCGCGTGCGGATGTTCGTGAACTACAACCTGGCCGGCGGCGACGGCTCGCAGCGGCAGAAGCTGCGCGAAGTACCGATGCGCCTCACCACGGTCTGGTTCTTTCCGCACGCGCAACGCATGGTGCTGGTCTTCCACGGCATGGCGGAGTGCGCGGAGGACGACGGCAGCGACATTGCCGCCGTGCTCGGCGGGGTGGAGCGGCTCGGCGAACCGAAGGACGACGCTCACTACATGGACGTGCTGGCGCGCCGGAGCGACCTGGTGGATGGCGGCATAGAGGCATTGAACGACGCCGACCTGCTGCCGGACGGCATCGACATGACGGATCCCGCAAGCGAGCAGATGCAGGAGGCCTTCAGGATGGACGGCCTTCAAGGCGACGCGCAGCGCCGCCGCGCCGAGATGGAAATCCAGCTCGCCCGCGAAGCCGCTGCGGCGCAAGGCAAGGACCCCGACGCGCTCGGCCTGCAGCTCACACCGCAGGAGAAGACACCGTCCATGGCCGAACTGCCGGCCTACATCAAGGCCAAGCGCGAGGAAGCGCGGGTGCAGCAATGGGCTGGCATCGAGCGGATCGCCGACGAGCTGAAACGCGCCATGGACCTGGAAGACGCGGGGAAGGTCGACCTCCGCAAGCTGGCGCATCGCGGCCCTCCGCGATACAACGCCGACCTGCACATGGCCGAGCTGATGGCCCAGCGCAGCCAGCGTGCCGTGTTCGATGCGGCCGCGGTCGAGCGCAAGCTGGGCCAGCGCGAAGCGGTGGAACGGGCACGCTACCTGCAAAGTGCCCATTTGCAGCCGCCCGCGCATGCCCTGCACGGCCAGGCCGCCGTCGACGGCCGCACGCAGCTGCGGTGGATGCTCGAGCATGGATTGCGCAATATGCCGGGCATCGATCTCACGGGGGCCGACCTGTCGGCCCTGGACCTGCGGGACGTGAATTTCACCGACGCGTGGCTCGAGAGCGCCAACCTTCAAGGGGCCAATGTATCGGGCGCCTGCTTCCAGCGGGCAGTGCTGGCGCATGCGAAGCTTGAGAAGGTGGTGGCGATCGGCACCGACTTCACAGCGGCCAACCTCGGGCACGCCACGTTGACCGATGCCGTGCTGGACGACGCCAAGCTGGTTGGCACGATGTTGAGCGGCTGCAACCTGGCGGTCACCCAACTCAGGGGAGCGAACGTCGCGGCGGCCCAACTGCTGGACACCACGTGGGGTGTGGCGGACTGGAGCCGCGTCCAGGGCCCGCAGTCGTTCTTCTACAAGCTGAAGCTGCAGGGGCTGCAGCTCACCGAGGCCGAACTCTCCGGCAGCAATTTCGTCGAGTGCGACCTCGGCGGTGTCGACCTGCGCGGCGCACGCCTGGGCTCCGCCACGTTCCTCCAATGCAACCTGGCCGGCGCGCGGCTCGAAGGCGCACAGCTGGACGGCGCCGTGTTTGCCAAGGGCTGCTCGCTCGCGGGCGCCGACCTGTCGCAGGCCAGCCTGCGAAACGCCAACCTGGCGGAGGTCGACCTGAGCGGCGCCAAGCTCGTCAAGGCGCAACTGGCGGGCGCACATTTGTCCCTGGCGCAGCTCAATGGCTGCGACGCGCGGCTCGCAAACCTCGAAGGCGCGCTGCTTCGCCGGGCCGTGCTGACCCGGGCGCGGCTGGCGGGCGCCAGCTTCAAGGACGCCGTGCTCCAGCATGCCGACCTGCGCAGCGCCGACCTGCGCCAAGCCAACCTGTTCGGCGCCGACTTGTCGCGAACCAAGCTCGATGCCGACGTGCGCTTTGACGGCGCGCTGCTCGAGCGGGTTCGCACCTGGCCACGGCTGTCGCCCGCCCAGCAGGCGCAGTACGCAGTGGAGCGCCCGCTGTGAAAGCCGAGACGCTTTCCTTCGTCGTCAGCATGGGTGAGCCCATCGACGGCCTGAAGCTGGCCAAAGGGCAGTTCGCCCGCACTTTCCTGGGCGGCGGGGTGTTCACCCACGCGCATCTGCAAGAGGCGGACTTCCGGGAGTCCGACCTGCGCGAGAGCGTGTTCGATCAATGCACGCTCGACGGCGCGATGTTCGCCGGCGCCAACCTGCGCCGCGCTGTGTTCAATCGCTGCAAGCTCGACCATGCGGATTTTCGCGGCGCGAATCTGCACGGCGCCACCTTCAGCGAATGCCAGCTGCCTCATGCCCAGTTTGCCCAGGCGTGGCTGGGCATGGCGACGGTATCGCGCTGCAAGCTCGACCATGCCAGCCTGGCCGGTGCCGACCTCGAAGCGGCAACGCTGACCGAGTCGTCCCTGCTCGACGTCAACGCAGACGACACCCACTGGAAACACACCACGGTGCTGCAGTGCGATCTGGCGCAGTTGACGTGGGCACGCGCCCGAATGACGCGCAGTTCCTTCATCAAGAGTGCGATGCGCGGCCAATCGTTCGCGGGGCTGGTGCTCGACGGATGCCAGTTTTCATCCGCGGACCTGACGGGGACCAACTTTGGCGGCGCTTCGATCCGCCAGTGCAACTTTCAAAGCGCGGCGATCGCCGGCGCCGATTTCTCGCGTGCCTCGGGCGTCCAGGCCCTGTTCTGCGAGGCCCAGGGCGAGCGGGCGAACTTCACCGGGGCCAAGCTGCGGCAGTCGCTGTTCACGGCGGGCCAGTTTCAAGGCGCATGCTTCGACGAGGCCGACCTGTATCAGTGCCACTTTGCGAACGCCCGCCTGGCGGGCGCCAGCATGGCCGGGGCCGAGCTGACCTACGCCGATTTCCGCCACGCCGATCTGACCGGCGCCGACCTGCGCCGGGCCACCATGCTGCGCGCCTGCCTGCACGGCAGCGCGACAGAGAACGCCCGCATGACCGACCGTGGCCGTGCGCTCGAAACCGATCCCGAACTGGCCAAGGCCGAACGCTGGGCCGTGGCCGGGTGACGCTAGCGCCAGGCGAACATCACATGCTCCAAGGAGATATTCCATGACACACAGCGGCACAGTCTCCGCAGTCCGCAAGCGCACCGCCGAGTTCGGCGGCATGCCGGCGGGAGCGATGCTCGCGCAGCATTGCGTCGGCTTGGTCGTCGCCTGCAATGACGACGGCTTCACCATCGCCAGCGGTTCTCAGCGCGTGCGCGGCCGGCGGGCGGTCAGTTGCCTGCTGGAGCCTTGCGTCGGCGATACCGTGGCCGGTCTGCTGGTCGCGCCCGAGGAACTGTGGGTGGTTGCCGTGCTCCAGCGCGAGGACGGCGTGGCGCATGTGCTGCGGTGCCACGGGCCGACGCGGCTGCAAGTGGATGGCGGCGCGCTGACGCTCGACGCGCGCGAGCTGGCTGTGGCGGCCGGCAATTTTTCGGTGCATGCGGCGACAGCGAGGTTCGCGGTGGACGACACGCAGTGGATCGGCCAGAAGCTGCACTTCATCGGCAGCACCGTGAAGTTCGTCGGTGCCGTGTTCTCCACGGTCTTTGAACGGGTGGCCCATTTCAGCAAGAGCCATGTGCGGACCACGGAAGGTATCGATCGTGTGCAGGCGATGCACATCGAATGCGAGGCGGAGCAGCTGGCCCGCATTTCCGGGCAGCACCTGCTCTTGAACGGGCAGGATCTCGTGAAGGCGCGCGGCGGTCAGATTCACTTCGGCTGAGCCGAGTACTTCATTTCAACCGGAGTCCGACATGTTCGCCAACTGCCAGATGATGGGCACCGACATGGGCTTTCCCGACGTGTGCCTCACGCCCACGCCCGCGGGGCCGGTGCCCATTCCGTACCCCAACATTGCCATGGGGCCGATGGCCATTCCGAACTGCCCCACGATTCTTTTCATGTGCATGCCCGCGCACAACCTGGGAACCACCATTCCCATGACCAACGGCGACAACTCGGGCGTGAACATGGGTGTGGCCTCGGGCACGGTCATGGGGCCGTCGCGGCACGTGACCGGCGCGTTCACCGTGCTGCTCAACGGCATGCCGGCCACGCGCATGACCAGCGTGTCGCTGCAAAACAGCACCAACTGCCCCGGAGTGCGGCTCGTGCCGAGCCAGGCGCTGGTGTTGCTGCTGGCGCCCTAGGCGCACGGCCCGCCGGAAGAACGGCGGCGAGATTCGGGAGGGGGTACGTAAAAAGGGATGGAAGCATGACCGATCACACGTTCAGCATCCAGGGCGACTCGCCCATCGTCGACAAGCTCATGTTCTGGCGCATCGTGGGCCACGAGGTGCTGGCGCGCCCGTCGGCCTATGAACTCACCGTGCTGACCGACAACGAAAGCATCGAGCCTGCGGACGTGCTGGGCCGCGCTTTCGATGTGGCGATCGAATTCGAAGATGCCGAGGGCGGCACGCACAAGCGGCATTGCCATGGGCATGCCGTGCGCTTCACGCGAGCGGGGCGCAGCGGGCGCTTCATCGAATACCGCATCAGCCTGCGCTCATGGTTCTGGCTGCTGAGCAAGCGCGTCAACGCGCGCATCCTGCAGAACAAGCCGGTGCTGGATGTGATCGACGCCGTGCTGGACGACAGCCCGGTCGGGAGCCTGAAGAAGATCAAGTCGGCCGGCGTGGTCGGCCCCCATGCGCCCCACGGCTACTGCGTGCAATACCGCGAGAGCGACTACCAGTTCCTGTCGCGCCTGCTGGAAGAAGAGGGCATCTATTACTGGTTCGACGCGCACGACGCGCCCGGCACGCTGCACCTCTCGGACACCAGCACGCTGGCCCACGAGAAGCTGCCCGCCACCGACACGCTGCACCATGCGGAGCGCGATGCATCGGAAGGGCGTGCCAACGAGATCACGCGCTGGATCAGCTCGCGGCAGTTCGAATCGGGCAAGTTTGCATCGCGCGACCGGGACTTCAAGGTCATCAGCAAGCAGTTGTTTGCAGACAAGGGCGACCCCGACACGCACGAGCTGTCGGACCTGGAAGTGTTCGAGTTTCCGGGCGGCTATGCCTCGGGCGACGACACCGACAACCTGGCGCAGTTGCGGCTGGACGAGCTCATCGCCCGTCGGCAGCGCCACTGGGCACTCACCGGCTGGCCCGACGTGACCGCGGGGCGCAGCTTTGCGTTCAAGGGAGACCCCGAGGGCAAGCACGACGGCGACTACCTGATCGCGGCCTGCACCTTTGTTGCCAGCCACCCGGGCTACGAAGGCGCGGACATTGCCGAGAGCCCGCGCCCGATCGACGCCGTGCTGCACGACGCGCTGGCCGACGACCCCGTCAACACCGGGCTGGGCGAAGTGCTGGGCGACCTGATGGCCGAGACCCCGGCATTGCGCAGCGGCCAGCGCGCGAGCAGCAGCTTTCTGCTGACGGTGGTTCCGTTGAACACGCCGTGGCGGCCGCCGCGCCTCACACCGCGCGTCACCATGCCCGGGCCCCAGAGCGCCATCGTCACGGGGCGCAGCGGCGAGCAGATATGGACCGAGGAACACGGCCGCGTGAAGGTGCAGTTTCACTGGGACCGCTACGGCAAGAACGACGAGAACAGCTCATGCTGGGTGCGCGTGTCGCACCCCTGGGCCGGCAAGGGCTGGGGTGCGGTCAGCATTCCGCGCATCGGCCAGGAAGTGGTCGTCGACTTTCTGGACGGCGATCCCGACCAGCCCATCATCGTCGGGCGCTTCTACAACGGCGAATCGATGGCGCCCTTCGGCCTTCCGGCCGGCGCCGTGGTGAGCGGCATCAAGTCGAACACGCACAAGGGCAAGGGCTACAACGAGCTGTCGATGGACGACAGCGCGGGCAAGGAGAAGGTGACCATCCACGGCCAGTACGACATGAACACCACGGTGGAGCACGACCAGACCACCACCGTGCACAACAACCGCACCGATGCGGTGGATGTCGACGATTCGGAAACCGTGGGCAGCAACCAGACCCAGAGCATCGGGGCGAACCAGACGATTTCAGTCGGCGCGAACCGCGAAGAGTCGGTGGGTGGCACCGAGACCATCACCATCGGCGGTCACCGGACCGAAACCGTGAACGGCGGCGAAACCGTGACCATCAACGGCGGGCGCAGCCATACCGTGAACGGCGTGCAGACCACCACCATCTCGGTGGCCGAGGCGCACACGGTAGGGGCGGGGCGCATGCACAGCGTGGGCGCGGGCGAGGCCATCAACGTGGGCGGTGTGCAGGCCGTGACGGTGGGCGGCGCGCAGATCGTGAGCGTGGGCGGCCTGCAGAAGGTGAGCGTGGGTGCGCTGCAGTCCATCACCGTGGGTGGGCCGCACAAGCTCTCGGCCGCGGTGATCTCCGAGACATCGAAGGGGCCGATCAAGATCAAGGCCGGCGCCATCTGCATGGTCGAGGCGCCCACCATCATGCTCAAGGCCGGCGGCAGCAAGATCGTCATGAACGCCAGCGGCATCACCATCAAGGGCGCCAAGATCACCATCAAGGCCGACGGCAGCGCATCGTTCAAGGCTGGGGGCTCGATCAAGATCAAGGGCTCCAACCTGGGGGAGGACTGAGCCGTGGAAGACCACACCGATCTCCAGAGCGCGCGCAGCCTGCTGCACAGCGTGGCCGCCTGGTCGAAGCTGTCGGGCCAGGGCGTGGCGGTGGCCGCCTTTGCCGGGTTCGACGCCGAGGGGCGCTTTCTTGTCACGCTGGGTGAGGGCATGGCGCCGGTGCAGGCGCTATCGACTGTCGGCCTTGCGCCCGACGATGCCGGCGCGGCCGTTGTCGTTGCCTTCGAGAAGGGCGAGGTGCGGCACCCGGTCATCGTCGGGCGCGTGCAGTCGCCGCACGCCGAAGTACCACCGGCGGCCGATGCTGCGCGCGTGGAAGCCAGCGTAGATGGCGAGCGCGTGGTGCTGCAGGCGCGCGAGCGCATCGAGCTGCGCTGCGGCGACGCCAGCATCGTGCTCACACGCGCAGGCAAGGTGCTGATCAACGGCAACTACGTGCTCTCGCGCTCGCGCGGCGCCAACCGCGTGAAGGGTGCCTACGTGGGCATCAACTGAAAAGGCATTCGCCATGTGGCAGCTGGACAACCGCACGCCCTATGCCGCCGAACGCACCTGGGTGCGCGACCGCGACGGCGCGGAGATCTGGCTCGTGGCGGTGAAGTGCAGCTTCGACATCTCGCCCGATGGCGAGACCAGCGTCGCGGCCAAGCAACCGCCCGTTGCGCAGGTGCCCGTCTTCATCGACGAAGCCTCGCCCCAGCCGAGCCTGCTCTACGAGATGGACCTGGTGCGCACCAAGCTGACCACCGACGTGGTGCTGATCGGCCGCGCGCATGCGCCAGGTGGCGTGCCCGTGACGCAGCTCGATGTGGGCTTGCGCGTAGGCCCCATTGCCAAGCGCCTGCGCGTGACCGGCGACCGCGTGTGGCTCGGCGGCGTCCCGTCGGAGCCCGAGGCCTTCACTGCCATGCCGCTGGTGTGGGAGCGCGCGTACGGCGGCGTCGACCCGTGGACGCGCGATGCACCGCTGCCGCAGTTCGACGTGCGCAACCCCGTGGGCACCGGCTTTGTGACGGAGGCTGCGCATGCTGAAGGCGTGCGGCTGCCGAACATCGAGTATCCGGACCAGTGCGTCCGGGCGTGCAGCGACCGACCTGAACCCGCGGGCTTCGGGCCGCTGTGCAACCACTGGCAGCCGCGCGCGGGGTTCGCGGGGACGTATGACGAAGCGTGGCAGCGCGACCGGTTGCCCTTGCTGCCGGTGGACTTCGATGACCGGCACTACCAGTGCGCACCTGGGGATCAGCAGGCGCCGCAGTTTCTGGTGGGCGACGAGCCGGTGTTGATGGTGCATTTGGCGCCGCAGCCCGAGATCCGCTTCACGCTGCCGCGCGTGCTTCTGGGCCTCGAGACCTTTTTCTCCGATGGCACGCAGGTGTTGCATGAGCGGCCGCAACTGCACACGGTGATCCTCGAGCCAGCGGCGATGCGTGTTTCGCTGGTCTGGCACAGCGCGCTGCCGTGCCACCCCAAGGTTCATAAGCTGCTGAAGACGCGCATCGTCGAGAAACGGCTGCTGCGCTTAGGCGAGACGGCGTCCGAGCAGGCGGTGGAGGCCTGAGCATGGCCGGCAACCCGTTGCAGATCGTCGGGCTTGGCGCCAGCACGCCGATAGGACGCAATGTATGGGCCAGCGCTGCGGCGGCACGCGCCGGCGTGTGCGGCTTCTCCGAGCATCCGTACATGGTCGACACGGCCGGTGAGCCGATGCGTATTGCGCGGGCACCCTGGCTCGACGTGGGACTCGGCGGTAGCGCGCGGCTGGGCGCGCTGCTGCTCCCGGCCATCGAGGAGGCGCTGGCACCGTTGACGGAGCTTGCTGGAAACCTGTCTCTGCGCATCGGCCTTGCACTGGGGCTGCCGCCCCCGCGCCCTGGGCAGCCCGATGCATTGGTCGATGACCTGCTGGTGGCCATCCGGGAACGCATGGGAAACCGGTTCGTCCGCATCGCCCGCTTCGAGGTCGGCCACGCGGCGGGCTGCATGGCCATGGCAGCCGCCGAGGCTGGCTGCGCGCGTGATGCCTTCGACGCGTGCGTGGTGGCGGGCACCGACTCGTACCTCGCACCCGAGACGCTCGAATGGGTCGAAGCCTGCGATCAACTCCACGGCGGCGGCCCGCTGAACAACGCCTGGGGCTTTATCCCCGGCGAGGCTGCTGGCGCGGTGCTACTTGGCACGCCGCGACTGGCGCAGTTGTGCGGCATCGCGCCGCTGGCTGAGTTGGTGTCCGTCGGCATCGGCATGGAGTCCAGGCTCATCAAGACCGACGAGGTGTGCGTCGGCGAGGGCCTGACCCAGGCCTTCCGTGCGGCGCTGCAGGGTCTGGCGCCTGGCGAGCAGGTGCACAACGTGTTCTGTGATCTCAACGGCGAGCCCTATCGCGCCGACGAGTTCGGCTTTGCCACGCTGCGCGCCGGGGAGCACTTTCGTGCCGCGTCGGACTTTGTCGCGCCGGCCGATTGCTGGGGCGACGTGGGTGCGGCGGGCTCGCTGCTGCACGTCGCGTTGGCTGTCATTGCATGTCGCAAGCGCTACGCCAACGGTCCGCTGTCGATGGTGTGGGGCAGTTCCGAGTCGGGCGAGCGCGGGGCGGTGCTGGTGCGCTGCGCTGAGCCGCTGCGAGGCTGAGCCATGCCGCTCACCATCCGGGTCAACGGCACCAGTCTCACGCTGGTGCACAAGTTCAGCATCGGCATCAGCACCGCGACGATCCCCGACGTGTGCAAGACGCCCAGCCCTGGCGGCCCGGTGCCGGTCCCGTACCCGAACATCGCCAACTCGATCACGCTGTCGAGCGGCACCACCACCGTCAAGGGCGACAAGGCAATGGCCGCGAACAAGGGTTCGAAGTTCGCCATTTCCAATGGCGACAACGCGGGCGTGGCCGGAGGCGTGAAATCCAGCACCTTCATGAAGGAGGCGACCTGGATCCTTTACTCCTTCGACGTGAAGATGGACGGGAAGAACGCGGCCCGGCTCACGGACAAGATGTTCCACAACTCGAAGAACGCGGCGAATCTGGGTGGGGTGGCTCAGCAGCCGTTGATCGATGAAGTTGGTCAAACCATGGCTGACAAGCTCTGCGATGCGGCCTGCAAGGCAATGGAAAAGAAGAAGAAGAAAGATGCCAAGGCCAAGAACAAAGCCAAAAAGAGCAAGAAGAAGCAGAAGCCGTCAACAAGAAAGTTCCAGAACGAGATGCGCAATCTGCTGGATCCCAAGAAAGGCGGGCAACGAGGAAGTCAGCCGGGGCTGATCACCGAGGCTTCACAAGATCTTGTGGGGGGAGACTTCATCGGGAAGTGGGGTGCGGCAACCGGCAGTGGTGCGGGATGCGCCAGATGGGACATTGTGCTGCTCGGTGTAAAGAAGGTATCCAAGAAGCTGGTGGAGAAAGGAAAGGTGGTCCTGAAGGACGTATTCAAGATCATCGAGGTCAAGTTTCCGGGGGACAGCCCGACAGACAATCAAACGAAGATGCTCAAGATGTCACCCAAGACAAAGAAGAAGGTCTTTGAATTGAGACCTGCAGACCACTGCATCTGTTCCTGAAAGGTCGAAAACCATGGAATGGCACCGATTCACTCTAGCGAAGGGCGACCAAGTACTGGCCTTGCCGTGTGTCGAGATCGTCGCATTTGTCAACGGCCTGCCGGACAACGGCGGCGCAGGTTTTGCCAGATTCCTGAATGACTTCGCCCGCAACTTCGGCGGACAGCTGCGCTTCTATCGCACTGGGGACATGAAGCGCTTTCGCGCCTTTGACGTGCAAGCGCTCGAGGGGCCGGCGCATTGGTTTGCCGATCCGCGCCTGCTGGCCACCAACATGCTCAGCTTCCGTGCGCACAGCGGCGAGACCGCTCGTGATGTGCGTCCGCCGGCCTTGGACATGACATTGGCCGGCGTCTTCGAGCCGCCGCGCTTCATACTTCGGATGATCTTGCCGGTGGAGTGGGGTGATGAGCCGCAGCAACTGCTCAGTCTGGCGCAGGCCGCCTTGGCAGAACTGCCGCTTGGCAGCGGTTACTGCGGATACTCCCTAGTCTGGGAAGAGACGGATACAGCGCTTGAGGAAAAGGTTCTCGCCTGGGCGGGCCCATTGCATCGTCGTCACCCGGGTCTTGGCTATGGCGACGCTGTCTGCTTGTCGAATGCGGTCGATCGAGGCGTGGTGGCGGTCAACTGGCTCACGTTCCTCGGTGCTGAATTTGTGGCTGCCCTGGGCGGACCCGATGCGTTGGCGAGCAATGCGCCTGCAGAGGTGTCGGTGCTTTCGCTCGGCCAGGGCGGCGTGATCCTTCGCGCGGGTGAGGCACCGAAACTGGGTGACGTGAACCGCGAGGATTTGTTGCCGGCCTACCATGCCGTGGGTCGGCTCGTCGGGCCCGTGCGCGCGACCGACGAAGCTCTGGATGAGCTGCTGATTGATGCAATGTCCGAAGAGGATGCGCATGACTGGCTTCGACGTTTCTTCGTCTGAGCGCTACAGCGGCCCGGTCCTGCTTCAGGCCACGCTGGAGCGCGGTCCCGAGGGAGCGGTGGAGCTCGTGGAGCGGCGCATTCGCGTCTTTCTCGATGCGGTCGACGCGGGGTTCTTTTTTCCGGGGAGGCGGCTTCCCTCGGCGCCGGCCGAGCTTCGCGTCGCCGGCACGTCGGTGCAGGCGCAGCTGCAGGTCGAGGATCTCCCCGTCACGGCCCTGGATGTTTTGGGTGGCATGCTGGCGGACTGCCGTCAACACGAAGT